>NZ_VSSB01000003.1 GCF_008122505.1 Agromyces mariniharenae | reverse complement strand
TGGTGGGATTCCTTTGGATTGATGGACAGTCAGTATTGATTGTTCTGTCTGTCAGAGGTCAACTCTTGACCGGCGCTCTTCGGGGTGTTGGTTGAACATTTTTTTTGGAGAGTTTGATCCTGGCTCAGGACGAACGCTGGCGGCGTGCTTAACACATGCAAGTCGAACGATGAACTGGCAGCTTGCTGCTGGGGATTAGTGGCGAACGGGTGAGTAACACGTGAGTAACCTGCCCTGGACTCTGGGATAACCCCGAGAAATCGGAGCTAATACCGGATAGGACCTTGCACCGCATGGTGTGGGGTGGAAAGTTTTTCGGTCTGGGATGGACTCGCGGCCTATCAGCTTGTTGGTGAGGTAATGGCTCACCAAGGCGTCGACGGGTAGCCGGCCTGAGAGGGTGACCGGCCACACTGGGACTGAGACACGGCCCAGACTCCTACGGGAGGCAGCAGTGGGGAATATTGCACAATGGGCGCAAGCCTGATGCAGCAACGCCGCGTGCGGGATGACGGCCTTCGGGTTGTAAACCGCTTTTAGTAAGGAAGAAGGGGCTTCGGCCTTGACGGTACTTGCAGAAAAAGGACCGGCTAACTACGTGCCAGCAGCCGCGGTAATACGTAGGGTCCGAGCGTTGTCCGGAATTATTGGGCGTAAAGAGCTCGTAGGCGGTTTGTCGCGTCTGCTGTGAAATCCCGAGGCTCAACCTCGGGTCTGCAGTGGGTACGGGCAGACTGGAGTGCGGTAGGGGAGAATGGAATTCCTGGTGTAGCGGTGGAATGCGCAGATATCAGGAGGAACACCGATGGCGAAGGCAGTTCTCTGGGCCGTAACTGACGCTGAGGAGCGAAAGCGTGGGGAGCGAACAGGATTAGATACCCTGGTAGTCCACGCCGTAAACGTTGGGCGCTAGATGTGGGGACCTTTCCACGGTTTCCGTGTCGTAGCTAACGCATTAAGCGCCCCGCCTGGGGAGTACGGCCGCAAGGCTAAAACTCAAAGGAATTGACGGGGGCCCGCACAAGCGGCGGAGCATGCGGATTAATTCGATGCAACGCGAAGAACCTTACCAAGGCTTGACATATACGAGAACGCTGCAGAAATGTAGAACTCTTTGGACACTCGTATACAGGTGGTGCATGGTTGTCGTCAGCTCGTGTCGTGAGATGTTGGGTTAAGTCCCGCAACGAGCGCAACCCTCGTCGCATGTTGCCAGCACGTCATGGTGGGAACTCATGTGAGACTGCCGGGGTCAACTCGGAGGAAGGTGGGGATGACGTCAAATCATCATGCCCCTTATGTCTTGGGCTTCACGCATGCTACAATGGCCGGTACAAAGGGCTGCGATGTCGTAAGGCGGAGCGAATCCCAAAAAGCCGGTCTCAGTTCGGATTGAGGTCTGCAACTCGACCTCATGAAGTCGGAGTCGCTAGTAATCGCAGATCAGCAACGCTGCGGTGAATACGTTCCCGGGCCTTGTACACACCGCCCGTCAAGTCATGAAAGTCGGTAACACCCGAAGCCGGTGGCCTAACCCTTGTGGAGGGAGCCGTCGAAGGTGGGATCGGTGATTAGGACTAAGTCGTAACAAGGTAGCCGTACCGGAAGGTGCGGCTGGATCACCTCCTTTCTAAGGAGCATCTGGGCACCGCAGGGTGTTCCAGGCATGCCGGGTCAGACCGAACGTGTCTGCCGGCTGCTCATGGGTGGAACATTGACATAGGCATCCAGGTTCAAGGGTTCTGGTTCAGTACGCCTCCTTCGGGGGGTTGGAACGATCGGGGCCGGCGGGTTGGGTGCGTGCACGCTGTTGGGTCCTGAGGGACCGGACAACCCCCGCGCTTGTGAGAGTGGCGGGGGGTGATGGTTTCTTCAGACCTTCACCGATGATGACCGTGGGTCGTCGGGTGTGGGGGTTCTGGCCGTCTGTTGAGAACTACATAGTGGACGCGAGCATCTTAGATTGACCCTTCGGGGTCGATCACAAAGGTGAGTCGCCGGGCGCATCCTTCGGGGTGTTGTCTGGTGTATTCACTGGTCAATCTTTTGCCCTGGCTTCGGCTGGGGCGGATTCGATCGAACTCATGTGATTTCAAGTTTCTAAGAGCAAACGGTGGATGCCTTGGCATCTGGAGCCGAAGAAGGACGTCGTAATCTGCGATAAGCCTCGGGGAGCTGATAAACGAGCTGTGATCCGAGGATTTCCGAATGGGGAAACCCCGCCAGGCCCTTTGGGTGACCTGGTGACTCCCGCCTGAATGTATAGGGCGGGTAGAGGGAACGTGGGGAAGTGAAACATCTCAGTACCCACAGGAAGAGAAAACAACCGTGATTCCGTGAGTAGTGGCGAGCGAAAGCGGATGAGGCTAAACCGGTCATGTGTGATACCCGGCAGGGGTTGCATGGTCGGGGTTGTGGGACCTTTCGTGCTGTTCTGCCGGACAGCGGCGGTGACGTGTGTGGTATAGGCGAACCGGATTGAAAGCCGGACCAGAGTGGGTGTGAGTCCCGTAGCTGAAATGCCATGCCGGCCGGAAGGGGATCCCAAGTAGCACGGGGCCCGAGAAATCCCGTGTGAATCTGTCAGGACCACCTGATAAGCCTAAATACTCCCAGATGACCGATAGCGGACAAGTACCGTGAGGGAAAGGTGAAAAGTACCCCGGGAGGGGAGTGAAATAGTACCTGAAACCGTTTGCTTACAAACCGTCGGAGCAGCCTTGTAGCTGTGACGGCGTGCCTTTTGAAGAATGAGCCTGCGAGTTAGTGATCTGTGGCGAGGTTAACCCGTGTGGGGTAGCCGTAGCGAAAGCGAGTCTGAATAGGGCGATTCAGTCGCAGGTCCTAGACCCGAAGCGAAGTGATCTATCCATGGCCAGGTTGAAGCGACGGTAAGACGTCGTGGAGGACCGAACCCACTTCAGTTGAAAATGGAGGGGATGAGCTGTGGATAGGGGTGAAAGGCCAATCAAACTTCGTGATAGCTGGTTCTCTCCGAAATGCATTTAGGTGCAGCGTTGCGTGTTTCTTGCCGGAGGTAGAGCTACTGGATGGCCGATGGGCCCCAACAGGTTACTGACGTCAGCCAAACTCCGAATGCCGGTAAGTGAGAGCGCAGCAGTGAGACGGTGGGGGATAAGCTTCATCGTCGAGAGGGAAACAACCCAGACCACCAACTAAGGTCCCTAAGCGCGTGCTAAGTGGGAAAGGATGTGGAGTTGCACAGACAACCAGGAGGTTGGCTTAGAAGCAGCCACCCTTGAAAGAGTGCGTAATAGCTCACTGGTCAAGTGATTCCGCGCCGACAATG
Organism: Agromyces mariniharenae; assembly: GCF_008122505.1. Lineage (NCBI taxonomy): Bacteria > Bacillati > Actinomycetota > Actinomycetes > Micrococcales > Microbacteriaceae > Agromyces > Agromyces mariniharenae. Next base: position 2,219 of record NZ_VSSB01000003.1, on the reverse strand, counting down.
TAACGGGGCTCAAGCACGCCACCGAAGTTGTGGCATTGACATTTGTGGTAGGCCTTCGTGGTCCAGCCGTGTTGATGGGTAGGAGAGCGTCGTGTGCCGGGTGAAGCGGCGGTGGAAACCAGCCGTGGACGGCACACGAGTGAGAATGCAGGCATGAGTAGCGAAAGACGGGTGAGAAACCCGTCCTCCGGAAGACCAAGGGTTCCAGGGTCAAGCTAATCTGCCCTGGGTAAGTCGGGACCTAAGGCGAGGCCGACAGGCGTAGTCGATGGACAACGGGTTGATATTCCCGTACCGGCGAAGAACCGCCCACACGAGATCAGAAGTGCTAAGCATCCCAAGCCGTGCGGATCCCTTCGGGGTGATGCGCGGGGCGGCATGCGACCCCGTCTGGTGGAGTGAGCGTATTAACAGGTGTGACGCAGGAAGGTAGCCCAGCCCGGGCGATGGTTGTCCCGGGGCAAGCGTGTAGGCCGAGCGATAGGCAAATCCGTCGCTCATACAGGCTGAGACGCGATGCGGATGAAAAGTGGGTGATCCTATGCTGCCGAGAAAAGCATCGACGCGAGGTTCCAGCCGCCCGTACCCCAAACCGACTCAGGTGGTCAGGTAGAGAATACCGAGGAGATCGAGAGAATCGTGGTTAAGGAACTCGGCAAAATGCCCCCGTAACTTCGGGAGAAGGGGGGCCCGAAGCGTGAACCTGCTTGCCAGGGGAAGCGTGGAGTGGCCGCAGAGACCAGTGGGAAGCGACTGTTTACTAAAAACACAGGTCCGTGCCAAGTCGCAAGACGATGTATACGGACTGACGCCTGCCCGGTGCTGGAAGGTTAAGAGGACCGGTTAGCCGCAAGGCGAAGCTGAGAATTTAAGCCCCAGTAAACGGCGGTGGTAACTATAACCATCCTAAGGTAGCGAAATTCCTTGTCGGGTAAGTTCCGACCTGCACGAATGGCGTAACGACTTCCCAGCTGTCTCAACCGCGAACTCGGCGAAATTGCAGTACGAGTAAAGATGCTCGTTACGCGCAGAAGGACGGAAAGACCCCGTGACCTTTACTACAGCTTGGTATTGGTGTTCGGTGTGGCTTGTGTAGGATAGGTGGGAGACTTTGAAGCGGGCACGCCAGTGTTCGTGGAGTCATTGTTGAAATACCACTCTGGTCACTCTGGATATCTAACTTCGAACCGTGATCCGGTTCAGGGACAGTGCCTGGTGGGTAGTTTAACTGGGGCGGTTGCCTCCCAAAAAGTAACGGAGGCGCCCAAAGGTTCCCTCAACCTGGTTGGCAATCAGGTGGCGAGTGTAAGTGCACAAGGGAGCTTGACTGTGAGACTGACAGGTCGAGCAGGGACGAAAGTCGGGACTAGTGATCCGGCAGTGGCTTGTGGAAGCGCTGTCGCTCAACGGATAAAAGGTACCTCGGGGATAACAGGCTGATCTTGCCCAAGAGTCCATATCGACGGCATGGTTTGGCACCTCGATGTCGGCTCGTCGCATCCTGGGGCTGGAGTAGGTCCCAAGGGTTGGGCTGTTCGCCCATTAAAGCGGTACGCGAGCTGGGTTTAGAACGTCGTGAGACAGTTCGGTCCCTATCCTCTGCGCGCGCAGGAAATTTGAGAGGATCTGACCCTAGTACGAGAGGACCGGGTTGGACGAACCTCTGGTGTGCCAGTTGTTCCGCCAGGAGCACCGCTGGTTAGCTACGTTCGGGATGGATAACCGCTGAAAGCATCTAAGCGGGAAGCCGGCCTCGAGATGAGATTTCCATCCCTTCGGGGGAGAGGCTCCCAGCCAGACGACTGGGTTGATAGGCCGGATGTGGAAGCAAGGACTAACGACTTGTGCAGCTGACCGGTACTAATAAGCCGATAACTTGACAATCACTACACACACCACGTTGTAAGGCGGTGGTGCGTGGAACAGGATTGCTCGCGTCCACTCTGTGGTTCCCAACAGACGGAAACACAACACAACACACACAAACTCAACACAGACCCGCACACCCCGCACCAACCACGGTTGGCCAAGGGGGTACGTGCAACCGAGACCACCACACCCCCACACACATGTCGGGTGGTGCTGGTACCAGAGTTTCGGCGGCCATAGCGCGAGGGAAACGCCCGGACACATTCCGAACCCGGAAGCTAAGACTCGCAGCGCCGATGGTACTGCAGGGGCGACCCTGTGGGAGAGTAGGACACCGCCGGACATTCATT
>NZ_VSSB01000001.1:0-294880 GCF_008122505.1 Agromyces mariniharenae | reverse complement strand
CGCCCGGGCGGGCTCCCGGGGGGCGCACCGCTTCGCGGTGCGCGCGCCCGGTGACGACGGACCGTACCTCGGGGCGGCGATCCGCGGCGAGGGGCGCTTCCAGGTCGGCGTGATGATGGACTCCCCGTGGGACGACGGCTACGACATCGAGGTGTCGGAGGAGGCTCGGTCGGCGCTCGACCGGGCGATCGCCGAGTTCGATCGGCTCGGCCACGGGATCGAGGCCATGGCGCCCGAGCCCGAGCCCGGCTATCCCGACGCGTTCCGCACGATCTGGCAGGCGGGGGCGGCCACCATCCCCGTCGACGGCGCGGACGAGGCGCTGCTCGAGCCCCTGACGCGATGGCTCGTCGAGCGGGGGCGTGCCGTGTCCGCACGACAGCTCGCCGAGGCGCTCGCGTGGCTCGCGGGCTTCGAGGAGCGCGTCATCCGCCGGTTCTCCTCGTTCGACGCCGTGCTCACGCCCGCGCTCGCCACGCCGCCGCCGCCCGTCGGCTGGTACGACGCCCAGGACGGCGAGCGGAACTTCGCGCAGCAGGTGCAGTTCACGCCGTTCACGTCGTTCGTGAACGTCTCGGGGCTCCCCGCCATCACCGTGCCGGTCGAGGACACCGCCGACGGGCTGCCGATGGGCGTGCAGCTCATCGGTCGTCCCGGCGGCGAGGCCGCGCTCTTCGCGCTGGGCGCGCAGCTGGAGCGGCGCGTGCGGCGGCGGCACCGGCATCCGTCGACCTGGTGACGTCGTTGCGCGCGTGTGACGTCGCGATTCATGACGCCTGCGAGCGTGTGCAAGACTTAGGTAATGCTTACCTCACTCGCTGAAGCCGCCCCGCGCGAGCGCCCTGCCTACCGCAGCTTCCGAGTGCAGGTGTCGCGGGTCGAACGCCTCTCGCCGCACTTCACGAGCGTCACGTTCGCCGGCGCCGACCTCCGCGACTTCGGCACGGCCGGGCTCGACCAGCGCGTGAAGGTCGTGCTCCCGCTGCCCGAGATCGGCTTCGCGGCGTTCCCCGAGGGCGACGACTGGTACGGCGCGTGGCGCGAGCTGCCCGCCGAGCTGCGCAACCCGTTCCGCACCTACACCGTGCGCGCGGTGCGCCCCGAAGCGCGCGAGGTCGACATCGTGTTCGTCGCGCACGGCGACGCGGGCCCCGCCTCGGCGTGGGCCGCCACCGCGGCGCCCGGCGACGAGATCGTGCTCATCGGGCCCGACGAGTTGAGCCCGGGCCGCACGGTGGGCATCGACTGGCGTCCGGGCGAGGTCGACACGCTGCTGCTCGCCGGCGACGAGACGGCGGCTCCCGCGATCGCGTCGATCCTCGAGTCGCTCCCCGCCGACGCCTCGGGCGTCGCCCTCATCGAGGTGCCCGCCGAGGGCGACCGGCTCGACGTGCGCGCCCCCGCCGGCGTCGAGGTGCGCTGGCTCCCGCGTACCGCGACGGACAGCGCGCACGGCGGCCTGCTCGTCCCCGCGGTGCGCGACTGGGTCGTCCGCCACCTCGCGGCCCGCGGCCTGTCGACGAGCGACGTCGATGCGGCCGCCGCGGCGCTCGCCGCCGCCGAGCACGACGACCTGCCCGGCACGCCGCTGTGGGACGTGCCAGAGGGGCACAGCCTCGACGGCGACTGCTACGCCTGGCTCGCGGGCGAGGCAACCGCCATCACCACCCTCCGTCGCTTCCTCGTGCGCGAGGCCGGCCTCGACCGCCGTCAGGTGGCGTTCATGGGCTACTGGCGCATGGGGCGCGCCGAGCTCGACTGACGAGGGATGGTCGAACGGATGCCGCGCACCGCCACGGTGACGCACCCGACCGGCGCGCCCGACCGGCGGCAGCGTCGACGGCTCCCACCGGCGGCCACGCTCGGGATCGCCGTGGGTCTCCTCGCGCTCGTCGCGATCGCAAGCCTCGCGATCGGCGCCAGGCAGGTGCCGTTCGACGTCGTCGTGCAGGCGTTCACCGCGCCCGTGCCCGGCGACCCCGACCAGGTCGTCGTGCGCGACCTGCGGCTGCCGCGCGCGATCATCGGCATCATGGCGGGCGCCGCGTTCGGCGTCGTGGCCGCCATCCTGCAGGGCGCCACGCGCAACCCGCTCGCAGATCCGGGCCTCCTCGGCATCAACGCGGGCGCCTCGCTCGCGGTCGTGGCGGCCATCGCGTTCCTCGGCGTCGCCTCGCCGTTCGGCTTCATCTGGTTCGCCTTCGGCGGCGCCGCGCTGGCGGCGGTCGTCGTCTTCCTCATCGGCTCCGTGGGCGGCGGCGCGAGTCCTGCCCGCCTCGCCCTGACCGGCGCCGCCGTCACGGCCGCGACGACGCCGCTCATCACGTTGCTGCTCATCCGCGACGTCGGCACGCTCTCGCAGTACCGCTTCTGGTCGGTCGGCTCGCTCGCCGGACGCGGCCTCGAGACGGCGAGCGTGCTCTGGCCGTTCCTCGCCGCCGGCCTCGTGCTCGCGGGCTGGCTCGCGGGGCGCATGAACCTGCTCGCGCTCGGCGACGACGTCGCTCGCGGCCTCGGCGTGCGGCTCTCGACGACGCGGATCGTGACCGCCGTCGCCGTCATCGTGCTCGCGGCCACCGCCACGTCGCTCGCGGGACCCATCGCGCTCCTCGGGCTCGCCGTGGCGCACGCGGCCCGCGGCCTCGTGGGCGCCGACTACCGGTGGCTGACCCCGCTGGCCGGCGTGCTCGGCGCGATCGTGCTCGTGGCCGCCGACGTGATCGGGCGGGTCGTCGTGGCGCCGGCCGAGCTCGAGGCGGGCATCGTCGCCGCCATCGTGGGCGCGCCCGTCCTCATCGCGCTCGTCCGTCGCGGCCGGGGAGCGTCGCTGTGACCGCCGCACCGCTCGTCGCACCCGCGGCCGCGGGCGACCCCGTCGAGGTCGTCGCCGGGCGCGTCGCGGGGGCGCGGTCGCGCCGGCGGCGGCGCGCGGCATCCGTGCTCGTCGCCGTGTCGCTCGTGGCGCTGGCCGCGGCCGTCGCGTCGATGGTGCTCGGCGCGGCCGGCCTCACGGTCGGCGACGTGCTCGCCGCGCTCACGGGCCAGGGCTCGCCGAAGGCGGAGTTCGTGGTGCTGCGACTGCGCCTGCCGCGCGTCGTCGCCGCGATCGTGGCCGGCACCGCGCTCGGGCTCGGCGGGGCGCTGTTCCAGACCACGCTGCGCAACGCGCTCGCGAGCCCCGACATCCTCGGCGTCACCGGCGGTGCGAGCCTCGCCGCGGTCGGCTCGATGCTGCTGCTCGGCTTGGAGGGCCCGGCCGTCGCGCTCGCCGCGTTCGCGGGCGCGCTGGTCGTCGCGGGCCTCATGTGGGGCCTCGCGTGGCGCGACGGGCTCACCGGCATCCGCTTCGTGCTCGTCGGCATCGGCCTCGCGTCGATCGTGAGCGGCCTGCTCGGCTGGCTGCTCACGCGCGCGGAGGTGCGCGAGGCCTCGGAGGCGCTCGTGTGGATGGTCGGCGGCATCGGCTCGATCGGCTGGCCCGAGCTCGCGACGGCGGGCGGCGCGGTCGCCGTGCTGCTCGTCGCCACGTCCCTGTTCTCGCCGCGGATGCCGCTGCTCTCGCTCTCCGACGACAGCGCCCGCTCGCTCGGGCTCGATGCCACCCGTGCGCGCGTGACGGCGATCCTGCTCGGCGTCGGGCTCGTCGCCGTCGCCACCGCGCTCGCCGGGCCGATCGCGTTCGTCGCGCTCGTGTCGGCGCCCATCGCCCGGGCGCTCGTGGGACACGGGCACGCGGCGCTCGCAGCATCCGCGCTCACGGGCGCCGCCATGGTGCTCGTGGCCGACCTCGTTGCGCAGCACGCGTTCGCCGGCATCGCCGTGCCCGTCGGCATCGTGACGGGCCTCATCGGCGCCCCGTACCTCCTCTGGCTCATCGCGAGGGGCAACCGGAAGGGATCAGACGGATGACCCGGTCAGCACCGCGTGCGCTCCGCGCCGAGTCGCTCACGCTCGCGTACGACGGCCGCAGGGTCATCGAGGCGCTCGACCTCGAGGTGCCCGACGGCCGCATCACCGCGATCGTCGGCCCGAACGCGAGCGGCAAGTCCACGCTCCTGCGCGGCCTCGCCCGGCTCATGCGCCCCGAGGCCGGCCGGGTCACGCTCGACGGCCGCGACATCCGCTCGTTCGCGCCCAAGGAGTTCGCCCGCCGTGTCGCCGTGCTGCCGCAGCAGCCGGTCGCGCCCGACGGCGTGCTCGTCTCGGAGCTCGTCTCCCGCGGGCGGCACCCGCACCGCGGCTGGTTCGGCGGGCGCTCGAGCGACGACGACCGCATCGTCGCGGAGGTGCTCGAGGCCACCGGCACGTCGGAGCTCGCCGATCGCGCCGTGGCGGAGCTCTCCGGCGGCCAGCGCCAGCGGGTCTGGATCGCCATGGCGCTCGCCCAGCGCGCCGACATCGTGCTGCTCGACGAGCCGACGAGCTTCCTCGACGTGAGCCACCAGCTCGAGCTGCTCGACCTGCTCACCGAGTCCAACCGCGAGCACGGCACGACCGTGGTCATGGTGCTGCACGAGCTGAACCTCGCCGCGCGCTACGCCGACCACCTGGTCGTCGTCGACGGCGGGCGCATCGCGGCGGCGGGGGAGCCGTCGGCGGTCATGACGGCGCATACCGTCGGCGCGGCGTTCGGGCTCGACTGCGTGGTCGCCGAGGACCCGGTGTCGCGCTCGCCCATGATCGTGCCGATCGGTCGCTACCACCAGGCGTGACGGCGTGCGAGGCCGCCTGTGACGGCGTGCGGGTAACGCCTGCGACGCCGCATGCGGCCGCCGACGCCGCGTTGCACCGGGTTTCACGGCGTCGCGAGTTTAGGTTAGGCTAACCTCAATCCACCCCACCTTCGAAAGGGAGTTCATGCACGCCCGACGCACGATCGCCGTCCTCGCCGCCGCCGCAGCGGCGGCCCTCGCCCTGGCCGGGTGCTCCTCGGCCGCCCCCGAGGACACCGGTTCCGACGCCGCAGCGGGCGAGGGGTTCCCGATCACCATCGAGCACGCCTTCGGCGAGACCGAGATCCCCGCCGCGCCCGAGCGCGTGGCCACGTGGGGCTGGGGCAGCACCGAGGCTGCGCTCTCGCTCGGCGTCGTGCCCGTCGCGATCGCGCAGCAGGAGTACGGCGCGAACGAGGACGGCGTGCTCCCGTGGGTGGCCGACGAGCTCGAAGAGCTCGGCGCCGAGACGCCGATCATCCTGACCGACGACGGCGAGGCGCCGCCCTACGAGGAGCTCGTCGAGGCCGCGCCCGACGTCATCCTCGCCCCCTACTCGGGCATCACCGAGGAGCAGTACGAGCTCCTCAGCGAGATCGCCCCGACCGTCGCCTACCCCGACGAGGCGTGGACCACGCCGTGGCGCGAGACCGTCACGATCGTCGGCACCGCGCTCGGCCTCGCCGACGAGGCGCAGGCCGTGCTCGACGACCTCGACGCCCAGCTCGCCGCGCAGGCCGAGGCGCACCCCGAGCTGGCGGGCAAGACCGTCGCCGCGGTGTGGGACGTCGCCGGCACGTTCTACGTCTACACGCCCGAGGACTCGCGCGTGGAGTTCCTCTCGGCGCTCGGCCTCGAGGACGCGCCCGCCGTCGCGGAGCTCGCGAACGGCGACTCGCCCTTCTACTACACGCTCTCGTACGAGCAGCTCGACCAGCTCGAGAGCGACCTCGTCATCAGCTACCACGACACCCAGGAGGAGGCCGACGCGTTCCTCGCCTCGGCGCCCATCCAGGCGATCCCCGCGGTCTCGCGCGGCCAGGTGGCGCAAGTCGTCGGCACCGAGCTGATCGCCGCGGTCTCGCCGCCCACCGCCCTCTCGCTCACCTACGGGCTCGACGAGCTCGTGGCCTCGCTCTCGACGGCGGCCCAGGCGGGCTGACGCTCACGCGCCCCGGGGCGCGTTCCGATCGACCGGTCCGGATGCCGCAGCGCGCGACGCCCGGGCCGGTCGGCGTCTCGGCAGGTAGCCGCCCGCTTCGAGCCCGGCCTCGATCTCGAACCGGTTGCGCAGCGGATTGCGCCCGGCGACGAGATAGAGCAGCGGGAAGAGCATGCCGTACCTGCGCCACTGCTCGCGGTGCACGGCCTCGTGCCCGAGCACCAGGTCGCCCGCGTTCCGGTCGGTGAGGTAGCAGCCGCCGACGCACGAGCCGCCGCGCCCGAACGTCCACTTGGGCATGCCCGTGAAGACGATCAGCCCGCCGCGCCGCTCCACCCGGCCGGTGCTCCAGAGGAAGCCCCAGGTGAAGCCGACGAAGGTCGCCCACCAGTAGCCGGCGCGGCTGATGGGGGAGTCGATCAACCCCAACCGGCTCATGCCTCGACCTCGGGCCGGCCGAGGTCCTCGAGCAGGCGCAGCCACACCTCGCTCATGGTCGGGAACGCGGGCACGGCGTGCCAGAGGCGCGTGACCGGCACTTCGCCGACGACCGCGATGGTGGCGCTGTGCAGCAGCTCCGCGACGTCCTGGCCGACGAACGTCGCCCCGATGACCACGTCGCGCTCCGCGTCGACGACGAGGCGCGCGCGGCCCTCGTAGCCGTCGGCGAGGATGCCCGCGCCGCTCGCTGATTGCATCGGCACGTCGGCGATGCGCACCTCGCGTCCCGCACGACGGGCCGCCGCCTCGGTGAGTCCCACCGACACGGCCTCGGGCTCGCCGAACACGACGCCCGGCACGGCGGCGTGGTCGGAGGTCGCGACGTGCACCCCCCATGGCGCGGTGTCGACCGGGCGCCCGGCGGCACGGGCGGCGATCACGTCGCCCGCGGCCCGGCCCTGGTACTTGCCCTGGTGGGTGAGCAGCGCGCGGTGGTTCACGTCGCCCACGGCGTAGAGCCAGTCGCCGTCGCCATCTGCGCCGCGCACGAGCATCGTCTCGTCGACGTCGAGCCAGGATCCGGGCTCGAGGCCGACCGTCTCGAGGCCGACGGACCGGGAGCGGGGGACGCGGCCGGTGGCGACGAGCACCTCGTCGGCCGTCACGGTGGAGTCGTCGTCGAGCGTGAGCACGACCTCGCCCGAGCCGTTGCGCTCGACCTGCGTCGGCTCCACGCCCAGGCGCACGGTCGCGCCGAGCTCGCGCAGGCCCGCGACGACCGCGTCGCCGACGAAGTCCTCCATGTCGCCGAGCACGTCGTGCCGGGCGAGCACGGTGACCTCGGTGCCGAAGCCGGCGAAGGCGGTCGCCATCTCCACCGCGACGAAGCCGCCGCCGATGATCGCGAGCCGCTCGGGCGGCGCCTTGACGCTCGTCGCATCGCGGCTCGTCCACGGCGACGCCTCGGCGAGCCCGACGATCGGCGGGATCGCCGGGTCGGATCCGGTGGCGACGACCACCGCGTGCCGGGCGACGAACGCGGTCTCCGCGCCGTCGGCGCCGGTGACGACGACGCGCCGGGGCCCGTCGAGCCGGCCGTGTCCGCGCGCCAGCTCGATGCCCACGCTCGCGACCCACTTCGCCGCGCCCGCGTCGTCCCAGTCGGACACCCAGTAGTCGCGCCGCTTCAGCACGGCCGCGACGTCGAGCTCTCGGGTGACCGCCTGGGCGGCCCCGCCCACGCGCCGCGCCGCGCGCAGCGCCGCCGCGGAGCGCAGCAGCGTCTTCGACGGGATGCACGCCCAGAACGAGCACTCGCCGCCGACGAGCTCGTGCTCGACGAGCACGACGTCGAGGCCCCCGGCCTTCGCCCGGTCCGCCACGTTCTCGCCCACGGGCCCGGCGCCGATCACGACGACGTCCACCTCGCGCTCCATGCTGCTCCCCTCCGAACCCGGCCGGCGCCGGGCAGACATGGCCCAGCCTAGGCAGAACGGCCGACGCGCGGCACCCGTTGCGCGCTCAGGCCGAGGCGGCGTCGGATGCCGCGGCGTCGGCGTCGCGGGCGGGGCCCGACGTCAGCGCGGCGACGAGTCGCAGGATGGTCGGCAGGTCGTCCTCCGCGGCCTCGGGCGACGCCGGGGCGAACCCCGCGATCGCCGCGCCGGCGAGCGGGAACGCTGCGACGATCGCGCGCAGCAGAGCCACGAGCGCGGCGGTGTCGATGCCGAACGGCATCGGGTACGAGAGCCCCGCCAGCGCCGACGGGTCGAGCACGTCGAGGTCGATGTGCACGAACACCTGCGACGCGCCCGTGTCCTGGAGCGCGGCGATGACCATGGTGGGGTCGGAGAGGTCCTCGACCGTGAGCACCGCCACGTCGTGCTCGTCGATGAAGCGCTGCTCCTCGTCGTCGATCGCGCGCACGCCGCCCAGCACGAGGCGCGCGGGCGGGACGCGGGTGTCGGCGTCGAGCGCCAGGCCGTCGGCCCCCTCGCCGGCGATCGCCCGCAGGGTCATGCCGCCGAACCCGCCCGACGGCGAGGTCTCGGGCGTGTTGAGGTCGGGGTGGGCGTCGAGCCAGAGCACGGCGAGCTCGCCCCCGGCACGACGCGACGCGTGCGCGACCGCGGCGAGCGACGCGCTGCAGTCGCCGCCGACCGTGAGCGCCCAGTCGGGCACGGCGGCGAGGGCCTCCTCGGTGCGCTCGCGCACGCGCCGGAGCGCGCTGTAGCGGCGCACTCCCGTTCCGAGCGCGTCGCCGGCCTCGACCGGGACGTCGACCACGACGGTGGCTGCGGCGGGCAGGTCGCCGCGGATCGCGGCCGCGCCGTCGGCGTGGCTCATCGCACGCGCCGACACGGAGCCCTGCCACATGGGAACGACGACGAACGTTGCGGGCATGCCTCACAGTATCGCGCGCGCACGGCGCGCAGGTCACTGGTCGGGGAACCGCACGAGCCGCGCCTGGATCGCGAGCCCGAAGCTCGCCACGATCATGAATCCGAGACCCAGCAGGCCGCCGAACGTCGTGGCGAGCACCGTCGCGATCGCGTTCAGCCCGATGAGCACGAGCGTCACCCGCCACACCCAGCGCCGGCCGGTGAGCCCGGTCGCGAGCGCGAAGCCCACGAGCAGGATCACCCGCAGCCAGAGGTCGACGGGCGACCAGACCGGCAGTCCCGAGACGCAGAGCAGCGCCCCGACGACGAGCACGAGCGTCCAGGTGGCGAATAGCCACCACCCGAACGGCTCCGCCGTGCCATCGGATGCCGCGGCATCCGATGCGCGCCGCCCGGGCCGGCCCGCGGGCGAGGCCGGCGGGGGAGCCTCGGTCGCGCCGCTCAGCCGTGCCCGTGCGCGTGCCACGAGCAGGAGCACCTCGTGCGCCGTCATCACGGCGACGAAGCGGTCGTTCGCCGCCCGCAGCGCGCCCGGCGACGAGCCCGCGACGAGGTCGGGGTGCAGCTCCCTGGCGAGGCGCCGGTAGGCGTGCTCGATCTCGGCCTCGTCGGCGTCGGGCCGGACGCCGAGCACCTCGGCGGCCTCGTCGGGCGTCATGCGGCCACGGTACGCCGCACGGACGGCATCCGGCCACGCCTTGCGATCGGCGTGCGCGAGCCCCCTGGCCCGATCGTGTCCCGGTTGCCGCCGACGCACGGATGCCGCGGGCCCGTGCGGCCCGCGGCATCCTTCGCTGCCCGGATTCAGCCCGAGATGGCGCCCTGCGACGAGCCGCCGGACTTCAGCGCGGCGAGGCGGGCGTCGACCTCGGTGAGCTCGCCGAGGTCGTCGAGCTCGTTGAACTGGGCGTCGAGGCTCGAGGCGGTGAGCTCGGCCTGGCCGCGCACGACCGCCTCCTCGCGGCGGATCTTCTCCTCGAAGCGGCCGATCTCGCTCGTGGGGTCGAGGATGTCGATCGACTTCACGGCGTCGTGGACCTGGCGCTGCGCCTGCGCGGTCTTGGCCCGGGCGATGAGCTCGGAGCGCTTGTTCTGCAGCTGGACGAGCTTCTCCTTCATGCCGTTGAGGCCCACCTTGAGCTTGTCGACCACCTCGGTCTGCGCGGCGATCTGCGGCTCGGCCGCCTTGGCCTCGTTCTCGGACGAGATCTGGCGGCTCAGCGCCACCTTCGCGAGGTTGTCGAACTTGTCGCCGCCCGACGCGTCGCCTGCTGCGCGGAGCTCGTCGCCCTTGCGGCTCGCCGCGAGGGCCTTCTCGCCCCATTCGCGGGCCGCCTCGACGTCCTCGCGGTGGTCGTCCTCGAGGAGGCGCAGGTTGCCGATCGTCTCGGCGATCGCGGCCTCGGCGTCGGCGATGGAGTTGGTGTAGTCCCGCACCATCTGGTCGAGCATCTTCTGCGGGTCCTCGGCCTCATCGATGAGGGCGTTGATGTTCGCCCGCACGAGCTGCGAGATGCGGCCGAAGATGGACTGCTTCGTCATGGTGTTCCCTTTCCTGTGGTGCGTGTCCGTCGTGTCGTGGTCGTCGTGTCGTGTGATGGTCGGGTGTGTCGGCGGGTCGTCGCGTGGTGTCGGCGGGTCCTCCCGGAGTGGTCGGTGGGGCTCAGAAGCGGCCTCCGCTCCCGCGGCGCGATCGCGTGCCCGATCCGCCGAAGCTGCCGGGCGAACGTCGTCCGCCGCCACCGAATCCGCCGCCGAATCCGCCGCCGCTGCTGCGGCCCCCGCCGAACATGCCGCCCCCGCCGCCCCCGCCGCCGCCGAGGACCGAGTTGATGAGGATGCCGCCGAGCACCGCGCCGAACAGGTCGCCGCCTCCGCCGCCCTGCTGGCCGCCGTAGCCCGCGCCGAAGCCGCCGGCCATCCCGCCGCCGAAGCCGCCGACGTCCTGCTGGGCGAGCGAGAGCGCCGTGCGGGCGAGCGATTCGGCCCGCTGCGCGGTCGTGAGCGCGCCCGCGGGGTCGGTCGGTGCGAGCGCCTGCGCCTCGACGAGCAGGCGGCCGGCCTCGGCGAGGCGCGTGCGGGCCTCGGCGCCGACCGCGCCGCGCCGGGCGACGAGGTAGTCCTCGGCGGCCTGCACCTGCGCGCGTGCCGTCGCGAGCGAGCGGCCGAGCTGCGCCTCGGCCCTGGCGCGCTGCTCCGCGGCGTTGCGCACCCCGGCGATCGCGGCATCGATCTCGGCGTTCACCTGCTCGACGCGGGCCTGCGCCGCGAGGGGATCGCGTCCGGGGGCGCCGAGCCCCGCGCGCAGTGCCGCGGCCTCGCCCGCGACGCGGTCGGCGAGCGTCGTGGCGCCCGGGTCGCCGAGCCCGCGCGCGGTCTGCACGTCGGCCTCGAGGTCGGCGACGCCGGCCGACACGGCCTGGTCGGCGGCGGCGAGGTCGGTCGCGAGGCGGTCGATGGCGTCGGCGAGGAGCACGGCCTGGTCGACCGACTCCTCGGCCGCGCGGATGCCGACGGCGGCGTCGCTCGCGCGCTGTGCGGCGACCGCGGTCGAGGCCTGCGCGAGCTCCTCGCGCGCGAACGCGAGCCGGGCGTCGGCCTGCGCCGGGTTGTCGGCGACGGGGGCCACGGCGGATGCCGCGTAGGTGCCGGTGAGGGCCGCGAGCCGCTGCGGTGCTGCGGAGACGCGCGTCGCCGCGGCATCCGCCTCGCCCTGCACGCGCTGGAGCTCGGCGGGCGCGTTCCGCTCGAGCGCCCGCAGCTCGTCGAACCGGTCGGCCTGCTCGTCGAGGATCGCATCGGCCTCGCCCGTGAGCCGGATGATGCCCGAGTACCAGGCGCGGCGCTCCTCGTCGGTGTCGGGGTCGGCGTCGTCGAGCTGCTGCTGCAGCGAGAACGCCTCGGCGACCTTGGCCTTCGCACCGTCGAGGGCCGCCTTGAAGTCGGCCGTGGCCTCCTCGCCGTAGGACGCGACCGCGAACCCGAGTTCGTCGTCGCTCGTCTTCACCGCGTCGTCGGCCTGCACCAGGGCGCTGCCCGCCTGCCGCCGCAGCTCGTCGATCGAGGGCTGCGGCGGACCGGCCGGCCCGGCCTCCGCCTCCGCCTTCCGCCTGCGGCGTGCGAGGACGATGGCGATGATCGCGACGATCGCGGCCGCGATGACGAGGAAGAGCACCCAGCCCCAGCCGCCGCCTCCTCCTCCGCCCGTGCTGCCGCCGCCGATGGCGTCGGCGGCGGCGATCGCGGCGCCCGCCCAGTCGCCGTCGCGCAGCATCGGCTCGATGACCTGCTGGCTGATCCGCGTCAGCTCCTCGTCGGAGAGCGATGCGTTCGCGTCGGCCGAGAGGTAGTAGGCGCGACCGTCGACGGCGACCGCGAGGAGGTAGTCCTCGGCGCCCATGTTGTTGCCGATCGCGGTGTCGTTCGCCCAGGCGTCGGCCGCCTCGGGGTTGGTGAACTCGTCGACGTAGGCCACGAAGAGCTGGCGGCCGCTCGCGTCGGCGGCTCGTTCGATCGCCGCCTCGACCTCAGCGGTGTCGGCGCCGAGGGCGCCCACCGTGTCGACGATCGGGCCCTGCCCGAAGTCGACCGGATCCTCCGCCATGGCGGGCGCGGTCGCACCGAGTGCGAGCACCGCGCCGACGATGATCCCGAGAACAGCTGACGTGCGACCTCGCGACGACATGCACCAGTGCCCTTCCCCCGCCCCCGCGGGCCATCCCGAGTCTATGGGGGAGTCGGAGGCCCCGTCCATGCCGGACGCGTCCGCTCGCAGCGGCTCCACAGGTGCCGGGGGATCAGCCGACCGTCATCGGCACCAGCGGGGACGAGAGCAGCAGCACCATGCCCTCCGCGGGCGTCGAGAAGGCGACGGCCGCACCCAGGCCGTAGGGCCCGGGGGAGAGGGGCGGGAGGTCCGGTGGAAGGCCCGTGCCGTCGTCGTCCGCCGCCGTGCAGCGCAGCGCCTCCACCACGCCCGGGAGGGTGACGGACTCGCCCGGCGCGAGCGAGATCCCGATGGCGCCGGCCTCGGACGTGCCGGTCGAGTGCCAGGCCACGACGTCCACGTCGGCCACCGTGATCGCCGGAACGCGCGAGAGCTCGCCCTCGATGAGAACGGTGCCCGTGTTCGTGACCGTGACCATGACGGATGCCGATCCGCCGGGCGGCACCGGCGCGACCGGCGGCGCCACCGTCACCGCCAGCGGCGCGCCCGTCGGATCCGCGACCGGAGCGACGGCCGCCCCGCAGCGGTACACGCGCTCGGGCATCGCGAGCATGAGGCCCGAGCCCGCGTCTCCCTGCCCGGCTTCGGCCTCCCCGTCGGCCGACTCCGACACGACGGGCGCGTCGGCGGTCGACGAGCCGCCGGAGACGCCGCCGCCGCGCAGGCCGATCACGAGTCCGCCCACGACGAGCACGGCGGCGAGCGCACCCGCACCGCCTGCGATCGCCGTGCGTCGGGTCCGGCGTCGGGAACGGCTCGCCACGAGCACGGCGTCGATGTCGACGGGACGCGGCGTCGCGGCATCCGCTGCACGCTTCAGGCCCTCGCCGAGGCCGTTGGTGGGATCAGGTGCTGACATGGTCGCCTCCCGTGCGCGCGGCGCGCGTCGCGGCCGGATCGAGGGAGGAGGCGAGCGCGTGCAGGCCATCGCTCAGGTAGCGCTTCACGGCGCCCGAGCTGATGCCGAGCACGGCGGCGATGCCGTCGACCGTGAGGTCCTCGTAGTAGCGCAGCACGATGCACGCCGCCTGCCGGGGCGGGAGCGCCCGGATCCGCTCGAGCAGGTCGAGCCGCTCGTCGGTCGCCGCGTTCGGCGAGTCGACGCTCGACGGCGCGGCCGCCAGGTGCCGCACCCGCCGCCAGGTGCCGTCGCGCCGGGAGCGGTCGATCACCTGGTTGAGGATCGCGCGGCGGACGTACGCCTCCGCGCGCGGCAGCGTGAGCCCGAGGCGGGGCGTGCCGAAGGTGCGGACGAGGGCGTCCTGCACGAGGTCGGCGGCGTCGTCGACGCTGCCGGTGAGCAGGTAGGCGTAGCGGCTGAGCGCGTCGCCGCGCTCGACGACCAGCGCCGTCGCCACCTCGTCCCACGGGCGCGCCACCCGAGTCCTCCTCCCGACGGCGGGACTCCGCCGTCACCTGTACCGACGAACGAGCGGGCCGTTTCGTTGGGTGCGCGGGCGGATGCCCCGTGCCGGAGTCGCGCGCGGCGCCGGCACGTCAGCGCGATCGCTCGGACTCCGACGCGCCGACATGGGCGTCGAGCCAGTCCGTGAGCGGGCGGGACGCGCGCAGCGCGTCGACGACCCGGTCCTCGGCCTCGGGCGTGTGCAGCCACGGCTCGACCGGCCAGTCGACCCACGCGGTGAGGTCCTTGTCGCGCAGCAGGTCGGCTCGCGGGTGGTCCGCATCGTACCCGCGCGGCACGCGCTTCAGGCGGTCGCTCGCCGAGACGCCGACGCCGCCGGCCTCCACGGCGGACACCGCCGCGACGAGCGCCTCGCCGCTGCGATCGTCCGCGACGGCCGCCCGGAAGCGTGCCAGCTGGTCGGGGGCCATCACGTGGCATCCGGCACCGACCCCGAGGCCGGACGCGGAGAACTGCACGTAGCCCGACCCGCCGACCGTCGCCCCGATCGCGGTCTTGTAGGGCGACTTGTCGGCGCTGAACCGGATGTCGCGGTACGGCCGGAAGACGCGACCCTCGCCGAACTCGCCGGCGAGATCGTCGAGCAGCGCCTGCATCGGAGCGAGCACGAGCTCGTCGTACTCGGCGCGATGCTCCGTGAAGTACGCCTTGGAGTTGTCGGCCTCGAGGCCCTCGTAGAACGCCACGGCACCCGGGAGCCAGCCGGTGAACACGCTCATCTCCGCCTCCTCTCGGGAGGTTCGGAACGGCTCGGCGAGGCTATCGCCTGGAGTGCCCCCGGAGGGATTCGAACCCCCGACCTACGGTACCGGAAACCGGCGCTCTATCCCCTGAGCTACGGAGGCGCACAGCAGTAGACACTACCACTGCCGGGGCCCGCGTTCCGACCACCGACGGCCCGACGAGGCCGCTTCGGGCGCCCCGATCGCCGGTCAGGCGAGGCTGACGCTGGCGACCGTGTCGAGCAGCTCCTCGCGCACGCGGGCGGCGAGCTGGATGCGCGCGCCGCGGAGCACCGGGTCCCGGTCGACCCGGGTGGCGACCACCTCGGGGTACCAGCGGCTGATGCGACGGATGCCGCGCTCCACCTCGGCCGCGAAGGCGTCGCCGCCGAGGCTCGCGGAGGGCCCGGCGAGCACGAGGCGCCCCGGGTCGAGGGTCGCGAGCAGCGGCAGCGCGACGTGGGCGACCCGCTCGGCGAGGTCGTGGAAGACGCCGGCGCGAACGGCCTCGGCGTCGGGCTCGGCGAGCGCCTCGCGCACCGCGTGGTAGCCGGCCACGTCGAGGCCGTGCCGACGCGCGAGCAGGGCGACGGCGCGGCCGCCGACCAGGTCTTGCGCGGTGCGCGCGCTCGGGTCGAGGGCGCTCGCCGCGACCGACAGCGGCAGGAAGCCGATCTCGCCCGCGCCGCCGAAGCTGCCGCGGTGCAGGTCGCCCGCGACGTCGAACGAGGCGCCGACGCCGTTGCCGAGCCAGAGCACCGCGAACACGTCGCGGTCGACGCCCGCGCCGAGCTCGCGCTCCGCGACGGCGGCGAGGTTCACGTCGTTCTCGATGCGCACCTCGCGCCCGAGCTCGCCCTCGAGGATCGACCGCAGCCCGCGCACGGGCCACCCGGGCAGGGTCTCGCTGAACAGCTCGCCGGTCTCGCCGGGGTCGACGTAGCCGGGGATGCCGATGACGACCGAGTGCACGACGTCGGGGTCGGTGCCCGCGGCTTCGCTCGCGTCGGCGATCGCGCGCGACACCTCGTCGACGGGGGAGCGCTCGGTCGGGTCGTGGGGGAGCGTCCGGCGCACGACGGGCCGCTCGTCGCCCGTCGCGTCGACCACGGTGGCGCGCAGCTCGAACGCGTCGAGGTCGAGTGCGACGCCGAGCGGGCGGTCGGTGCGCGCGGCGTACACGACGGCGCTGCGTCCGGCCGAGCCCGACGTGCGCCCGCGCTCCTCGATGAACCCCGCTGCGAGCAGCCGCGACATCATCTGCGAGGCCGTGGGCTTCGACACCCCGACGAGCTCGCAGATGCGGTTGCGCGTGAGCGGACCCTGCTCGAGCAGCACTGCGAGCCCGGCGCGGTCGTTGACGGCGCCCAGCCACGAGGGCGTTCCCGTCGAGGAGTTCGCCGCCATGCGCCGCCCCGTCAGGCCGCGGGCAGGTTGGCGATCACCGAGGCGACGAGCTGTGCCGCGTCGCCCGGCTCGAACAGCGCGGGCGACTGGATCACGATCCAGTACGGACCGTGGAAGACCTGCGCCTCGCCGGTGCCGCCCGCCTGCGTGAAGTAGCCCTCGACGTCGGGCGGGGTGCCGTAGGTCGGCACGGGTTTCGACGAGAGCGCCGCCTGGTTCCGGCGCTCCTCGCCGGCCGCGGTCGTCGGCGTCGCGACGCCGACCTCGATGACCTCGCCGCTCGTCTGGTTGAGGTAGCCGCACGCCGTGCCCGCGTCCTCGTCGACGAGGGTCGCGATGTCGTCGCCGTCGGGCTCGTAGCCGGGGTCGGCGCCGACGTTCGGGTTGTAGGCGTAGAGCTGGTCGGCGGTGAGCAGCGCGTCGCACGCGATCTCGAACGGGACGGGCGGCTCGGCCGACTCGGTCGGCTCGGGTGCTGCCGTCGCCGAGTCGCTCGGCGAGGTCGTCGCGGCCGCCGTCCCGGTGGGTTCGGCTGCGTCGGGAGTGCAGCCGGCGAGCAGTGCCACGGATGCCGCGGCCACGAGTGCGAGGCCGGCAGGACGGGTACGGGCGAGGTGGGGCGAGCGCGGCATGTGCGAAACCCTATCAACCGTGCCGGGTAGGATTTGCGGGTGACTCCCGACGATCTCTCGCGTGCCCTGTTCGACCTCGTGAACGGGCTCGTGGAGCGACGCCGGGCGGCCGGCGCGGAGGTCTCGCTGGAGCTCTCGCCCGACCAGGTGACCCTCGAACGACCCAAGCTGCGCGAGCACGGCGACTGGGCGTCGAACGTCGCCATGCGCGTCGCGAAGCCCCTCGGCGCCAACCCCCGCGAGATCGCCACCGAGCTCGCCGACGCGCTCGCCGGTCTCGACGGCGTCGCCAGCGCCGAGGTCGCGGGCCCCGGCTTCATCAACATCCGGCTCGAGGCGGCCGCCGCAGGTGCGCTGGCGAAGGCCATCGTCGAGGCGGGCCCCGCCTACGGCCACAGCGACTCGCTCGCGGGCGGCGCCCGCGTCAACCTCGAGTTCGTCTCGGCCAACCCGACGGGCCCCCTCCACATCGGCCACACGCGCTGGGCCGCGCTCGGCGACTCCATCGGCCGCGTGCTGCGCGCCGCGGGCGCCGACGTCGCCAACGAGTACTACATCAACGACGCCGGTACCCAGATGGACAGCTTCGGGCGGTCGGTGCTCGCGGCGGCGAAGGGAGAGCCGACCCCCGAGGGCGGCTATCCGGGCAGCTACATCGCCGACCTCGCGGGGCGCGTGCTCGAGCGCGAGCCGAAGCTGCTCGAGCTCGACGAGGCGGTCGCCCTGCACACGGCCACCGAGATCGCCTACGAGCTGCAGCTCGCCGAGATCCGCGCCTCGCTCGAACGCTTCAACGTGCACTTCGACGTCTGGACCAGCGAGCGCCGCCTGCAGGACAAGGGCGACGACGGACTCTCCGACGTCGACACCGCCGTCGAGCGCCTCAGGGCGCAGGGCCACGTCTTCGACGCGGACGACGCCGTCTGGGTGCGCACGACCGACTTCGGCGACGACAAGGACAGGGTCATCCGCCGCGGCACCGGCGCCTACACGTACTTCGCCGCCGACGCGGCGTACTACCTCGACAAGGGCGACCGCGGGTTCGGCCACAAGATCTACCTCCTCGGGGCCGACCACCACGGGTACGTGCACCGGCTGCGCGCGCTCGCCGGGGCCGCGGGCGACGACCCCGAGCGCGACATCGAGGTGCTCATCGGGCAGCTGGTGAGCATCAACGGCGCGAAGCTCTCCAAGCGCGCAGGCAACATCATCGAGCTCGACGACCTGCAGGCGTGGCTCGGCACCGACGCGCTCCGGTACACGCTCGCGCGCTACCCGGCCGACTCGCCGCTCACGATCGACCCCGAGGTGCTGAAGCGCCGCACGAACGACAACCCCGTGTTCTACGTGCAGTACGCGCACGCGCGCACGTCCGCGGTCGCCCGCAACGCGGCATCCGTCGGCGTCGACCGCTCGTCGTTCGCGCCCGAGCTGCTCACGCACGAGACCGAGTCGGCGCTGCTGGGCGGCCTGCAGGAGTTCCCGCGCATCGTCGCGCAGGCCGCCGAGCTGCGCGAGCCGCACCGCGTCGCACGCTACATCGAGGAGCTCGCGGGCCTCTACCACCGCTGGTACGACAACTGCCGCGTGCTGCCGCTCGGCGACGAGCCCGTCGGCGACCTGCACCGCACGCGCCTCTGGGTGAACGACGCCACCGGCCAGGTCATCCGCAACGGGCTCGACCTGCTCGGCGTCTCCGCTCCGGAGCGCATGTGACGCAGGCGGTTCCGTCGACGGATGCCGCGGGGACGCCCCCGCGGCGGCGGAACCGCGCCGCCCGCGTGTGGATCACGGTGCTCGTGATCCTGGGCGTGCTCGTCGCGCTCGCCGTCGTCGCCGACCTCGTCGTGCGCAACGTCGCCGAGCAGCGCGTCGCCGAGCAGCTCGAGCAGAACCTGCCAGAGGGCGTCGAGGGCGACGTGCAGGTGCGCCTCGGCGGGTTCTCCGTCATCGCGCAGTACCTCTCGGGGTCGATGGACCAGGTCGAGCTCTCGGCGCCCGAGCTCACCGTGAACGGCGTGCCCATCGCGGTGCACGTCGAGGCGCAGGACGTGCCGCCGGGGCTCGACGCGCCCGTCGGCCGGGCGACCGCCACGATCCAGGCGACGGAGGCGGCGGTCAACTCGCTCATCGAGGTCCCCGACGTGCAGGGCGACGTGGTGCTCGGCGACGGCGCCGTCGCCTACTCCGACTCCGTGCGGGTCCTCGGGCTGCCGATCGACTACACGGTCACCGCGCGGCCGACGGCGGCCGGCGACACCGTGCTCCTCGAGCCCACTGGAGTCGAGGTGGGGGCGGGCGGCGGCGCCATCGACGTCTCGGGGCTCGTCGACCGACTCATGGGCGACGACCCCATCCCGGTCTGCGTCGCCGAGTACCTGCCAGAGGGCGTCGAGGTGCAGCAGATCACGGTCGAGCCCGGCTCGGCGACCGTCACGCTCGGCGCGACCGGCATCAGCCTCGACGAGCAGAGTCTCGCGACGCGCGGCAGCTGCGGCTGAGTCCGGGGCCGGCAGCGCGCGGTCGCCCGGCCGCACTCCGGATGCAGGAAGAACCCTGGTCCCGTCGGCATGTCGAGGATTCCGTCCCGGCGTGTCGGACGGGAGTTCCTGCATCCGCTTCGCGGACCGTCACCGATTCGGCCCGGCATACGACCCTCGGTAGACTCGCGGTGAGTCGCCCCACAAGGGCGGCGCGCAGCAGGCTTCAGGAACCGATCCGGGTTCGCTCGCCGCGAGCGACCCGTCGACACTCCGTCCCGTGAGGTTTCCCCCGTGGCATCCACCGCAGCAGTTCCCGGCTGGCTCCGCGTGCCCGACGACCCCAACGCCCTGGCGCCCCAGGTGTGGCCCGGGCGCGCGCACCGCGACGCCGACGGCCGCCTCGTGATCGGCGGCGTCCCGGCCACCGATCTCGCCG
Organism: Agromyces mariniharenae; assembly: GCF_008122505.1. Classification (NCBI taxonomy): domain Bacteria; kingdom Bacillati; phylum Actinomycetota; class Actinomycetes; order Micrococcales; family Microbacteriaceae; genus Agromyces; species Agromyces mariniharenae. The sequence continues at coordinate 275,330 of NZ_VSSB01000001.1, read as the reverse complement.
CCCGGTTCGGCACGCCCCTCTACGTCGTCGACGAGGCCGACGCGCGGGCGCGCGCGGCGCGCATCCTGGCCGCGTTCGAGGCGGCCGCGGCATCCGTCGGCACGACCGTGACGGTCTATTACGCGGGCAAGGCGTTCCTCTCCGGCGCCATCGTGCGCTGGGTGACCGAGGCCGGCCTGTCGGTCGACGTGTGCACGGGTGGCGAGCTCGCCGTTGCGCTGGCGGCGGGCGCCGACCCCGCGCGCATCGGCTTCCACGGCAACAACAAGTCGGTCGCCGAGATCGAGCGCGCCGTCGGCGCCGGCGTGGGCGCGATCATCATCGACTCCGAGGTCGAGGTCGAGCGGGTGGCGGATGCCGCGGCGCGCGCCGGTCGCGTGCAGCGGGTGCGCCTGCGCGTGAACAGCGGCGTGCACGCCTCGACGCACGAGTTCCTCGCCACCGCGCACGAAGACCAGAAGTTCGGCGTCTCGCTCGATCGCGCGGTCGAGATCGGCACGCGCATCCGGTCGCACCCGTCGCTCGACCTGCTCGGGCTGCACTGCCACATCGGCTCGCAGATCTTCGACTCGGCGGGCTTCGCCGAGTCCGCCGAGCGCCTGCTCACCGCGCACGCCGAGCTCGCGCGCGTCGCGCCGCTGCCCGAGCTCAACCTCGGCGGCGGCTTCGGCATCGCCTACACCTCGGCCGACGACCCGACGCCCATCGAGGAGATCGCGCTCGGCATCGCCGAGGCCGTCGCGAGCGGATGCCGCGACCGCGGCGTGCCCGTGCCGAAGCTCGCGTTCGAGCCCGGTCGCTCGATCATCGGCCCGGCCGGCGTCACGCTCTACACCGTCGGCACGGTGAAGCCCGTGCCGCTCGACGGCGGCACCTGGCGTCACTACGTCTCGGTCGACGGCGGCATGAGCGACAACGCCCGCACCGCCCTCTACGGCGCCGACTACACGGTGCGCCTCGCGGGGCGCGTCTCCGACGAGCCGCCCGCGCTCGTGCGCGTCGCGGGCAAGCACTGCGAGTCGGGCGACATCGTCGTCGACGCCGACTACCTGCCGCACGACGTCGCACCGGGCGACCTGGTGGCGGTCGCCGCCACGGGCGCCTACTGCTGGTCGCTCGCGAACAACTACAACCACGTGCCCCGGCCGCCGGTCGTCGCCGTGCGCGACGGGGAGGCCCGGGTGATCGTGCACGGCGAGACCGAGGCCGACCTGCTCGCCCGCGACGCCGGGCTCGAGGCATCCGCCGGCCTGGAAGGGACCCCTGCATGATCGAGTACCGCTCCATCCGCGTCGGCCTCCTCGGCGCCGGATCCGTCGGCTCGCAGGTGGCCCGGCTCCTGCTCGAGCACTCCGACGAGCTCACGCAGCGCATCGGCGCGCGCCTCGAGCTCGTCGGCATCGCCGTGCGCGACCCCGACGCCCGCCGCGACGCCGACCTGCCGCGCGACCTGTTCACGACCGACGCCGAGTCGCTCATCCTGGGCTCCGACATCGTGATCGAGCTCATGGGCGGCCTCGAGCCGGCCCGCACGCTCGTGCTCGCCGCCATCGCCTCGGGGGCCGACGTCGTCACGGGCAACAAGGCGCTCCTCGCCACGCACGGCCCGGAGCTGTTCGCCGCGGCGCAGCAGGTGGGCGCGCAGCTCTCCTACGAAGCGGCCGTCGGCGGCGCCATCCCCATCATCCGGCCCTTGCGCGACAGCCTCGCCGGCGACCGCATCGACCGCATCCTCGGCATCGTCAACGGCACGACGAACTTCATCCTCGACCGCATGGACACGACGGGCGCGTCGCTCGAGGACGCCCTCGCCACGGCGACCGAGCTCGGCTACGCCGAGGCCGACCCGACCGCCGACATCGGCGGCTACGACGCCGCGCAGAAGGCGGCGATCCTCGCCAGCCTGGCGTTCCACACGAGCGTGCCCGTCGACGCGGTGCACCGCGAGGGCATCACGGGCGTCACCGCCGCGCAGGTCGAGTCGGCACAGCGCGCCGGCTTCGTCGTGAAGCTCCTCGCGATCTGCGAGCGGCTCGTCGACGACGAGACGGGCGAGGAGGGCGTCTCCGCCCGCGTCTACCCGGCGCTCGTGCCGCGCAGCCACCCCCTCGCCGCGGTGCACGGCGCGAACAACGCCGTCTTCGTCGAGGCCGCCGCGGCCGGCCCGCTCATGTTCTACGGCGCCGGCGCCGGCGGCGTGCAGACCGCGTCCGCCGTGCTCGGCGACCTCGTCGCCATCGCCCGCCGCCACGTCATCGGCGGCCCCGGCACGGCCGAGTCGACCCACGCGGAGCTGCCGGCGCTCGACATCGGGAAGATCACGACCCGCTACGCGATCACGCTCGAGGTGGCCGACGAGCCCGGCGTGCTCGAGCGCATCGCGCACGTCTTCGCCGAGCACGGCGTCTCGGTCGAGCAGCTCCAGCAGACCGTCAGCAGCGCGACGGAGCGGGCTACGCTGGTCATCGGGACGCATGAGGCGAAGGAGTCCGCGCTCGCCGAGACCGTCGCCGCCCTCGCACAGAGCCCCGTCGTCGCATCCGTCGCGTCCGTCCTCCGAGTCGAAGGAGCAGTGTGAACCAGCCCACCCCCAAGCCGTGGTCGCGCCAGTGGCGCGGCGTCATCCGCGAGTACGCCGACCGCCTCGACGTGACGGATGCCACGCCGGTCGTCACCCTCGGCGAGGGCGGCACGCCGCTGCTGCCGGCGCCGGCGCTCTCGCGTCGCACGGGCGCCGACGTCTGGGTGAAGTTCGAGGGCATGAACCCCACGGGCTCGTTCAAGGACCGCGGCATGACCATGGCCGTGACGAAGGCCGTCGAGCGCGGCGCGAAGGTCGTGATCTGCGCGTCGACCGGCAACACGTCGGCGTCGGCCGCCGCCTACGCCACGCACGCGGGCATCACGGCCGCGGTGCTCGTGCCCGAGGGCAAGATCGCCATGGGCAAGCTCAGCCAGGCCATCGCGCACGACGCCGAGCTCATCCAGGTGCAGGGCAACTTCGACGACTGCCTCGACATCGCCCGCGACCTCGCCGAGAACTACCCGGTGCACCTCGTCAACTCGGTGAACAACGACCGCATCGAGGGCCAGAAGACGGCCGCGTTCGAGGTCGTCGAGGTGCTCGGCGACGCGCCCGACTTCCACTTCATCCCGGTCGGCAACGCGGGCAACTACACCGCGTACACGCGCGGCTACCGCGAGGACATCACCGCGGGCAACGCCACGCGCCTGCCCCGCATGTTCGGCTTCCAGGCCGCGGGCTCCGCGCCCATCGTGCGCGGCGAGCCCGTGCGCGACCCCGACACGATCGCGAGCGCCATCCGCATCGGCAACCCCGCGTCGTGGGAGCTCGCCCTGCAGGCGCGCGACGAGTCCGACGGCTACTTCGGCGCGATCGAGGACGACAGGATCCTCGAGGCGCAGCGCATCCTCTCGGCCGAGGTCGGCATCTTCGTCGAGCCCGCGTCGGCGATCTCGGTCGCGGGCCTCCTCGAGCGCTCGGCCGCGGGCGTCGTCCCGCAGGGCGCGCGCGTGGTGCTCACCGTCACGGGGCACGGCCTGAAGGACCCGCAGTGGGCCCTCCGCACCGCCGACGGCTCCGACGTGCAGCCCACCGTCGTGCCGGTCGACACGGCGCAGGTCGCCCAGGTCCTCGGACTCACCTCATGACCAGCGCGACCGTCGCCCCCGACTCGGGCGTCGCGGCATCCGTCGTCGGCCGCACCGTGCACGTGAAGGTGCCCGCCACCTCGGCGAACCTCGGCCCAGGCTTCGACACGCTCGGCCTCGCGCTCGCGCGTTACGACGAGCTCGAGATCGAGGCGACGGATGCCGCGACCCACGACATCCAGGTGCACGGCGTGGGCGCCGGCGAGGTGCCGCTCGACGAGACGCACCTCGTGGTGCGCGCCATCGCGCACACGTTCGACCGCGCGGGCGTGCCGCTGCCCTCGCTGCGACTCGTCGCCCACAACGCGATCCCGCACGGGCGCGGCCTCGGCTCGTCGGGCGCCGCCATCGTGGCGGGGGTCATGGCGGCGAAGGGCCTCCTCTCGGGCATCGTCGAGTTCTCGCCCGACGACCTGCTCGAGCTCGCCACCGAGCTCGAGGGGCACCCCGACAACGTCGCCCCCGCGCTCTTCGGCGGGCTCACGATCGCGTGGACGACGCCCGACGGGCCCCGCCACAAGAAGCTCATCGTGCACCGGGGCGTCTCGCCGCTCGTGCTCGTGCCCGAGCACGAGATGTCGACCGCGCTCGCGCGCTCGCTGCAGCCCGAGTCGGTGCCGCACGAGGACGCGGTGTTCAACGTCTCGCGGTCGGCGCTGCTCGTCGCGGCGCTCATCCAGAGCCCCGAGCTGCTCCTGCAGGCGACGGAGGACAAGCTGCACCAGAACTACCGCGCCCAGGCCATGCCCGAGACCGACCGGCTCATCCGGGTGCTGCGCGCCGCGGGGCATCCGGCCGTCGTGTCGGGTGCGGGCCCGTCGATCCTGGTGCTCGCGAGCGACCCGAGCGAGCGGGCCGACGCGATCCGCCTCGTCGAGGAGTCGGCCGAGACGGCATGGCAGGCGCTGCCGCTCGCGGTGGACTTCCTCGGGGCGACGGTCGTCGACGTCGAGCGGTAGCGACGGCGCCCCGGGGCATCCCCGGCGGCCTCGCCGTCGCGACCGGCGCGTCGCGCGTCCGGCGGACGTCCGTCCTGGTGTTAGGATTGGACAGCACCCGGAAGGCGACGCATCGTCAGCGTTTCCCACCCCGCTCGTGCATTCCCCAGCAATCATTTGCATTTCGCCCTCGCGCATGTCTGCGCCCCCGCGCACGACACGGCTCGTGCCGGCGATCAGCTCTCCTGGGTCGGCACCTCTTGCGACCAGGGGAAAGGAACATACCCAGTGACCAACGGAACCGACCACGCCGACGTGAGCGTGGCGAACCGCACCCGCCTGAACGGCCTCAAGGTCGCCGAGCTCCAGGAGCTCGCCGCCTCGCTCGGCATCGCAGGTGCCTCGAAGCGCCGGAAGGGAGAGCTCGTGGAGTTGATCTCGGCCCACCAGGACGGCGCCGAGGCGCCCGCGCTGGTCGACCAGGCCCTCCTGACCGTCGAGCCGACGTCCGCTGCTCCCGCCGCCGAGGCGCCCGAGGCGCCCGCCGCCGACGCTCCGGCCGTCGAGGCGCCCGCTGCGCCCGAGGCGCCTGCTGAGGCTCCCACCGCCTCGGCTCCGGCTGAGGCTCCCGCCGCCGAGGCCGCTCCGGCCGAGTCGACGGATGCCGCGGCCGACGCGGCGCCCGCCACCGCGCCGCCCGCGCGCCAGGGCCGCCAGCCCCGCCGTGCGACGAGCGCCACCACGGCCGCCGCGCAGCACGTGAACGCCGGCGGAGCCGGCGTCCCGCTCGTCCCCACCGACGCCGAGGCCCGCGAGGCCGCCCGCGCCGCCGTGCGCGAGGAGCTCGCGGCCGCCACCGGCGAGGGCGCCCGCAACGGGCAGCCCGCCGAGGGCGAGGGCGAGCAGCCCGCAGAGCAGCCCCGCCAGGGCCGCGGCCGCAACCGCGGCCGCCGCGGCGGCGACCGCGCCGAGCGTGGCGGCGACGACCAGCAGAAGCCCGCCGAGGAGCGCCAGGGCCGCCAGGCCGCCCAGGGCGGCAAGGGCGACGAGCAGGGCGGTCGTCCCGCCCGCGAGCGCCAGGCCGAGGGCGACGGCAAGCAGCAGGGCGAGGGCCGCGGCCAGCAGCAGCAGGCGCGCGGCGACCAGCAGCAGGCCGAGGGCGAGGGCGGCCGTCGCAGCCGCTACCGCGACCGCAAGCGTCGCGGCCAGGGCACCGGCGACGACCTCGAGCCCGAGATCCTCGACGACGACGTGCTCATCCCGATCGCGGGCATCCTCGACGTGCTCGACAACTACGCCTTCGTGCGCACGACGGGCTACCTCCCGGGCCCGAGCGACGTCTACGTCTCGCTCGGCCAGGTGAAGAAGTACAACCTGCGCAAGGGCGACGCGGTCGTCGGCTCGATCAAGCAGCCGCGCGACGGCGAGTCGAACAGCCGCCAGAAGTACAACGCGCTCGTCAAGGTCGACTCGGTCAACGGCCAGACGCCCGAGGAGTCGGCTGCGCGCGTCGAGTTCCAGAAGCTCACGCCGCTGTACCCGGCGGAGCGGCTGCGCATGGAGACCGAGCCCGTCAAGCTCACGCAGCGCATCATCGACCTGATCGCACCGATCGGCAAGGGCCAGCGCGGCCTGATCGTCTCGCCGCCCAAGGCCGGCAAGACGATCGTGCTGCAGCAGATCGCCAACGCCATCGCGATCAACAACCCCGAGGTCCACCTCATGGTCGTGCTCGTCGACGAGCGCCCCGAAGAGGTCACCGACATGCAGCGCACGGTGAAGGGCGAGGTCATCGCCTCGACCTTCGACCGCCCGGCTGAAGACCACACGACGGTCGCCGAGCTCGCCATCGAGCGCGCCAAGCGCCTCGTCGAGCTGGGCCACGACGTGGTCGTGCTGCTCGACTCGATCACCCGCCTTGGCCGCGCGTACAACCTCGCGGCGCCGGCCTCGGGCCGCATCCTCTCGGGCGGCGTCGACGCTTCGGCGCTCTACCCGCCGAAGCGGTTCTTCGGCGCGGCGCGCAACATCGAGAACGGCGGCTCGCTCACCATCCTCGCCACGGCGCTCGTCGAGACCGGGTCGAAGATGGACGAGGTGATCTTCGAGGAGTTCAAGGGCACCGGCAACTCCGAGCTGCGCCTCTCGCGCCAGCTCGCCGACAAGCGGATCTTCCCGGCCGTCGACGTGAACGCGTCGTCGACGCGTCGCGAGGAGATGCTGCTCTCGCCCGACGAGGTCAAGATCACCTGGAAGCTGCGTCGCGCCCTCGCGGGCCTCGAGCAGCAGCAGGCCCTCGAGGCGGTGCTCGGCCGGCTCAAGGAGACCCAGTCGAACGTCGAGTTCCTCATGCTCATGCAGAAGTCGATGCCGGTGGCCAACGGCGCGGCGCACTCGCACGGGCACGAGACCGACCACCGCTGAGCCGATGTTCGAGTCCGTCCAGGCCCTGCTCGCCGAGCACGGCGAGCTCCAGCAGGAGCTCGCCGACCCGGCGCTGCACGCCGACGCCGCGCGCGCGAAGAAGGTGAACCGGCGCTACGCCGAGCTCAGCCGCATCGTCGCCGCGCACGACGCGTGGCAGCAGGCGGGCGACGACCTCGAGGCCGCCCGCGAGCTGGCCAAGGAGGACGACGCGTTCGCCGAGGAGATCCCCGACCTCGAGGAGGGGCTCGCGCAGTCGCAGGAGAGGCTGCGTCGGCTCCTCATCCCGCGCGACCCCGACGACGGCCGCGACATCATCATGGAGATCAAGGGCGGCGAGGGCGGCGCGGAGAGCGCCCTCTTCGCGGCCGACCTGCTGCGCATGTACATCCAGTACGCGCAGTCGAAGGGGTGGAAGACCGAGCTCCTCGAGCGGAACGAGTCCGACCTCGGCGGCTACAAGGACGTGCAGGTCGCGATCAAGTCGAACGCCTCCGACCCGTCGCAGGGCGTCTGGGCGCACCTCAAGTACGAGGGCGGCGTGCATCGCGTGCAGCGCGTGCCGGTGACCGAGACCCAGGGCCGCATCCACACGTCGACGACGGGCGTGCTCGTGTTCCCCGAGGTGGACGAGCCCGAGGAGGTCGACATCAACCAGAACGACCTCAAGATCGACGTCTACCGCTCGTCGGGACCCGGCGGCCAGTCGGTGAACACGACCGACTCCGCGGTGCGCATCACCCACCTACCCACGGGCATCGTGGTCTCGATGCAGAACGAGAAGTCCCAGCTGCAGAACCGCGAGGCGGCGATGCGCGTGCTGCGCGCGCGGCTCCTCGCGCGCCAGCAGGAGGAGCTCGCGGCCGCGGCATCCGATGCCCGCAAGTCGCAGATCCGCTCGATGGACCGCTCGGAGCGCATCCGCACGTACAACTTCCCCGAGAACCGCATCGCCGACCACCGCACGGGCTACAAGGCGTACAACCTCGACCAGGTGATGAACGGCGCGCTCGACCCGATCATCGACTCGGCGATCCAGGCCGACGAGGAGGCCCGCCTGGCCGACCTCGCCGCCGAGTGACCCGCCCCTGACCCGGCGAGCTTCGCCCGACCTTCTTCTGCGCCACTTCGACGCCCTCTGCGCCAGTACATGTGGCGCAGACGACCGCAAGTTGGCGCAGGGGCCACCTCGGTGACCGCTCCTCAACAGGTCGAGGAGGGCGCCGAGCGTCGAGATGACTCCGGATGCCGCATCAAGCCGCCCGCTGTGCGGCGATGCTGTCGACGTGGACCTCGACTCGCTGCCGCGTGCCGCCGGAGCGGTGATCCCCTCGGCGCTGGCGCGTGCAGCCGGGGTCTCGGCCACGCTCCTGACGGCGCGCGACGCGGGTCGGCTCGTCGCCGTTCGCCGCGGCGTGTACGTTCCCTCGGCGGGCCGTGACGAGCTCGCGTCAGTCGTGCGCCACCGCGAGATGGCGTTCGCCGTCGCGCACCAACGGCCCCGAGTCGTCTTCGCCGGCATCACCGCGGCCGTGCTGTCGGGGATGCCGATCGTCGGAGGCGCGCCGCACGACGTCGTGGTTCTCGCGACCGGGAGCTCCGGGCGACGACGCAACGGCGTGGTCGAGATCGTTCGGCGAACGGACGCGCCTACCCTCACCGACGACGGAATCGCCGTGACGCCGGTCGTCGACACCCTGATCGAGGTCGCTCGCAGCAGGCCGCAGCTCACGGCCCTCACGATGGCGGATGCCGCGCTCTGGGTTCCGCGGTTCGGCTCGGGGCATCCGGCGACGACGATCGAAGCACTTCGCGACGCATTCGAGGCCCGATTGCCGTTCCCGGGCAGTCGCAGGGTGGCCGCGGTGCTCGACCGCGCGTCGTCGCGTGCCGAGACGCCGCTCGAGACGCTCAGCCGACTCCGCATCGAGGAGCTCGGGTTCCCTGCACCCGAATTGCAGCTCCGCGTGGATCGGCCACACGGGCGAGGGCCGGCGTTCCTCGATTTCGCGTGGCCCGACCATGGAGTGTGGGGCGAGGCGGACGGAGGAGGGAAGTATCTCGGCAGCGGGGTGGTCGACCGTGTTCGGCGTTCGCCCGCCGAGATCGTCCGCGACGAGAAGGAGCGCGAGAACGACGTGCGATCGGTGACCGGATGGACGTGCGGCCGCTGGGACTGGGACGAGGCGTGGAACGGCGGCGCGCTCCGCCGTATCCTGCTCCAGGCAGGACTGCCGCTCGTGCGAGCGGCTCGACGCTGACTCACGGGCAGCGACGCGTCACTGCTGCGCCCGTTTGGCGTCCGTTGCGCCACTTCAACTGGCGCGGAGGGCGTGCAAGTGGCGCAGACCGCGTGGGCGGGCGGATGCCGCGCGACGCGCACAGCGTGGGCGGGCGGATGCCGCGCGACGCGCACAGCGTGGGCGGGCGGATGCCGCGCGACGCGCACGCACAGCGTGGGCGGGCGGATGCCGCGCGACGCGCACGCACAGCGTGGGCGGGCGGATGCCGCGCGACGCGCACAGCGTGGGCGGGCCGCACCGCCCGGCGCTGCCGGATCCTGGCGCTGCCAGCCGGCGCTAGATGTGCCAGTCGTGCACGCCGCGGGCGGCGTCGGCGGTCGCGTGCGAGAGTGGGCGGACGCTCGCCGGCACGCCCACGAGGAGCGAGTGCGGGGGAGCGGGCTTGGTCACCACGGCGTTCGCGCCGACCGCGCTCCAGGCGCCGATGACGATGTCGCCGAGGATCTTCGCGCCGGCGCCGACCGTGACGCCGTCCTGCAGCGTCGGGTGGCGCTTCGTGCCGGGCGGCGTGTGGCGCGGCGCCTTCCCGCCGAGCGTGACGCCGTGGTAGAGCATCACGTCGTCGCCCACGATCGACGTCTCGCCGATGACGACGCCCATGCCGTGGTCGATGAAGAAGCGCCGGCCGATCGTGGCGCCGGGGTGGATCTCGATGCCGGTCAGGAACCGCACGAGCTGCGACACGAGCCGCGCCGGCAGCCGCCAACCGGCGACCCAGAGCCGGTGCGCGAGCCGGTACGACCAGATGGCGTGCAGCCCCGAATACGCGAGGAAGACCTCGAGATCGCTCCGCGCAGCGGGATCGTGCGAGCGAGCGGTCGCGAGGTCTTCCCTGAACGTCCTGAGGATGGGCACCCGCTCAGTCAAGCAGACCTTCGTACAGGACCGTGGACAGGTACCGCTCGCCGTAGCTCGCGACGATGACCACGATGGTCTTCCCGGCGTTCTCGGGGCGCTTCGCGAGCTGCGTCGCGGCGTAGACCGTGGCGCCCGACGAGATGCCGCCGAGGATGCCCTCCTCGATGCCGAGGCGGCGCGCGGTCGCGACGGACTGGTCGATGTTCACGTCGATGATCTCGTCGTAGACCTGGCGGTCGAGGATCTCGGGCACGAAGTTGGCGCCGATGCCCTGGATCTTGTGCGGGCCGGGCTGGCCGCCGTTGAGGATGGGCGACTCGGCCGGCTCGACGCCGACGACCTGCACCTCGGGCTTGCGCTCCTTGAGCACCTGGCCGACGCCCGTGATGGTGCCGCCCGTGCCGATGCCCGACACGAAGATGTCGACGCCGCCGTCGGTGTCGTTCCAGACCTCCTCGGCGGTGGTGAGCCGGTGGATCTCGACGTTGGCCTGGTTCTCGAACTGCTTCGCGAGCACCGCCCCGGGCGTCTCGGCCGCGATCTGCTCGGCGCGCGCGACGGCGCCCTTCATGCCCTCGCCGCCCGGCGTCAGCACGAGCTCGGCGCCGTAGGCGCGCAGCAGCGCGCGGCGCTCCTTCGACATGGTCTCGGGCATCGCGATGATGACCCGGTAGCCGCGGGCGGCGCCGATCATGGCGAGCGCGATGCCGGTGTTGCCGCTCGTGCCCTCGACGATGGTGCCGCCGGGCTGGAGCGCGCCGGCCGCCTCGGCGGCGTCGACGATGCCGATGCCGAGGCGGTCCTTCACGCTCGCGCTCGGGTTGTAGAACTCGAGCTTGGCGAGCACGGTCGCCTCGGCGCCGTCGGTCACGCGGTTCAGCCGCACGAGGGGCGTGCGACCGAAGACCTCGGTGATGTTGTCGAAGACCTGGGCCATGGCTGCTTCCTCTCGGATGGCGTCGTCGTCGGCGACGACCGGGTTCGCTGGCGGGGGCGGATGCCGCGGCCCAGCCTACGGCGGCGCCTGCCGGCGGTCACGTGCGTTACATTCCATTTCGTGGATGAGCGCGCGGATCAGGCCGGAGGACGCGACCTGCGCGCGGTGCGCGACGAGACGGTCGGGCGCCTCGCCGCGGCCGGCGTGCCCGACCCCGAGGTCGACGCCGAGCTGCTCCTCGGCCATGTGCTCGGGCTCTCGCGGGGCGGCGTGCAGGCCCGGCTCGTCGTCGGCGGTGCGCTCGGCGAAGCGGATGCCGCGACGCTCGAGTCGCTCGTCCGCCGCCGCGAACACCGCGAGCCGCTGCAGCACCTGACGGGCCGCGCCGCGTTCCGCTCGCTCGAGCTCGCCGTGGGACCGGGGGTCTTCGTCCCCAGGCCCGAGACCGAGCAGGTCGCCCAGCTCGCCATCGACGCGCTGCGCGCGACGGCCGAACCCGAGCCGATCGCGATCGACCTCGGCTCGGGCAGCGGGGCGATCGCGCTCGCGATGGCGACCGAGGTGCCGCACGCCCGCGTGTGGGCGGTCGAGAACTCGCCCGCGGCGTTCCCGTGGACGCGTCGCAACGTCGAGGAGGTCGGTGCGCCCAACCTCGAGCTCGTGTTCGGCGACCTGGCGACCGCGCTCACCGAGCTGGACGGGCGAGCGGCGGTCGTCATCTCCAATCCGCCGTACGTGCCGGCCGGCGAGCTCCCGCGCGATCCCGAGGTGCGGCTGCACGATCCCGAGGCGGCCCTCTACGGCGGCCCCGACGGGCTCGATGTCGTGCGCGTGCTCTCGACCCGGGCCGCCGAGCTGCTGCATCCTGGCGGCCTGCTCGTCATCGAGCACGCCGAGACGCAGTCGGCGCCGATCGCGGCGATCCTCGCGGCCGACGGCTGGCGCGCCATCGCGCACCACCGCGACCTCACGTCGCGCGACCGCGCCACGACCGCCCTGCGCTGAGCGGATGCCCCGGGGCGCGCGACCGGGCCACGACCGCCGTACCCTAAGCCCGCGGCATCCGTCGCGTCAGCGCGCCTCGTGGCGCGTCCGCGCCTCGCGCACCGCCTGGCGCTCCACCTTGCGCGCGTCGCGCAGGCGCTTCTCGGCCTCGCGCACGGCCTTGCGCGACTCGCGCACGCGCTTGTCACCCGACACCGCGGCCGGCTCGTGGGGCACGGCCGGGGGAGCGGGCCGCGGACCCTGCTCGCGCTTCGCGACGTAGTCGGCGACGCCGTCGAGCACCCGCTCGAGCCCGAACGCGAACGGGTCCTCGCCCTCGGCGAAGACCCCGGCGTCGACCGCACGTCGCAGCGCGGGGAACTCCTCGGCCGTGACGAACGCGTCGAGCACGGCCGACCGCCCGTCGTCGATCGCCTGCGGGTCGATCCCCGCCGCCCCGGCGGCGACCTCGTAGGAGCGCTCGATGGTGCTCTGCCACCGCAGCTGGCCGGTCACGAGCAGGATGACCGCCACCCGCTCGTCCTCGTCGAGCGGCACGTCGGACAGGGAGCCGAGCATCGCGTCCATCCACGCGAGGTTGTTCGGCGTCACTGGCGTGCCCTGGATGGGGATGTCGAGCAGCCACGGATGGACCCGGTGCATCTCGAGCTGCGCCCGGCCGATGGCCCGCAGGCGCTCCCGCCAGTCCGTCGGGTCGACCTCGGGATCGGGCTCTGGGGGCAGGCCGGTGCCGCGCTCCTGCATGAGCACGAGCAGGTCGTCCTTCGCGGTGACGTACCGGTAGAGCGACATCGTCGTGTAGCCGAGCGACTGCGCGACCCGGCTCATGGACACCGCCGCGAGCCCCTCGGCGTCGGCGATCTCGACGGCCGCGTCGACGATCCGCTCGATGCTCATCTCGCGCTTCGGGCCGCGCTGGGGGTTGGCGGCGACGCCCCACGCGAGGGCGACGCCCCGCGGCAGCTCGGGCTCGACGGGTGTCTCGGGGGTCATCCGGCTCCAATCGGCGGGAGATGCTTGCGTCCAGTGTAGAACTGTGTATTACTTAAACAGTCGTGCATGGCATAAACAGTTTAACTCGTACACCGGAAAGGCGCAGTCCATGACCCTCGCGATCGACGCGCGCGGCATCGCCAAGCGATTCCGCTCCACCGAGGTCCTCCGCGACCTCGAGCTCGCGGTCGAGACCGGCAGCGTGTTCGCCCTCCTCGGGCCGAACGGCGCCGGCAAGACCACCACCATCAACATCCTCACGACGCTCGTGCGGCCCGATGCCGGCACGGCCCTCGTCGCCGGCGCCGACGTGCTCGCCGACCCCGACGGCGTGCGCGCGCGCATCAGCCTCACCGGGCAGTCGGCCGCCGTCGACGAGGTCCTCACCGGGCGCGAGAACGTCGTCATGCTCGCGCGGCTCTCGGGCCTCGGCGCCCGTGCGGCCCGGGCCCGCGCCGACGAGCTGCTCGACCGGTTCGACCTCGCCGAGGCATCCGCCCGACGCGTGGCCGCCTACTCGGGCGGGATGCGACGGCGACTCGACCTGGCGCTCAGCCTCGTCGTGCCGACCCCCGTGATCTTCCTCGACGAGCCGACCACGGGCCTCGACACGCGCAGCCGGCAGGAGCTCTGGCGCATCATCCGCGAGGTCGCCGACCAGGGAGCGACGGTCTTCCTCACCACGCAGTACCTCGAGGAGGCCGATCGGCTCGCCGACCGCGTCGCGGTGCTCGATCGCGGGCGGATCGCGGCCGAGGGCACGGCGAGCGCGCTCAAGGCGCAGGTCGGCGGCGAGGTCGTCGAGCTCCTCGGGCCCCACGACGAGGTGCTCGCCGAACTGCCCACCGACGGCACGGTGCACGGGCTCCGCGCCGCCGTCGACGAGCTCGACCGCCTCGCGGCATCCGCCGTCGAAGGAACCCGCGTCGCGATCCGCCGCCCGAGCCTCGACGACGTCTTCCTGGCCATCACGTCGCACCCGGCGGAGTCCGGGCGCGAGGCCGACCTCATCGGAACGAAGGGCTGACCATGACCACCCTCATCGACACCGCACCGTCGCGCGCCGGCTCGGCACCCGCGCTCGTGCGGTCCCGCCCCGCCGGGCTCACGGCCGAGGCCGTCTTCATCCGCCGGAGCATCACGCACTCGCTGCGCGACACCGAGGCGCTGCTCATGGCGGTGTTCCTGCCGACCATGCTCATGCTGCTCTTCACGTACGTGTTCGGCGGCGCGCTCGATCCATCGGGCGGCTACGTGAACTACGTCGTGCCCGGCATCATCCTGCTCTGCGCGGGGTTCGGGGCGAGCTCGACCGCGATGTACGTCGCACGCGACATGACGACGGGGATCATCGACCGCTTCCGCACCATGCCGTTGCGCGCAGGCGCCGTGCTCACCGGCCACGTGGTGGCGAGCGTGCTGCGCAACCTCTTCGCGACCGGCGTCGTCATCGGCGTCGCGCTGCTCGTCGGCTTCCGTCCGACGGCGACGCCGCTCGAGTGGGTCGCCGCGATCGCGCTCATCGCGCTGTACATCCTCGCGATCACGTACCTGTTCGCGGCGATCGGCCTCGCGGCGGGAAGCCCCGAGGCGGCGAACGCGTACGGCTTCATCCTGCTGTTCCTGCCGTACCTGTCGAGCGCGTTCGTGCCCGTCGAGACGCTGCCCGACTGGCTCGCGTGGTTCGCCGAGCACCAGCCGATCACGCCGATCATCGAGACGATCCGGAGCCTGCTCATGGGCACGCCCATGGGCGACTCCGCCTGGTGGGCCGTGGGCTGGTGCCTGCTGTTCATCGCGGTGGCCGCGGTGTGGGGCGCGTGGCTCTTCCGCCGCAAGGCGGGCCGCCGCTGACGCGAGCGCGAACGACGACGGATGCCGCGGGCCGCACGGGCGCGCGGCATCCGTCGGCCCGTGCGAGCGCGCTGCCGCGGGCGACGCGCAGGGCCGTCCCCATGCCCCGGGGACGAGGAGTCCGCTGGTCTAGAATCGAGCGGTCATGACCTCCATCTACGACTGCTCGGTCGATTCCCAGCTGCTCACCGGCATGCGACTCGCACGTGGCGCCATCAGCCGCGGCGAGCTCGTCGTGATCCCCACCGACACGGTCTACGGGGTCGCCGCCGACGCGTTCGACCCGAAGGCCGTGGAGCGCCTCCTGCACGCGAAGGGCCGCGAGCGCACCTCGCCGCCCCCGGTGCTCATCCCCGGCATCCCGACCCTCGACGCGCTCGCGACCGAGGTGCCCGAGCCCGTGCGCCGGCTCGTCGCCGAGTTCTGGCCGGGCGGGCTCACCGTGATCCTGCACGCGCAGCCGTCGCTGCAGTGGGACCTCGGCGAGACGCGGGGCACCGTGGCCCTGCGCATGCCGGCCAACCAGATCGCGCTCGAGCTCCTCTCGGAGACCGGGCCGCTCGCGGTGTCGAGCGCGAACCTCTCGGGGCAGCCGTCGGCGACCACGGCCGTCGACGCGCAGGCCATGCTCGGCGAGTCGGTGGAGGTCTACCTCGACGGCGGCCCCGCCGGCGAGGAGTACGAGGCCATCGGCGAGCGGCCGGGTGACACGAGCTCGACCATCGTCGACGCGACCTCGTTCACGGGCGAGGGCGGCCTGCTGCGCATCGTGCGGGCCGGCGTCATCTCCCGTGAGCGCATCGCGGCGGTCGTCGGGGAGGAGCTCCTCGCGCCCGCCGACGGCGAGGAGGCCGCCGAGACCGTGCCGGTCGCGCCCGAGGACGAGGCGATCGCCGTGGAGGATGCGGCACCCGAGGCGCCCGCGGCATCGGAGGCGCCCGTGGCACCCGAGGCGCCCGCGGCATCCGCTCGCGCCACCGCCGACGATGGAGCGGATGCCGCCGCCTCATGACCCTCTTCCTCGCGCTCGCCCTCGTGGCCGCGCTCGTCACCTTCGGCGGCTCGGTGCTCGTCTGGAAGCTCAGCCTCAAGTACCGCCTCTACCCGAAGATCCGCGAGCGCGACGTGCACACCCGCCCGACGCCGAGGCTCGGCGGCATCGCGATGTTCGTCGGCATCCTGGCGGCGATCGGCGCGGCGGCGTTCGTGTCGACGCTCGGCTCGTCGCGGTTCTCGGTGGTGTCGATCATCTTCCAGAACCCGACGCAGATGCTCGCGATCCTCGGGGCGGCGCTGCTCATCGTGCTCATCGGCGTCGCCGACGACATCTGGGACCTCGACTGGACGACGAAGCTCGCCGGCCAGTTCATCGCGGCGGGCCTCATCGCGTGGCAGGGCGTGTCGATCGTGTCGCTCCCGATCGGCGGCATCACGGTCGGCTCCTCGTGGATGAGCGCGACGATCACCGTCTTCACGATCGTGCTCGTGATGAACGCGATCAACTTCATCGACGGCCTCGACGGGCTCGTCGCGGGCGTCGCGCTCATCGCGAACGGCGTGTTCTTCCTCTACACGTACCTGCTCGTGCAGAAGACGTCGCCGCTCAACTACTTCAACCTCGCGTCGCTGCTCGCCATCGTCGTGGTGGGCGCGTGCGCCGGGTTCCTGCCGCTGAACTGGCATCCCGCGAAGCTCTTCATGGGCGACGCCGGCGCGCTGCTCATCGGCCTGCTCATGGCGACCTCGGCCATCGCGGTCACGGGCCAGATCGACCCGGCGTCGCTCGGGCTCGGCGAGCTGTTCCCCGCGTTCATCCCGATCATCCTGCCGTTCGCGGTGCTCGTGATCCCATTGCTCGACTTCGGGCTCGCGGTCGTGCGACGGCTGCGCGCCGGCAAGTCGCCGTTCGCGGCCGACCGCAAGCACCTGCACCACCGCCTGCTCGACATGGGCCACTCGCACCTCAACGCCGTGCTCATCTTCTACGGGTGGACGGCGGTCGCCTCGGTCGGATGCCTCCTCTCGTTCGTGTTCCCCGTGTACTTCGGCATCCCGTCGGGATGGGCGTTCCTGCTGCTCGGCATCGGGTTCCTCGTGTGCGCGGTCTTCACGCTCGCGCCGCTCGGACGACGCAAGCGCCTCACGGTCGCGGCCGAGGCCGACGGCCACGACCGGGTTGCCGCGACGGTGTTCGACGAGCTCGAGTCGTCCGAGCCGGTGGCGGTGGCGACGGGTGCGGTGCCCGTGGCGACGGGTGCGGTGCCGGTGGCGACGGGTTCCGTGCCCACGGGGTCCGGCGACGCCTCCGGTCCGGCTTCAGGTCAGGGCCGCCCGGTAGAATCGGGCGACCCCGAACTGGAGCACGATGACCGACGCACGTCCTGAACCCGCCGACCGCACCCCCACCTCGAACCCGGTGCTCCGCAGGGCGCTCCTCTGGGGCGGGCTGCTCGCCGCGATCGTCCTCGTGGTGAGCGGGGTCCTCGGGCTCGTGTTCGCCGGCACCGAGGGGCTCGTGAGCGCCCTCGTCGGCACGCTCATGGCCGTGGTGTTCATGGGGATCACGGCGGCGAGCATCCTGCTCGCCAACCGGTTCGCCGCAAGCGACGTGTTCGTCGGCATCTTCTTCGGCGTCGTGCTCGGCGGCTGGCTGCTGAAGTTCATCGTCTTCATCGTGCTCGTGGTCGTGCTGCGCGACGCCGACTGGCTCAACCCGACCGTGTTGTTCCTCAGCCTCGTCGGTGGCGTGATCGCCTCGCTGGTGGTCGACGTGATCGTCGTCGCGACCTCGCGGATGCCCTATGCGAGCGACGTGAAGCTGCCCCAGGCGCCGACCGACGACTGAGCCCCATCTCGAATTCGTCTGCTCGTAGAAGTCTTGCTAGAGTAATGGCGATCCCCCCGGTTTCCGCGCTTTTTCACGTGTGCGGAAACTGTTCCGATGTTCGACGACGCGAGAGCCGAGCTCCACGCCCCGAAACAGGAGATAGCGCTGCTAGCTAACGCTCTGAACCTGCTGGTTCCGACTGCAACCGATGATGGTGAGTTCCACGGGCCGTCGATCATGGAGTTCTTCCCCGACCCGATCGCGTTCGAGGGAACCCCCTTCGAGATCAACCGCATCATCCTGGTCCGCTGGGTCGCCGTCATCGCGCTGCTCCTCGTGTTCTGGCTCGGCACGCGCCGCATGAAGGTCGTCCCCGGGCGGTTCCAGAGCCTCGTCGAGATGGGCCTCGACCTCGTCCGCGTGAACATCGCCGACGACCTGCTCGGCAAGAAGGACGGCCGTCGGTTCCTGCCGCTCCTCACCACGATCTTCTTCCTCGTGCTGTTCATGAACCTCACGGGCGTCATCCCGTTCCTCAACATCGCCGGCACGTCCGTCATCGGCGTGCCCCTGGTGCTCGCGATCGTCGCCTACGTCACGTTCATCTACGCGGGCATCAAGAAGAGCCCCAAGAACTTCTTCAAGAACTCGCTGTTCCCCTCGGGTGTCCCGTGGCCGGTGTACATCATCGTCACGCCGATCGAGCTGATCTCGACGTTCATCATCCGTCCGATCACGCTCACCCTCCGACTCATGATGAACATGATCGTCGGCCACCTCCTGCTCGTGCTCTTCTTCGCGGCCACGCAGTTCTTCATCTTCAACCTCGGCGGCTGGTACACGGCCCTCGGCGTCGGGACGCTCGCCTTCGGCCTCGTCTTCACGCTCTTCGAGGTCCTCGTCGCCGTCCTGCAGGCCTACGTCTTCGCACTCCTCACCGCGGTCTACATCCAGCTCGCGGTGGCGGAAGAGCACTGAGCCCGGGCACCCGCCCAGAACATCCCTAGGAAAGGAAAACCCCAACGTGGACGCAACTACCGTTCTCGCTGAGATCAACGGCAACATCGCGACCGTCGGCTACGGCCTCGCGGCGATCGGCCCGGCCATCGGCGTGGGCATCGTCGTCGGCAAGACGATCGAGGGCGTCGCCCGCCAGCCCGAGCTGGCCGGCCGCCTCCAGGTGCTGATGTGGATCGGCATCGCCTTCACCGAGGCGCTCGCCTTCATCGGCATCGCGACCTACTTCATCTTCGTCTGATCGACCCCGCGCACCTGAGGAGGCCAACGTGCTTCATGCAGTACTGAGGGCTGCTGAGGAGGGCCACGAGACGACCCCGAACCCGGTCCTGCCCGCGACCTACGACATCGTCTGGTCGGCAGTCTGCTTCGTGGTGATCCTCGTGTTCTTCTGGATCTACGTGCTCCCGCGCGTTCGGAAGCTGCTCGATGAGCGCGCCGAGGCGATCGAGGGCAACATCGCGAAGGCCGACGAGGCCCAGCGCAAGGCCGAGGCGGCGCTCGAGGAGTACACCGCCCAGCTCGCCGACGCGCGGGCCGAGGCCGGCCGCATCCGCGAGACCGCCCGCGACGACGGCCGGAAGATCGTCGCAGAGGCGAAGGACCAGGCGACCAGCGAGGCGGCCCGCGTCACCGCGACCGCTCAGGCGCAGATCGAGGCGGAGCGCCAGTCGGCGCTCGTGTCGCTGCGCTCGGAGGTCGGCACCCTGGCGATCGACCTCGCGTCCGGCGTCATCGGCGAGAGCCTCACCGACGACCGCAAGGCGCAGAACGTCGTGGACCGCTTCCTCGCCGATCTCGAGGCGAGCGAGCAGGCTGCTGCCGGAGGGAAGAAGTAATCCATGGGTAGCGCTACGAGAGGGGCCCTCGCCGGCACGCGAGCCGCGCTCGCGCAGCTCGGCCGGGCCGAGCTGCAGGTCGCAGAGGACCTCCTCGCGGTCGGCCGGGTCGTGGGCTCGTCGTCGCAGCTGCGCTCGGCGCTCATCGACGCCGAGGCGGATGACGCGCAGAAGCGCACGCTCGTCGAGTCCGTCTTCGGCGCCAAGGTCACGGCCGACGCGGTGACGCTCGTCACCGCGGCCGCGACGCGGCGCTGGTCGACCGGCGACGACTTCATCGCCGGTCTCGAGGACCTCGGCTACCGCGTCGCGGCGGAGTCGGCCCGCGAGGGCGTGGAGATCGACGCCGAGCTCTTCGCGTTCGAGCGCGCCGTGGCATCCGACGCCGAGCTCGAGCTCGCGCTCGGCAGCAAGCTCAGCCCGCTGCCCTCGAAGCTCGCGCTCGTCGACCGGCTGCTCGGCGGCAAGGCGTCGCCGCAGACCGTGGCGATCGTGCGGCACCTCGTGCAGCAGCCGCGCGGCCGCCGCATCGGCGAACTGCTGCGGCACGCGGCATCCGTCGTCGCCGACCAGCGCGGCTTCGACGTCGCGACGGTCACGACCGCGGTGCCGCTCACGGCCGAGCAGCTCGGCCGGCTGGCGCAGGGTCTCGTCGCGCAGGCGGGCCGCCGGGTCCGATTCGACACCATCGTCGACCCCGCCGTCATCGGCGGAGTCCGCGTGCAGATCGGCGACGACGTCATCGACGGCAGCGTCGCCTCGCGCCTCAGCGAGCTGAGGCAGAAGCTTGCCGGCTGACGCCGGATGAAACGACCGGCGCCCCGCGCCGAGACACACCAGTAGCTGGTCAACCGGCACAGAAAAGGGCCCGGCCCTTCAGAAAAGGAAATGGCAATGGCAGAACTCTCCATCAGCCCTGACGAGATCCGTTCCGCTCTCTCGGAGTTCGTCTCGTCGTACGAGCCCGGCCAGGCGCAGAAGACCGAGGTCGGGTACGTCAGCGACGCAGCCGACGGCATCGCGCACGTCGAGGGCCTGCCCTCGGTCATGGCGAACGAGCTCGTGCGCTTCGCGGACGGCACGCTCGGCCTCGCGCTGAACCTCGACGAGGACGAGATCGGCGTCGTCGTGCTCGGCGAGTTCACCGGCATCGAGGAGGGCATGGAGGTGACCCGCACGGGCGAGGTCCTCTCGGTGCCCGTCGGCGAGGGCTACCTCGGCCGCGTCGTCGACCCGCTCGGCAACCCGATCGACGGCCTCGGCGAGATCACCGGCATCGAGGGCCGCCGCGCCCTCGAACTCCAGGCGCCCGGCGTCATGCAGCGCAAGTCGGTGCACGAGCCGCTGCAGACCGGCATCAAGGCCATCGACGCGATGATCCCGATCGGTCGCGGCCAGCGCCAGCTCATCATCGGCGACCGCCAGACCGGCAAGACGGCGATCGCGATCGACACGATCATCAACCAGAAGGCCAACTGGGAGTCGGGCGACCCCTCGAAGCAGGTCCGCTGCATCTACGTCGCGATCGGCCAGAAGGGCTCGACCATCGCCTCGGTGAAGGGCGCCCTCGAGGACGCCGGTGCGATGGAGTACACCACCATCGTCGCGGCCCCCGCGTCCGACCCCGCCGGCTTCAAGTACCTCGCGCCGTACACCGGCTCGGCCATCGGCCAGCACTGGATGTACGACTCGAAGCACGTGCTCATCATCTTCGACGACCTGTCGAAGCAGGCCGAGGCCTACCGCGCCGTGTCGCTGCTCCTCCGCCGCCCGCCGGGCCGCGAGGCGTACCCGGGTGACGTCTTCTACCTGCACTCGCGCCTGCTCGAGCGCTGCGCGAAGCTGTCCGACGAGCTGGGCGCCGGATCGATGACGGGCCTGCCCATCATCGAGACGAAGGCGAACGACGTCTCGGCGTACATCCCGACCAACGTGATCTCGATCACCGACGGCCAGATCTTCCTCCAGTCCGACCTGTTCAACGCCAACCAGCGTCCCGCGGTCGACGTCGGCATCTCGGTCTCCCGAGTCGGCGGCGACGCGCAGGTCAAGTCGATCAAGAAGGTCTCGGGCACGCTGAAGCTCGAGCTCGCGCAGTACCGCTCGCTCGAGGCGTTCGCGATGTTCGCGTCCGACCTCGACGCGGCGAGCCGCCGCCAGCTCGCGCGCGGCGCCCGCCTCACCGAGCTCCTCAAGCAGCCGCAGTACTCGCCGTACCCCGTCGAGGAGCAGGTCGTGTCGATCTGGGCCGGCACCAACGGCAAGCTCGACGAGGTGCCCGTCGAGGACATCCTGCGCTTCGAGCGCGAGCTCCTCGACTACCTCGGCCGCAACACCGACGTGCTCAGCCAGCTCCGCGAGACCAACGTCCTCTCGGACGACAACGTCTCGACGCTCGAGGCCGAGGTCGACAAGTTCAAACTCGAGTTCCAGACCGGCGAGGGCAAGCCGCTCGCCTCGGTCGGACGCGAGGAGTTCGAGGCCAGCGCCGAAGAGGACGTCAACCAGGAGAAGATCGTCAAGGCTCGCCGCTAGGCGACCGCGATCGACGACGAACTCTAGGGATACAGGAGAGACATGGGAGCGCAACTTCGGGTCTACCGGCAGAAGATCAGGTCTGCCCAGACGACGAAGAAGATCACGAAGGCGATGGAGCTCATCGCCGCCTCGCGCATCCAGAAGGCGATGGCGCGCGTGACGGCTTCGTCGCCGTACTCGCGCGCCATCACCCGCGCCGTGTCGGCCGTCGCGACGTACTCGAACGTCGACCACGTGCTCACGACGGAGCCCGAGAAGATCGAGCGCGCCGCCGTGGTCATCCTCACGTCGGACCGCGGCCTGGCCGGCGCCTTCAACTCGCAGGTGCTCCGCGAGGCGGAGGAGCTCAGCGAGCTGCTCCGCTCGCAGGGCAAGGAGGTCGTCTACTTCCTCGTCGGGCGCAAGGCGGTGGGCTACTTCCAGTTCCGTCGCCGGGCGTCCGAGCGGCAGTGGACCGGCAGCTCCGAGAACCCCGAGTTCGAGCTCGCCAAGGAGATCGCGGACGCGGTGCTCGAGGTGTTCCTCCGCGACGCGGCCGACGGCGGCGTCGACGAGATCCACGTCGTCTACAACCGGTTCGTCAGCATGATGACGCAGTCGCCCGAGATCGTGCGCCTCCTGCCGCTCGAGGTCGTCGAGGGCGTCGAGGAGCCCGACGCCACGGTGCAGCCGCTCTACGAGTTCGAGCCCGACGTCGAGACGGTGCTCGACTCGCTCCTGCCGGTGTACATCGAGAGCCGCATCTTCAACGCGCTCCTGCAGTCCGCGGCCGCGAAGCACGCGGCGACGCAGAAGGCGATGAAGTCCGCGTCCGACAACGCCGACAAGCTCATCACCGACTACACCCGGCTGGCGAACGAAGCGCGCCAGGCCGAGATCACGCAGCAGATCGCCGAGATCGTGGGCGGCGCCGACGCGCTCGTCGCAAAGAAGTAATCCAGAAAAGAGAGAGCCAGAATGACTGACACCGCAACCGCGCCGGTCGCCGCGTCGACCGCCGGCGCCGTCGGCCGCATCGCCCGTGTGACGGGCCCCGTCGTCGACATCGAGTTCCCGCACGACTCGATCCCCGACATCTACAACGCTCTCAAGACCGAGATCACGATCGGCGACGAGACCTCCATCCTCACGCTCGAGGTCGCCCAGCACCTCGGCGACGACCTCGTTCGCGCCATCGCGCTGAAGCCCACCGACGGGCTCGTTCGCGGCCAGGAGGTCACCGACACCGGCGAGGCGATCTCGGTGCCCGTCGGCGACGTCACCAAGGGCAAGGTCTTCAACGTCATCGGCGAGATCCTGAACGGCGAGCCCGGCGAGCAGGTCGAGATCACCGAGCGCTGGCCGATCCACCGCAAGCCCCCGGCCTTCGACCAGCTCGAATCGAAGACGCAGCTGTTCGAGACCGGCATCAAGTCGATCGACCTCCTCACCCCCTACGTGCAGGGTGGAAAGATCGGCCTCTTCGGTGGTGCGGGCGTCGGCAAGACGGTCCTCATCCAGGAGATGATCCAGCGCGTGGCGCAGGACCACGGTGGTGTGTCGGTGTTCGCCGGCGTCGGTGAGCGCACCCGTGAGGGCAACGACCTCATCCACGAGATGGACGAGGCGGGCGTCTTCGACAAGACCGCCCTCGTCTTCGGCCAGATGGACGAGCCGCCGGGGACGCGTCTGCGTGTCGCCCTGTCGGCGCTCACGATGGCGGAGTACTTCCGCGACGTGCAGAAGCAGGACGTGCTCCTCTTCATCGACAACATCTTCCGCTTCACGCAGGCGGGCTCCGAGGTGTCGACGCTGCTCGGCCGCATGCCGTCCGCGGTGGGCTACCAGCCGAACCTCGCCGACGAGATGGGCATCCTCCAGGAGCGCATCACCTCGACGCGCGGTCACTCGATCACCTCGCTGCAGGCGATCTACGTGCCGGCCGACGACTACACGGACCCGGCGCCGGCCACCACGTTCGCGCACCTCGACGCCACGACCGAGCTCTCGCGTGAGATCGCCTCGAAGGGCCTCTACCCGGCGATCGACCCGCTGACCTCGACGTCGCGCATCATGGACCCCCGCTACCTGGGCGAGGACCACTACCGCGTGGCGACCACGGTCAAGCAGATCCTCCAGAAGAACAAGGAGCTGCAGGAGATCATCGCGATCCTCGGTGTCGACGAGCTCTCCGAGGAAGACAAGATCACCGTGGCCCGCGCGCGCCGCATCCAGCAGTTCCTCTCGCAGAACACCTACATGGCGAAGAAGTTCACGGGTGTCGAGGGCTCGACCGTTCCGCTCAAGGACACCATCGAGTCGTTCGACGCGATCGCCCGCGGCGACTTCGACCACGTGGCCGAGCAGGCGTTCTTCAACGTCGGCCCGATCTCGGACGTCGAGGAGAACTGGGCTCGCATCCAGAAGGAGAACGGCTGAGCATGGCCGCCCTCAACGTGAGCGTCGTCTCGGCCGACCAGGAGGTCTGGTCGGGCGAGGCGTCCATGGTGGTCGCCCGCACGGTCGAAGGCGAGATCGGCATCCTGCCCGGACACGAGCCCATGCTCGCGATCCTCGCCGGCGGCGAGGTGCGCGTGACGCTGCCCACTGGCGAGAAGGTCATGGCCACCGCCGAGGACGGCTTCCTGTCGGTCCAGTCGGACTCGGTCCAGGTGGTCGCGTCCCGCGCCGAGCTGTCCTGAGGAGTTCCGGATGCAGGGGGAGCAGCCGATCGACCGCCAGTTCGGTGACCTGAGCGTCACCCAGCTCATCGTCATGGCCGGGTTGCCGGGTGCGGGCAAGTCGACGATCGGGGAGATCGTCGGCGCCCGCCTCGGCGCCACGGTCGTCTCCGTCGACCCGATCGAGTCGTCCATCCTGCGTGCCGGGATCGACTCCGACCAGCCGACCGGCCTCGCCGCGTACCTGGTGGCCGAGGAGATCGCCGAGAAGGAGCTGCTCTCGGGGCGCACGGTCATCGTCGATGCGGTGAACGCCGCCGAGTCGGCCCGTCTGCAGTGGCGCGACCTCGCCGCGCGCACCGACGTGCGCCTGCGCGTGATCGAGGTCGTCTGCTCCGACGAGGCGCTGCACCGCGCGCGGCTCGAGAAGCGCGAGCGCGGACTGCCGCACCTCGAGGAGACCACCTGGCGGGCCGTCGAGCAGAGCCTCGACGGGTACGCGCCGTGGACGGGGCCCTCGTCGGCGTTGCCGCGCATCACGATCGACAGCGTCGAGTCGCTGGGGTCGAACGTCGACGCCGCGCTGTCGTTCATCGCCGCCTAGTGCTGCTCCTGCTGCCGCCGTCGGAGACGAAGCGCGACGGCGGGGACGGCATCCTCGACCTCTCGGCGCTCTCGTTCCCCGAGCTCACCGCAGCACGTGCCGAGCTCGTCGAGCGGGTGGTCGAGCTCGCCGAGGACCACGAGGCCGCGATGCGCGCGCTCAAGCTCGGGCCGCGTCAGGCCGCCGAGGTCGATCGCAATCGCGCGCTCCGCGAGGCACCGACGATGCCGGCGATCGACCGCTACACGGGCGTGCTGTACGACGCCCTCGACGCGCCGACGCTCGACGCCGAGGCCCGCGCCTTCGCACACCGCGCGGTGGTCGTGCACTCGGCGCTGTTCGGCCTCGTGCGGGCGATGGACCCGATCCCGGCGTATCGCCTCTCGCACGACTCCCGGGTGCCCGAGGTCCGGCTGCGCCGGTTCTGGCGCGAGCCGCTGTCGGCCCGGCTCGCCGCGACGCCGGGTGTGATCCTCGACATGCGATCCGAGGGATACGCCGACCTCGGGCCCGCGCCGGCGCGCGAGGGGAGCGTCTTCGCGCGCGTCGTGTCGGTGGAGGCCGACGGACGCCGTCGCGCGCTCAATCACTTCAACAAGCACGCGAAGGGCCGGTTCACTCGCGCGTTCGTCGAGTCGCGGCCCGAGATCGGCTCGCTCGAGGAGCTCGTCGAGTGGGCCCAAGCCGAGGGGTTCCGCCTCGATCTGCGGGAATCCGACCGGCCCGACGCCGTGCGCGAACTCGAACTGGTCGCCTGAGCGAGCGAGCGAGCGGTCGGGCGGGCGGGGCCGATTCGGCCGCCGACGCGCCCGACCCGCCGCGCGATCAGGCTCGAACCGCGGCGGCCGCCTCATCGGCGTGACGCTCGGCGTTCGAGCGGAAGCAACCGGCGAGGTGGTCGTCGACCATGCCCGCCGCCTGCATGAGCGCGTACATCGTCGTGGGACCGACGAACCGGAAGCCCAGCTTGCGCAACTGCGTGCTCATGGCGGTGGACTCGGGCGTGGTCGACGGCACCTCGGCGAACGAGACGGGCGAGTCGTCGCGGGGCGACGGTGCGAAGCTCCAGAGGAGCTCGTCGAGCGGCTGGTCGAGCGCGAGCGTCGCGCGGGCGTTCTGGATGGTGGCCTCGATCTTGCCGCGATGGCGGATGATGCGGGCGTCGCCCAGGAGGCGCTCGACATCGGCCTCGATCATCGCCGCGACCTGCGACGCGTCGAAGTCGTGGAAGACCTCGCGGAACGCGGGACGGCGTCGGAGGATCGTGATCCACGAGAGGCCCGACTGGAATCCCTCGAGGCACACCTTCTCGAACAGCCGCACCGGATCGTGCTGCGGCGTGCCCCACTCCTCGTCGTGATAGCGCCGGTACTCGGGGTCGGCGGCACCCCACGCACAGCGCGCGAGCCCGTCGTCGCCCGTGACGATCTCGGGCCGCGGAACCACGCTCACGCGGCGAAGCCGATGCGCTCGTGCCCGAGGAGCCAGAGCTTGGTGGGGATGCCCTCGCCGCCGGAGTAGCCGGTGATGCGCCCGTCGGACGCGAGCACGCGGTGGCAGCCGACGATGATGGGGATCGGGTTGGCGCCCACGGCACCGCCGATCGCCCGCGCGGATCCGGGCTTGCCGACGGCGGCGGCGAGTGCCCCGTAGGAGGTGGCCTCGCCCCAGCCGAGGCGTTCGAGCTCGGCCCAGACGGCCTCCTGGAACGGCGTGCCGGAGAAGCGGACGGGGAGGTCGAACTCGGTGCGGGAGCCGGAGAAGTACTCGGTGAGCTGCGTGCGCGCGTCGTCGAGCACCGCGTTGGACCGCTCGGGCTCCCCGTCGTGGGGGAGTGCGCCGTCGCGTTCGATGGTGAGGCCGGTCACGGCCTCGTCGTCGCCGGTGAGCTCGAGGCGCCCGATGGGGCTGTCGAGGCGGATGAGGAACACGTTGGTCATGCTTCGAGCGTAGCCGCGGCATCCGACATCGACTCGCGGGAATCGGACATCGCGAGCTGAGGTCCGGGACGTGCGGCTGGGGAGGACGAGTCCCGCGGGCGGTGCGGCGGCGCGGCATCCGATCGCCCCGGTCGCGACCCCCGCGAGGGCACGCCTAGGCTGGTCGGATGACCGATCTCGAGTACCGCTCGCTCGGCCGTTCGGGGCTCCGCGTCTCGGCGGTCGGCCTCGGCGGCAACAACTTCGGACGCACCGGAACCGCGACCGAGACCCAGGACGGCACGAACGCGGTGGTCGAGGCGGCGCTCGACGCCGGCGTCAACTTCATCGACACGGCCGACATCTACGGCAAGGAGTACGGGCTCAGCGAGGCGCTCCTCGGCGAGGCGCTCCGCGGCCGGCGCGACGAGGTCGTCATCGCGACGAAGTTCGGCCACGCCTCCCTGCCGTCGCCGCTGCCCGCATGGGGCGCGCGCGGCTCGCGACGGTACATCCGGCTCGCGGTCGAGGGCTCGCTCCGCCGCCTGCAGACCGACTGGATCGACCTCTACCAGCTGCACACGCCCGACCCTGCGACCCCGATCGACGAGACCATCGCGGCCCTCGACGACCTCGTGCGCGCGGGCAAGGTCCGCTACGTCGGCCACTCCAACCTGAGCGGCTGGCAGATCGCCGAGGCGGAGCTCGTCGCCCGGGAGCTCGGGGCGGCCCGGTTCGTGTCGGCGCAGAACGAGTACAACCTGCTCTCGCGCGGCGCCGAAGCGGAGGTCCTGCCGGCCGCACGCCACTTCGGGCTGGGCTTCCTGCCGTTCTTCCCGTTGCAGAACGGCCTGCTGACGGGCAAGTTCCGTCGCGACGAGCACCCGGCCGACACGCGCATCATGCGCCAGCGCCGGCACATCGTCGACGACGCGCCGTGGGACGTGCTCGATCGCTACCGGGCGTTCGCGGAGGAGCGGGGCATCACGATGCTCGAGGCGACGTTCGGCTGGATGCTCGCGCAGCCGGGGCTCGCGAGCGTGATCGCGGGCGCGACGCGTCCCGAGCAGGTCCGCCAGAACGCGGCGGCGGGCGGCGCGTGGCGGCCGACCGAGGCCGAGGCGGAGGAGGTCTCGGAGCTCTTCGCCGGGCGCTGACGCGCCGACGCGCCGATGCGGCGACCCGCTGGGGACTCGTCCTCGGCAGGTGGCGCGAGGACGGCATCCACCACATCGCGGCCGTCCTCCTCGGGCGACGGATGCCGCGGGCCCCAGGCTGCCGGCATGACCACCATCATCCGAGCCGCTGCGGCCCACGACCTGCTCGCGCTCGTCCCCGCCCTCGCCGGCTTCGCGCCCGAGCGCTCGATCGTCTGCGTCGCGTTCCGCGGTTCGAGATCGGCCGGACTGCTGCGCCACGACCTCCCGCGCCGCGCTCGCGACCGTCCGTCGCTCGTGTCGGCGATCGTGGGCACGCTGTGCCGGATGCCG
This sequence comes from Agromyces mariniharenae, assembly GCF_008122505.1. Lineage (NCBI taxonomy): Bacteria > Bacillati > Actinomycetota > Actinomycetes > Micrococcales > Microbacteriaceae > Agromyces > Agromyces mariniharenae. The sequence goes on along the minus strand of NZ_VSSB01000001.1, from coordinate 246,452 downwards.
GGCGTCGACGCCGTGGTCCCGATCGCCTACACCGACCGCACCTTCGAGGGGTCCCGCGGGCTCCCCGAGCGGGCGCTGCTCGCCCTCCTCGTCCGCCGGGCCGAGCAGGCCGGCTTCGACGTGCGCGACGCGCTCTGCCGAGCCGCCGACGGCTGGGGGTCGCTGCTCGATCCCGCGACGCCGGCCGGTGGGCACGCGCTGGCGATGATCGACGAGAGCCCCGCCGCGGCGGCCCTGCCCGAGCGGGAGCCCGTCCATGCGTCGTCGACCGCGAGCGGACGACTGCCCGAGCGCGACGTCGACCTCTCGGCGGCGATCGCCGCCGAGCTCGCCGCGTTCGACGCACTCGAGGGCATCGGGGCGCAACTGGACCGCCTCGGCGACCTCGCCGACCCGGTCGCCCTCGTGGAGGCGCTCCTCGACGAGCCGCCTGCCGGCGCGGCATCCGAGTCGCCCACCGCGTTGCGCCTCGCCTGGTTCCTGCACCTCGCGGAGCGGCCGCCCGTCCGCGACGCCATGATGCTCCAGTTCGCCTTCGGGCCGGTCGTGGGTGCGGCCGCGCACGATGACGCGGTCGAGACCGCGGAGCGCGCAGAGCGAACCGGCGAGACCGTCGACGAGCTGGTGCGGCGCGAGCTCACCGACGGGGCCGAGGGCGAGGTGTCGGAGCTGCTCGGCCGGCTGCTGCTCGGACGGTCCACCGTTCGGCCCGACCCGGGCCGTGTCGAGCGCGCACTCGAGGTGTCCCGCATCGCGGCGGCGAACGCCCCAGGCGACCTCCACGTCGCCCCGTTGTGCATCGCGGCCTGGCTCGCATGGTCGCTCGGCCGCGGTTCCGCGGCCGGCGCCCTCATCGACCTGGCCGTCGAGGCCTCGCCGGGCCACTCCATGGCCACGCTGCTGTCGGCGTTCATCGGCAGCGGCGCCCTGCCCGAGTGGGCGTTCGTGGACCCGCGCTCATCGAGCCGTCGCCGGCCGTGAGTCCGGGATCAGTGGCCGACGAGCGGCGCGATCAGGCGAGCGGCGAGCGATGGACGCCTCGTGATGCGCTCCTCCAGGTCGGCGAACTGCATGCCGAGGATGCCGAGGTTGGCCCCGGCGAAGCGCAGCGGCTCGGGCTCCCAGAGCGGCGAGCGGTGATTCGTCCACGGCAGCGTCGTCAGCTCGGTCTCTCGGCCGAGCACCAGGTCGGCGAGCGTGCGGCCGGCGAGGTTGGTGGTCGAGAGCCCATCGCCCACGTAGCCGCCCGCGAAGCCGACGCCCGTCCGCGGGTTGTAGCTCGCGGTGGCGTGCCAGTCGCGCGCGATGCCGAGGGGACCGCCCCACCGATGCGTGATCCGGGCGTTCCCGACGGCCGGGAACAGGTCGCGCAGTGCATCCTGCAGGTGCTCGAACACGTCGTCGACGCGCTCGTACGACGGGTCGACGCTGCTGCCCCAGTGGTAGCGGGCCCCGCGTCCGCCGAACGCGAACCGGTTGTCGGCGGTGCGCTGTCCGTAGATCAGCAGGTGCCGGTAGTCGCTGAACGTCTGCCCGTGGTCGACGCCGATCGCGTCCCACACGTCGTCGTCGAGCGGCTCGGTGGCGATCATGAGCGAGTACAGCGGCATGACCCGTCTGCGCACGCGCGGCAGCTGCGAACCGTAGCCCTCGAGGGCGACGATCACGTGCCGGGCCGACACCCGGCCCTCGAACCCCGTGTCCACCGAGCGGAACCGCACCGTTCCGGCGGCCCAGTCCCGCACCTCGGTGCGCTCGAAGAGCGAGACGCCCATCGCCTCGACCACTCGGGCCAGCCCGCGGACGAGCTTGGCCGGGTGCACGCTCGCGCACGCGGGATCGAACACGGCGGCCGGAGTCCGGCCGTCGCGGCCGGTCGCGCCGAAGCGCGCCCCGACGGTGCGCTCGTCCCAGTACTCGGTGCGATCGACGCCGTACTGCCGCGCCTCCGCCACGTCGGCGCGAGCGAACTCGCGCTGCACGTCGTTGCGCGCGAACACGACCGTGCCGCCGCGCTCGTAGTCGCAGTCGATCCCCTCCAGGGCGGCGACCCGGCCCACCTCGTCGACGGTGTCGACCATGGCGCGCCGCATCGCGACGGCAGCGTCGAACCCGTGCCGTCGTTCGAGCGAGCCGGGGGAGCGCGGGAAGAGGGCGGAGCACCAGCCACCGTTGCGGCCCGACGCCCCGAATCCCGAGATCTCGCGCTCGAGCACGGCGATGCGCAGGTCGGGGTCGGCCTTCGCGAGGGAGTACGCCGTCCAGAGGGCGGTGAGCCCGCCGCCGACGATGCACACGTCGAAGCGGGCGTCGGCCGTGAGGGCGGGGCGCGGCGTGAGATCGTCGCGCCCCGTCGTCACGAGGTCGTCGAGCCAGAAGCTCGCCCGGCGGTAGCCGGCAGCCGTGCCGTCGGTGGCGCGGTGCAGGCTCGCCATCAGACGCGCGCGGGCACGAGGAGGTGCTCTCCGCCGTGCTGGTGACCCTTGAAGTCCTCCGCTCGGTTGGACGCCTCGGTGAGCACCGAGCGCAGCGTCTGCTCGATCTCCTGGAACTCCGGCACGCCGATCGTGAGCGGCGGCGCGAGCTGGATCACGGGGTCGCCACGGTCGTCGGCACGGCAGTACAGCCCGGCGTCGAAGAGGGCCTTCGACAGGAACCCGCGCAGCAGGTGCTCGGACTCCTCGTCGTTGAACGTCTCGCGGGTGGCCTTGTCCTTCACGAGTTCGATGCCGAAGAAGTACCCGTCGCCGCGCACGTCGCCGACGATCGGCAGGTCGAGGAGCTTCTCGAGCTCGGCCCGGAACAGCGGGGAGTTCTCGCGCACGCGCTCGTTGAGGCGCTCCTCCTCGAAGATGTCGAGGTTCGCGAGTGCGACGGCCGCGGACACCGGGTGTCCGCCGAAGGTGTACCCGTGGTAGAAGCTCGTCGTGCCCTTCGAGAACGGCTCGTAGATCTTCTCCGACACGATCGTCGCGCCGATGGGGGAGTAGCCCGAGGTCATGCCCTTGGCGCAGGTGATCATGTCGGGCACGTAGCCGTAGGCGTCGCAGGCGAACATGTGGCCGATCCGGCCGAATGCGCAGATGACCTCGTCGCTCACGAGCAGCACGTCGTACTGGTCGCAGATCTCGCGCACGCGCTGGAAGTACCCGGGAGGCGGTGGGAAGCAGCCGCCCGAGTTCTGCACCGGCTCGAGGAAGACGGCGGCGACGGTCTCGGGGCCCTCGAAGAGGATCATCTCCTCGATGCGGTTCGCCGCCCAGACGCCGAACGCCTCGAGGTCGTCGGCGGGCGCGCCGACGTCGGCCGCGCGATAGAAGTTCGTGTTGGGCACGCGGAAGCCGCCGGGGGTGAGCGGCTCGAACATCTGCTTCATCGCCGGGATGCCCGTGATGGCGAGCGCGCCCTGCGGGGTGCCGTGGTAGGCGACCGCACGCGAGATGACCTTGTGCTTCGTGGGCTGGCCCTTCAGCTTCCAGTAGTACTTCGCCAGCTTGAAGGCGGTCTCGACGGCCTCGCCGCCGCCCGTGGAGAAGAACACGCGGTTGAGGTCGCCCGGCGCGTAATCGGCGAGCCGGTCGGCGAGCTCGATCGCAGAGGGGTGGGCGTACGACCAGATCGGGAAGAACGCGAGCTCCTGCGCCTGCTTCGCGGCGACCTCCGCGAGGCGGCGGCGCCCGTGGCCGGCGTTGACGACGAAGAGGCCCGAGAGGCCGTCGAAGTACTCACGACCGTGGATGTCGTAGATGTGATGGCCCTCGCCGCGCGTGATGATGGGGACGCCGTTCTCCTCCATCGTGGACTGCCGCGCGAAGTGCATCCAGAGGTGGTCCTTCGCCTTCTGCTGCAGTGCGGCGTCGTCGAAGCCGGACGAGCCGAGGCTCGTCGCTGCGTCGATGGTGGTCATCGGGATCTCCTTCCGGGCGGCCCGCGGTCAGCGGGTGCCCCAGTTGTAGAACTGCTTCTGCAGTTTCAGGTAGACGAACGTCTCGGTGCTGTGCACGCCGGGCAGGTTGCGGATGCGCGAGTTGAGGAGGTTGATGAGCTCCTCGTCGTTCTCGCACACGACCTCGGCCATGAGGTCGAAGCTCCCCGCCGTGAGCACGACGTAGTCGAGCTCGGGGATCTCCGCGAGTCGCTCCGCGAGCTCGCGGGTGTCCCCGCCGGCACGGATGCCGATCATCGCCTGCCGCGTGAAGCCGAGCTGCATCGGGTCGGTCACGGCGACGATCTGCATCACGCCCGACTCGGTGAGCCGCTGCACGCGCTGTCTGACCGCCGCCTCGGAGAGGCCGACGGCCTTGCCGATGTCGGCATAGGAGCGCCGGCCGTCGACCTGGAGCTGCTCGATGATCGCCTTCGAGACGTCGTCGAGGTGCACCGGGCGCGACGAGGCGGAGCGCGGGGCGTTCGTCATGCGACCGATTGTGTCAGTGGCGGATGCCGCAAGCAAGCGATTCCGTCGATTTCCACCCATTTCACAACTGATTCCTATGCATTCACTCGCGTTTCACCACGGATCGCGCCTATCATGGGCGCCACGGCGCCGGTCCGGCGCCGCGGGCGCGCGCGCCGCGCCGACGCCATCACATCCGAGGATCGACATCCATGAGCAGCGGCACCCTCCTCAGCACCGGCACCCTCCGGAACTTCGTCGGCGGCGAGTACGTGGAGTCGCAGGGCGACGACGCGCTCGACCTCGTCGACCCGGCGACCGAGGAGGTCTACGGCTCCGCGCCCATCTCCACCGCGGGCGACCTCGACCTCGCCTACCGCGCGGCGTCCGACGCGTTCGAGACGTGGGGGGAGACCACCCCGGCCCAGCGCCAGCTCGCGCTCTTCCGCATCGCCGACGCGATGGAGTCGCGCGCCGACGAGTTCGCCGACCTCGAGTCGCAGGACACGGGCAAGCCGCGCGCCTCGCTCGTCGCCGACGAGATCCTGCAGTCGGTCGACCAGCTCCGGTTCTTCGCGGGCGCCGCCCGCAACCTCGAGGGCCGGTCGGCCGCCGAGTACCTCGCCGGCCACACCTCGTTCGTGCGCCGGGAGCCGATCGGCGTCATCGGCCAGGTCACGCCGTGGAACTACCCGCTGAACATGGCCGTCTGGAAGGTCGCACCGGCCATCGCCGCCGGCAACACGGTCGTGCTGAAGCCGTCGGACACGACGCCCCTCTCGACGCTGAAGCTCGCCGAGGTCGCGGCCGAGTTCCTGCCCGCCGGCGTGCTCAACGTCGTCACCGGCGACCGCGGCACGGGTGCCGCGCTCCTCGAGCACCCCACGCCGCAGATGGTCGCGATCACGGGCTCGGTCCGCGCCGGCATGGAGGTCGCGCGCGCTGCGGCATCCGACCTCAAGCGGGTGCACCTCGAGCTCGGCGGCAAGGCGCCCGCGATCGTCTTCCCCGACACCGACCTGCAGGCCGCCGCGGCCGGCATCGTCACCGCCGCGTACTTCAACGCCGGCCAGGACTGCACGGCCGCGACGCGGGTCATCGTCCACGAGTCCGTGCACGACGCGTTCGTCGCCGCGCTCGTGGCCGAGGCCTCGGCCAACGCCCGCACGGGCGGCCCGCGCGAGGACGGCGTCCTCTTCGGCCCGCTCAACAACGCGAACCAGCTCGCGCACGTGTCGGGCTTCATCGACCGCCTGCCGGTCCACGCAGACGTCGCCCTCGGCGGCCGCCGCCAGGGCGACCGCGGCTACTTCTGGGAGGCGACCGTCGTGACCGGGCTCCGCCAGGACGACGAGGCCGTGCAGCGCGAGATCTTCGGCCCGGTGCTCACCGTGCAGTCGTTCCGCGACGACGCCGATGCGCTCGCCATGGCCAACGGCGTCGACTACGCGCTCGCGGCATCCGTCTGGACCGGCGACCACACGCGGGCGATGCGGTTCGCGAAGCACCTCGACTTCGGCTGCGTCTGGATCAACGCGCACATCCCGTTCGTGTCCGACATGCCGCACGGCGGCTTCAAGCACTCGGGCTACGGCAAGGACCTCTCCAACTACGGCTTCGAGGACTACACGCGCATCAAGCACGTGATGAGCCACATCGGCTGACATCGCGCACGCGTTCGCGCTCGCGGCGGTGCCAGACTGTTCGACATGGTCGCGGGAACCGTCACGAGCGCGGCGGTGCCCGGTGCACCCGCGTGGGACGTCGTGGTCGGCCACCGCTTCATCGTCGCCATCGCCGCGCCCTCGCCCGACGCGACCACGTCGGCGCTCGCCGCCGCGGCCGCCGACGACGCGGTGACCGTCGAGGCGCTCGTCGGCACGATCCCGCTCGGCGGTGCCGGCGCCGTCGAGTCGTTCGCCATCGTGTGGTGGCCCGGCCCCGGCACCGACGAGGTGACCGCCGTGGTGCGCGGCGACGCGGTGGTCGACCTCACGTCGCCCGGCGGCACTCGGCGTTTCGATGCCCGCGGCATCCGCCCGTGGCACCTGGCGGACTTCGGCTCCGTGATCGCGCTGCGCGTCACCGGGGTCGACGCGCCCCTCGACCGCCTCGGCGAGTCGGGCGACGCGGTGGGGCATGCGCGCGCCGGCTTCCGCGCGTCCGCCGTCGAGTGGTCGGCGGCGCCGCAGCCGCCCCGCCGACCCGATGCCGCGGTCGCCGACGCCGACACGGTGCTCCTGCCGCGTCCGCACGATCCCGACACGGTGCGCACCCGCCAGGACGACACCGCCGACGAGCACGCCGTCGCCGACACCGTCCGCACGACGAGCTCCCTGCGGGAGCCCCAGTTCGACCTCGCCTCGCCGCCCACGTCCCGCATCCGCGCCATCGCTCCGGCGGCGACGCCGTCCCCGTCGCCCGACCAGGACCTCGCCGGTCTCGAGCCGCGCGTGCTCGGCGCGGGCCTGCGGTTGGAGCCGGCGAGCATCCCGGTACCGCCTGAACCGCCGACGGCCGACCGGGACGCGCCGACCGGACACGACGGCCCCGCCGAGCACGACCGCGCGGCCGAAGCCCACGTCGTGGCATCGGTCGAGCCCCCCGCCGCGGCATCCGTCGAGCCGCGCGCGGCGCCCGGCGCGCCCGCGTTCCGCATCGGCACCGGCGAGCCGCGCCCGGTCACGGGCCCGGTGCTCATCGGCCGACGGCCGCACGCGCCGCGCGTCCCCGATCCTCGAGGCGTCGTCCCCGAGCTCGTCACCGTCGCGTCGCCGCGCGCCGTGGTGTCGGGCACGCACCTCGAGCTGCGCGTCGAGGGGACCCGCGTCGTGGCGACCGACCTGCGCTCCACGAACGGCACGATCGTGCGGAGTGCGGCGGGTGTGCGCCGCATGCGCGCGGGCGAGTCCATCGTGGTCGCACCGGGCACCCGCCTCGACCTCGGAGACGATACGATCATCGAGATCCTCCCCGCCCCCACCGCTCCACCCGAGTGACCCGAACAGACAGCAGGCACGTCCCGTGACCCAGATCGGCAACGGCAACGCCCGTCATCGCGTCACGCTGCCCGACGGCACCGAGATCACGATCGCATGGGCCGCCGTCACCGACACGGGCCTGCGCCGCGAGGTCAACGAGGACAGCTTCGTCGCGCAGGCGCCGATCTTCGCAGTCGCCGACGGCATGGGCGGGCACGCGGCCGGCGACTTCGCCAGCGCCGCCGTGGTCACCCGGCTCGCCGAGCACGGCGGCAAGTCGATGATGGGCACCCCCGAGATCGACGCGGCCCTCCGGCTCGCGGTGCAGGACATGGGCCGCGGCGCCGGCGTCACCGACGAGGGCAGCGGCACCACGGTCACGGGCGCCGCGCTCGGCAGCATCTCCGACGAGCCCGCCTGGATCGTGTTCAACATCGGCGACTCGCGCGTCTACCGGCTCGTCGGCGGCGTGCTCGAGCAATTGACCGTCGACCACTCGATCGTGCAGGAGCTCGTCGATGCCGGCCAGATCACGCGCGAGGAGGCCGACACGCACCCGCACTCCAACGTGATCACGCGCGCCGTGGGCTTCCACGAGGCGCCGATCCCCGACTACCGCGCCATCGCGGTCGAGCCGGGCATGCGCCTGCTGATCTGCTCCGACGGGCTCACGAAGGAGCTCACGTCGTACGGCATCCGGCACTTCCTCGTGGCCAACCCGAAGCCCGAGCAGGCCGCCCGCCAGCTCGTCGATGCGGCGGTCGGCAACGGCGGTCGCGACAACATCACGGTCGTCGTGGTCGACGTGCTCAAGGTCGTCCGACCCGCCCACGCGCCCCAGCACCGCAGCCCCGACAGCGACGTCGACTGACGGATGCCGCGGGCCGCCGCGGCACGTCCCCACAGCCGTCGTGGCGGCATCCGTGCGCCCGCCTACAATGGGGGTCACCGGGGCCCGCCGGGCGTTGGTGCGGGCGCCGACGGACTCGAACGCTGGGAGGATCGTGACGAGGCGCCTGCCGTCCACCCCGCCGAACCTGCCCGGGTTCGCGTTCATCCGCGTGCTCGGCTCGGGCGGGTTCGCCGACGTCTTCCTCTACGAGCAGAACATGCCGCGTCGGCTCGTCGCCGTGAAGGTGCTGCTCGCCGAGGTCGTGAACGACGACCTGCGCCGGATGTTCCAGGCCGAGGCCAACCTGATGGCCCAGCTGTCGTCGCATCCGTCCATCCTCACGGTGTACCAGGCGAGCGTCGCCGCCGACGGGCGCCCCTACCTCGTGATGGAGTACTGCTCGTCGACGCTCGGGCAGCGCTACCGCGCCGTGCAGCTGCCGCTCGCCGAGGTGCTCTCGATCGGCGTGCGCATCGCCAGCGCCGTCGAGACGGCCCACCGGCAGGGCGTCCTGCACCGCGACATCAAGCCGTCGAACATCCTCACCACCGCCTACGGACACCCCGTGCTCTCCGACTTCGGCATCGCGGCGACCCTCGGCGAGGCCGAGACGACCGAGGCCGTCGGCCTGTCGATCCCGTGGTCGGCGCCCGAGGTGCTGCACGACGACGTGTCGGGCACCGTCGCGAGCGAGGTGTGGTCGCTCGGGGCCACCGTCTACTCGCTCCTCGCCGGCCGCAGCCCGTTCGAGGTGCCGGGCGGCGACAACGCGCCCGTGACGCTCATGGGGCGCATCGAGAAGGCGAAGCCGGCGCCGACCGGACGGGTCGACGTGCCGCCGAGCCTCGAGCGCGTCCTGGCACGTTCGATGTCGAAGCGGCCCCAGGACCGGCAGGCGAGCGCGCTCGAGTTCATCCGCGACCTGCAGTCGGCGGAGGAGGAGCTCGGGCTGCCGCAGACGCCGCTCGAGGTCGCCATGGACGACTGGGCCCTCGCGACCGCGGTCGACCTCGACGAGCGCACGCGCGTGAGCGGCCATCACTCGAACGTCGACGCGCAGGGGAGCCGGCGCCGTTCGCGGCGCATCCCGGTGCGGGCCTCGAGCGCCGCGCAGGGGATCGACGGCCGCTCGCACGAGGTGTCCACGGGCCGCCAGCGCACCGCGCCGCCCACCATGAGGCGGCTCGTGTGGGGCATCTCGATCGCCGCCGCCCTCATCGTCGCGCTCGTCGGCGCCGGCGTCGTCGCGGTCCTGCAGGGCACCCGCTCGATCCCGGTCGTCGCGAACGTGCAGGGCTCGGTCGTCGGCGACTCGGCCGTGTTCACCTGGGACGACCCCGGGATCCAGGGCGGCGACGCCTACCTCGTCGCCGTCGACGGCGAGCCCGAGCCCATCCAGCGCGTCGCCCGCGTCGAGGTGCCCGTGCAGGAGGGCGACCGGGTGTGCGTCACCGTCACGGTGACCCGCGAGGGCAAGTCGGGCGACCCCAGCGCCGAGCGGTGCGTCGACGTGACGGGGGTCGGCTGATGCGGCTGCCGAAGCTCGGCGGCCACCGTTCCGCCCTCGTGACCGCAGGCGCGATCACGGGCGTGATCGCGATCGTGGTCGGGGTCGCCGTCGCCTCCGGCGGGTACGCCGCGCAGCGGGTCGACCTCGGCGACGCGGCGGTCTGGGTCGTGAACGGCGGCCTCGAATCCGTGGGCCGGGCCAACACGAAGATCCACGAGCTGAACTCCGTGGTGCAGACGGGCGGCTCCGACACGGAGGTCGTGCAGCAGGGCTCGACCGTGCTCGTCGTCGACCGCGACAGCGCGAGCGTCGGCGTCGTCGACGCCACGACGTCGGAGGTCGTCGAGACCGTTCCCGTCCCGCCCGGCGACACGTCGCTCGCCCTCGCCGGCGACCGGGTCGTCGTCGCCACGGACGGCGACCTCTGGTCGGTGCCCGCCGCCGACTTCGTCGACTTCGACGCGGAGGCCGATCCGCTGCTCACGTTCGGCCAGGGCACGGTCACGTCGGTCGACCCAGAGGGCGTCCTGTTCGCCTTCACGCCGTCGACGGGCGAGGTCGCCCGGGTCGACGCGGCCGGCGAGGAGACCGTCGCCGCCAGATGGCAGGCCGAGCCCGTCGACGACGACCACGACGTGCAGGTCACCTCGATCGACCAGCACTGGGTGGTGCTCGACGCGACCGACCGGACGCTCACGATCGACGGTCGCCGCATCGACCTCTCCACCATGATCCGGATCGGCGACGAGGTCCGCCTGCAGGAGCCGGCGTCGAACGGCGAATCGGTCGCCGTCGCGCACCGACGTGGTCTCGTCGTCGTGGACCTCGACGGCGGCGCGCCGGTCGCGGTCGTCGACGACGTCGCCGGCGCACCCGCCGCACCGGTGCGATTCGACGGATGCCTCCATGCCGCGTGGGCGGGCGGTGACGCGGCCGTCGCCTGTCCGGGCGGCCAGGGGGAGCGGTTCGAGCTCGACGACGGCGAGGGCGCGACCGCGCTCGACTTCGGCGAGAACGGCGACGCCCTCGTGCTGAACGATCGTCCCAGCGGCCACACGTGGGCGGCCTCCGCCGACTACGGGCTCATCGACAACTGGGCGGACCTGCTCGAGACCGAGCGCGACGACGAGACGATCGAGGAGAACGATCCCGACACGCCGCCCATCCTCGAGAAGGGCCAGGTGGCGCCTGTCGCGACCGACGACGAGCTCGGCGCACGACCGGGCCGGTCGACGCTCCTGCCCGTGCTGCTCAACGACTACGACGCGAACGGCGACGTGCTCGTCGTCGACTCCGTCGACGGCGAGCTGCCGCCCGGCGCGAAGGTCGACCGGGTGTCGAGCAACCAGCAGCTGCAGCTCACGCTCGACGACGCGGCATCCGGCGTCGTCTCGTTCGGCTACACCGTGGGCGACGGCCGCGGCGGCACTGCGCACGCCAGCGTGAACGTGACGGTGCGCGAGACCGAGGAGAACTCGCCGCCCGTGCAGCAGCGGGCGAACCACGCCGCCGTCGCGGTCGGCGGACGCGTCACCACGGCGGTGCTCGGCGAATGGATCGACCCCGACGGCGACCCGTTCTTCCTGCGCTCGGCCACGACGGAGGAACCCGATGCCGCCTCGTCGACGGCCGAGGGCGTGGTCGTGTTCGACGAGCGCGGCGGCGTCGGCGGGGAGCGCTCCGTGTCGCTCCTCGTGTCCGACGGGCGTGACGACGGCGGGGGTGAGCTCACGGTCGCGGTGCGCGCGCCCGGCGACGTGCCCCTCGTCGCGGAGCCGTTCGTCGCGCTCGCCACGGCGGGCGAGGAGATCCGGATCGACCCGCTTCGGCACGTGCGCGGGGGTTCCGGACCGGTGCGCCTGAGCGCCGTGCCGGCCAAGCCCGACGTCGAGGTCACGCCCGACTTCGACGGCGGCAGCTTCCGGTTCACGAGCTCGGCGGTGCGCACGCACCTCATCGAGTACTCCGTGACCGACGGCACCATGACCGCGACGGGCACGGTGCGTGTCGACGTGTCGGCACCGCCCGACCGCGACACGACCCCGATCACCGTGCCGCACACCGCGTTCCTGCGCGCGAACCAGCCGTTCGACGTCGACGTGCTCGCGACCGACATCGACCCCACGGGCGGCGTGCTCGTCGTCACGGGCCTCACCGACACCGCCGAGGACGAGGGCGTGCGGGTCGAGGTCGTCGACCACCGCATCCTGCGCGTCACCCTCTCGCGGCCGCTCGCGACGGGGTCGACGGTGTTCGGCTACCGCGTGAGCAACGGCCTCGCCGAGGCCGACGGCGAGGTCACCGTGGTCGAGGTGCCGCCACCGCCCGTCGACCAGCCGCCCGTGGCCGTGCCCGACACGATCTCGGCGCGCACGGGCGACGTCGTCGACATCGCGGTGCTCGACAACGACGAGCAGCCCGACGGCCTGCCGCTCACGCTCGCGCCCGAGCTCGTGCTGGAGCCCGCCGCCGGCCTCCTGTTCGCCGCGGGCGACCGCCTGCGCTACTTCGCACCCGACGCGCCCGGCGAGTACGACGCGCAGTACCGGGTCGCCGGGCCCGACGGGCAGAACGCCACCGCCGACGTGCACATCTCGGTGCGCGACGCCGACCCCGCGACGAACACCGCGCCCGTGCCGCCGACCATCACCGCGCGCGTGCTCGCCGGCGAGACCGTGCGCATCCCGATCCCGCTGGGCGGCGTCGACCCCGACGGCGACTCGGTGCAGCTGCTCGCGCAGGAGTCCAACCCCGACCGCGGCGCGGTCACCGACCGCGGCGGCGACTGGCTCGAGTACCAGGCCGGCGAGTACTCGGCGGGCACCGACGCGTTCCAGTACTCGATCATCGACGCGCTCGGCGCCCGCGCCGACGGCACCATCCGAGTGGGCATCGCGCCCCGCATCGACGGTTCGCGTCCGCCGATGGCCGTCGCCGACGAGGTCACGGTGCGCCCGGGCCGCACCATCGCGGTGCGCGTCCTCGCGAACGACTCCGACCCCGACGGCGGCGGGCTCGCGCTCGTCGACGTGGAGGCCAACGGCAACGACGCCCAGGCCTCGATCGACGAGGACGCCGGCGTAGTGCGCGTCGACGTGCCCGACCACGAAGGCGTCTTCGGCTTCGTCTACACCGTCGAGAACGAGGGGCTCGGCTCGGCGCAGGCGTTCCTCACGGTCACGGCCGACGACGACGCGCCGTTCGCCCGCCCCGAGGCATCCGACACCGTGCTCAGCCTGAGCGACATCCTCGACGAGGAGTTCGTCGACGTCGAGGTGCTGCGGAACGTGTTCCTCGCCGACGGCAACCCCGCCGACCTGCAGGTCGGCCTCGTCGCGAACTACGATCGGGGCGCGCAGGTGCGCCGCGACGGCAGCATCCGGGTCGCCGTCGAGGACGAGCGGCGCATCATCCCGTTCTCGGTCACCCACCCTGAAGACCCCGAGGTGACGGCGTACGCGTTCATCTGGGTCCCCGGACGCGACGACGCGCTGCCGCAACTGCGCCGCGACGCGCCCGACGTGAGGGTCGAGAGCGGCGAGGAGGTCGTGCTCGACCTCGACGACTACGTCATCGCGGCATCCGGTCGGCCGGTGCGCATCACCGACACCGCGACGGTGCGCGCCTCGCACAGCGACGGCAGCGATCTCGTGGTCGACCAGGACACGCTGCGGTTCCGCAGCGAGCCGGGCTACTTCGGCCTCGCGTCGCTGTCGTTCACGGTGACCGATGGCGAATCCGACGGCGATCCCACGGCCCGCACGGGCACGATCGTGATCCCGATCACGGTCGAGCCGACCGAGGACCAGCCTCCCGCGTTCACCGGCGGCGTGATCGACTTCGAGCCCGGCCAGTCGAAGACCGTCGACCTGGTGCGCCTCACCAACTACCCGTATCCCGATGCGATCGACGAGCTGACCTACCGCGTGCTCGCGCCCGAGCCCGAGGGCTTCCGCCTCGTCGCGACGGGGCGGGAACTCGAGATCACCGCGCTCGAGGCCACGCCGACCGGCGCCCGCCAGTCGGTCACGGTGGCGGTCGAGGACGCCTCGGGCCAGGGCACGCCGGGTCGCATCGAACTGCGCGTGGTCCCGTCGACGCGGCCGCTCGCCCAGCCCGCAGCCGACCTCGCCGTTGCCGCGCGCGGACGCACGACGACGATCGACGTGCTCGCGAACGACTCGGCCACGAACCCGTTCCCGGGAACCCCGCTGCGGGTGGTCGGCGTCCGCGGCATCGACGACAGCCTGCCCGCAGGCGTGTCGATCGAGCCCAGCGCCGACAACGCCACGCTCACGGTCGACGTGTCGCAGGGCGCGGCTCCCGTGAACACGACGCTGCAGTACCAGGTCGCCGACGCCACCGGCGATCCGAGCCGGTACGCCTGGGGCACCATCACGATCTCCGTCCAGGACCGGCCCGAGCCGGTGAGCGCCCCGCAGGTGACGGGCTTCGGCGACGGGACGCTCGACGTCGTGTTCGGCGCCGGCGGGTTCAACAACTCGCCGATCACGGGCTACGAGATCGCACTCGTCGACCCCGCGAACGGCGGAGTGGTCGGCACGTCGACCTGCGCGGCGACGACCTGCACCGTCGGCACGCCCGGCAACGGCCAGGGCAATGCGGTCGTCGTGCGCGTGCAGGCCCGGAACGCGATCGGCCTCTCCGACCCGGTCGACGCACCCGGCCCGATCTGGTCCGACGTCGTCCCGCCGCCCCCGCAGGGCCTCCGCGCACTGCCGCTCGACGGCCGCCTCGCGATCGAGTGGCAGCCCGTCTCGACGGGTGCGGGCAGTGCCGTCCGCTCGTACGTCGTCACGGTCGCCGGCGTCTCGAGCGAGGTGGATGCCGCGACCTGCACCGCGACGGCCTGCTCGACCGTGTCGCAGGGCATCCCCAACGGGACGCAGGTGCCGTTCACGGTCAGCGCGCGCAACCAGGCCTACCCGGCCCTCGCCGCGTGGACCGAGGCGGGCGGCACCGGCACGCCGTTCGGCCCGCCGATCGCGGGCGGGATCACCGTCACGGGCGACGCGCTCGCCGGCACGGTCACGGTCGCGTGGGCGCCGTTCAACGGCAACGGCGACGCCATGGGCGGCTACTTCGTGCAGCGCCTCGCCGACGGGCAGTCGGCCGTGCCGAGCGGTCCGCAGGCGTGCTCGGTGACGAGCCCGGCTCCGGGAAGCGTGGTCGCGCCGGCGAGCGGCGGCACCGTCGCCGAGGTCGTGCAGGTGGGGCCGGATGCCTCGAGCGTGCAGTTCACGGGCACCGCCACCGAGTCGGCGCGCTACTCCTTCGTGGTCTGGGGCTACAACCGGTCGGCCTGCGTCAACACCGAGGTCGCCGGGATCGTGGTACGGCCGGCGCCGGGCGCCGTCGGCGGCGTGGACAGCCGCATGGACTGGATGAACACCGAGACCTGGGATCGCTACATCGACCGGGTGGACGCGGGCGGCCCACGCCTGCAGATCGTCGCCGTCGACGCGAACGGCGCCCAGATCGGCAGCCCTGCCGAGTTCCGCGGCACGGGCTGGCTGCGGACGCTCCTCAACCGGCCGTTCGGCGAGGCCGCGCGGTTCCAGGTGCGCTCGTGCTCGGTGTGGGGCAGCTGCGGTCCGTGGTCGGCGATCCTGCCGGCCGACGCCCAGCCGTCGCTGACCTTCGCCCTGCCGAGCCGGGTGTGGAACGAGGCGACGGGCACCTGGTCGTGGACGGCCGCGCCCGACAACTCCGGACTGCCCGCCGTCTTCCGCTGCGGGATCGAGGGCGCGGGCGGACCCCCGCGCACGGCCCAGACGGCGACGACGTGCCAGGTGCCGGAAGCCAAGCCCGGGGACCGGGTCTGGTTGGATGTTGAGGTGGCGGGCGTGGTCGCCCGCTACTGGAACCGATGAGCGAGGAGCGAGCATGACGATGACCCCCGAGGAGGCGACGCGGTTCGCCGCGAACCTCGACCGACTCGTCGGTGCGGTCGAGGAGGTGCTCCTCGGCAAGAACCGGGTCGTGCGCCTGGCGTTCACCGCGTTCCTCAGCGAGGGCCACCTGCTGCTCGACGACGTGCCCGGCACCGGCAAGACGTCCCTCGCCCGCGCGATGGCGCAGTCGGTCGCCGGCTCGAGCAACCGGGTGCAGTTCACGCCCGACCTGCTCCCCGGCGACATCACGGGCGTGACGGTCTACGACCAGCGCAGCGGCGTCTTCGAGTTCCACGCGGGTCCCGTCTTCGCGAACATCATCCTCGCCGACGAGATCAACCGCGCCAGCCCGAAGACGCAGTCCGCGCTCCTCGAGGTCATGGAGGAGGGACAGGTCACCGTCGACGGGCAGACGCACCCCGTGGGGCATCCGTTCATGGTGATCGCGACCCAGAACCCCGTGGAGCAGGCCGGAACGTACCGGCTGCCCGAGGCGCAGCTCGACCGGTTCCTCATGAAGTCGTCGATCGGCTACCCCGACCACGCCTCGACCATCCGCATCCTCGAGGGCGCCGACCAGCGCGCCCACGACCACCGCGTCGACGCGCAGCTCAGCGCCGACGAGATCGTCGAGATGGCCGCGCTCGCGCGCACCGTCTACGTCGACCCGACCATCCACGACTACGTCTCGCGCCTCGTCGACGCCACCCGCACCGCGCGCGAGGTGCGGCTCGGCGTGAGCGTCCGCGGCGCCCTGGCCCTCATCCGCGCGGCGAAGACGCACGCCGCCGGACGCGGCCGCCACTACGTGGTGCCCGACGACGTGAAGGCGCTCGCCGAGCCCGTGCTCGCGCACCGGCTGATCCTCGACCCCGAGGCGGAGTTCGACGGGGTGACGACGTCGAACATGATCTCGCAGGTGCTCATCGAGACCCCGCCGCCGTCCAGCAGGCAGGCCGTGTGACGTTCACCCAGACCCGCACGTCGATCCCCGAGGAGGCGAAGAGAGAGGGACTCCTCGCGGTCGTCATCGGACGCGCCGTCCGCGGCATCGTGGCGGCGGCCGGGGTCGTCCGGGACTGGGCGCGCGCCGTGCAGGGCGTCGTCACGCCGCTCGGCTGGGCGGTCGTCGCCGGCGCGGTCGCGGCGCTCGCCGTCGGATACACCTGGGGCTGGGTCGAGTTCATCGCCATCGGGTGGGGGCTCGTGCTGCTCGTCGGCGTGGCATCCGTCTGGCTCATCGGCCGCGGCGCGTCGACCATCGAGCTCATGCTGCCCACCCCGCGCGTGGTCGTCGGCGAGCAGGCGCAGGCGCGCCTCATCGCGGCGAACCCCGGGCGACGTCGCTTCGGCGGGGTGCAGCTCGAGGTGCCGGTCGGGAACAGGGTCGTCGAGCGCGTGCTGCCCGGGCTCCCGCGCGGCGGGGCGTTCGACGACCAGTTCCGCATCCCCACCGAGCGACGCGGCATCGTGCCCGTCGGGCCCGCGCGCACGGTGCGCGCCGATCCCATCGGCCTCATGCGCCGTGAGATCGTGTGGTCGCAGTCGGTCGACCTGCACGTGCATCCGCGCACGATCGCGATCGGCACGCTCAGCACGGGCTTCATCCGCGACCTCGAGGGGTCGCCCACTCGCGACCTCACCGCGAGCGACATCGCGTTCCACGCGCTGCGCGAGTACGTGCCCGGCGACGACCGCCGGTTCATCCATTGGAAGAGCTCGGCGAAGACGGGCACCTTCATGGTGCGCCAGTTCGAGGAGACCCGGCGCAGCCGGCTCATGGTGCTGCTGGACCTCGAACCCGGCGCCTACGCCGACGACGAGGAGTTCGAGCTCGCGGTGAGCGCCGCGGCATCCCTCGGCGCCCGGGCCATCCGCGACGCACGCACGGTGTCGTTCGTCGTCTCCGGGCGCGGCCGCGTGGGCACGCGCGGCAGCGGGATGCGCGAGCTGCCGACCGTGTCGCGCGACCGGCTGCTCGATGCCCTCTGCGTCGTCGAACGCGACGACGCCGCGGTCCTGCTGCCCGACGTCGCGCGTGCGGCCACCGAGTCGCTTCCCGGCGTCTCGCTCGCCTTCCTCATCACCGGCACGGCCCGCGGCGCCGGAACGCTGCGCGCGGCGTCATCGCGGCTGCCGGCCGGCGTCGAGGCGATCGCGGTGCAGTGCTCGCCCGGCGGTGAGGCCTCCGCTCGGACGGTCGCGGGCCTGACCGTGTTCGGCATCGGGTACCTCGAGGACCTCCGCGCGATGCTCGCCAGATCGGCGTCGGTCGCATGAGCGCGCAGCAGCGGTCTGCGGCGCCCGAGGGCGTGTGGTCCACCGCGATCTCGATGGCCCTCGTGGCCGCGATGCTCGTGGCGGCGATGATCCCGTGGTGGCCGATCTACGAGAGCACCGCGTTCGTCGTGGCCGCGACGGTCGCCATCGTCGCGGGCTCGGGCATCGGGCTCGCGGGCGCGCGGTTCCACTGGCCGGCCTGGGCCGTCGTCGTCGCCGTCTTCGGCGCCTACGTCACCCTCGGCGTCCCCGCCGCGGTGCCCGGGAGCGCCATCGCGGGCGTCATCGTCACGCCGCACGGGCTGGTCGAGCTGCTGGCCGGGGCCGCGCTGTCGTGGAAGCAGCTCGTGACGATCGCCGTGCCCGTCGGCTCCTACCAGGCCCTGCTCGTGCCGGCCTTCCTCCTCGCGCTCGTCACCGCCACGACCGCCGTCACGATCGCCCTCCGCAGCCGGCGGCCGGCTGCGGCCGTCATCCCGCCGGCGCTGCTGCTCCTGGCTGGTATCGCGCTCGGGGTCGTGCACGCGACCCTCGCCGTCGAGACCGGCCTCGCCTTCCTCGTCACCTCGATCGCGTGGCTCGTGCGCGTCGCCATCGCCCGACGGCGCGCGATCACCACCGGACGGCCGGTCGAGGCCGCCCTCGCCGACGCCCGACGCGTGCTCGGGGCATCCGCCCTCGTGGCCGTCGCGCTCGTCGGTGCCACCGCGGCCGCCGTCGCCCTGCCGTCGCCGCCCCGCAGCGTCGTGCGCGCCGAGCTGCAGCCGCCGTTCGAGCCGCGCGAGCACGAGAGCCCGCTCGCCGGATTCCGCACGGCGTTCGAGCCCGACACGACCGACGACGAGATGCTCGAGGTCACCGGGCTGCCTCCGGGCGCGGGACTGCGGATCGCGACGCTCGACACCTACGACGGCATCGTCTACAACGTGGGCGGCAACGACGGCACGGGGGAGTCCGGCCGGTTCACGCGCGTCCCGTACCGGCTCGACCAGGGCGACGTCGACGGCACGTCCACGCACCTCGAGGTGCTCGTGCTCGGCTACGACGACGTCTGGGTGCCCGGCGTTGGCCAGCTCGAGCGCATCACGTTCGGCGGCGACCGCGCACCGGTGCTCGCCGACGGGTTCTTCTACAACGACGTGACGGGCACGGGCGCCGTGCAGACCGGGCTCAGCGCGGGCGATCGCTACACGGCCGACTCGATCACCCCGCTTCGCCCCGAGAGCCTCGAGTCGCTGCAGCCCGGCACGAGCGTGCTGCCCGCGTCGCCCGCGATGCCCGACGAGCTCGGGCCGCTGCTCGACGAGTGGGCACCGGCCTCCGGCACCCCCGGCCAGCGACTGCAGGGCATGATCTCGGGCCTGAAGGCCACGGGGTTCGTGAGCCACGGCACCGAGGACGAGGAGTTCAGTCGTTCGGGGCACTCGCTCGACCGGATCATCGAACTCGCCGAGGAGCGGCCCATGCTCGGCGACGGCGAGCAGTACGCGGTGGCCGCCGCGCTCATGGCCCGCGAGATCGGCTTCCCGGCGCGCACGGTCGTGGGCTACCTCTCCGACCCCGAGGAGCCACAGGTCGGCGCCGGCGAGGCCGTCGTCTTCGAGCGCGACGACCTCCAGGCCTGGATCGAGGTGCAGACCGCGGAGGGGGAGTGGGTGCCGATCGACCCGAATCCCACGCCACGCGAGATCCCCGAGCGCGAGCCCGACCAGCCCACCGTCGTGTCCCGGCCGCAGTCGGCGCTGCCGCCGCCCGCCGAGCGGACGCCGGTCGACGACCTCGATCCCGATCCCGACCTCACGCTCGACCAGCCCGATCAGGGGATCGAGCCGTGGGTCGAGGCGCTGCTCGCGGCGCTCGCCGTCGCCGGCTTCGTGCTCCTCGGCCTCGCCGTGCTCGTGAGCCCGTTCCTCGCCATCATCGTCGCCAAGCTCCGGCGCCGGCGCCTCCGCCGGCGGGCGCCCACCCCGGTGGAGCGCATCGAGGGCGGCTGGCAGGAGTTCGCGGACTCCGCCGCAGACTACGGATACCCGATCCGCCAGAACGCGACCCGGGCCGAGCAGGCGGCCACCGTGGGCGGACTCGGTCCGCTCGTGCTCGCCTCCGTCGTCGACCGGGCGGTCTACGCGCCCGACGGGCCGGCCGACGGCGACGACGAGCGCGTGTGGGACACGGTCGACGAGCTGCAGGAACGACTCGGCGCGCCGCGCACCCGCCGCGACCGGCTCCGCGCCGCGATCTCGCTGAACTCGCTGGCCGGGTACGCTGTGACGCGGAGAGGAGCCAGGCCGTGACGTGTCGGATCTGCGGTGCGGACCTCCCCGAGGGGGCGATGTTCTGCGGCGAGTGCGGCAGCTCCACGAGCGCGACGCCCGAATCACGCCGCCGACCCGATCCGCGACCGGGCGACACGACCGCCATCGAGCGCCCGGCGCGCCGCAACAGCGGCGTCGTCAGCATCCCGGTGCACGGCTTCCGCGCCGTCGGCGACGACGATGCGCGGGCGGAGGCGGGCGTCGCCCGGGTGCTCGACGAGGCGGCGGCGTCCGCGAGCGCCTACGCGGGTGACGAGCGAGCGGATGCCGCCATCGCGCGCGTGCTCGACGCTGCCGCGTCGTCGGCGCTCGCGGCGCCCGGGGCGACGGCCCCGTCTACGGACGCGGCGCCGTCGGCGCGCTCCGGGTCGCGATTCGTGCTCGCGTTCAGCACCGGCGAGACCCGCACGGTGTTCGGCACGGGCCTCATCGGACGCAGGCCGCTGCCGCAGCCCGGGGAGGCGTTCGACCACCTGGTGCAGATCGCCGACCGCACGCTCTCGGTGTCGAAGACGCACCTCGAGTTCGGCGAGCACGAGGGCGAGCTCTGGATCGCGGACCGCTTCTCGGGCAACGGCACCATCGTGCGGCGCCCCGACGACGGCGCGCTGCGCTGCGAGCCCGGGCGACGGTACCTCGTCCCGCGCGGGAGCCTCGTGGAGCTGGCCGAGCAGTCGTTCACCGTCGCCTGACGCGGGCGACCGGCGATCCGTCCGGCGTCGTCCCGTCCTCCCCAGCCGAGCGGATGCCGCGTCGCCTCGTCGGTCGCGCGACTGCCGCACAGGCGGCGAGCCCCGCGTGATCGGATGACGGGGTGGACCGACCTCCGCCCGAGCACGCCCCGCCCGGCGACCCGCAGCTCGCGCTCCCGCCCCGGGCGCCCGACCCCGTCGCGCCCGGCTTCCCGTGGCTCGCGGCGATCGCCCCGCTCGCCGGCGCGGCGGTGCTCTGGGCGGTGACGGGGTCGGCGCTCTCGCTCGCGTTCGCGGCGCTCGGTCCGCTCGTGGCCGTCGCGTCGGTCGTCGACGCGCGACGCCAGGGGCGCCGGGCACGTCGTCGAGGCGCGGCGGAGCGGGCGGCGTTGCTGGCCGAGCTCCGGTCCGCGGTCGCCGACCGGCATGCCGGCGAGCGCGCCGCGCGATGGCGCCGCGTCACCTCGGCGCGGGAGATCGTCGACGGCGCCCGCCCCCTCGACTGGCGTGCCGGGCCGCCGGGCAGGGTCGTGCTCGGGCACGGCACGGTCGCGAGCGGCGTGAGGGTCGACGGCGTCCCCGCCGACGACCATGATCGTGCGCTGCTCCGCGCCGCCGGAGCGCTCGACGACGCACCCGTCGTGGCCTCGCTCGCCGGCGGCATCGGCGTCGTCGGGATCGAGCCCGTCGCCGACGCGCTCGCGCGAGCCCTCGTGGTCCAGGTCACGCACGGCGGCCGCCCCGACGAGGTCGGCATCGCCGTGCCGGCGGGCGAGGCATGGGGGTGGTCGACACCGCTGCCGCATCGGAGCGGCCCGACCGCGCTGCGCGTCGTCGGGCGATCCGAACGCGATGCGACGACGACCCCTTCCGCGCCGACCGACGCCGATGGCGTCGCGACCATCGCAGTGGCCGACGCGGCCGAGCACCTGCCTCCCGGCCTCGAGACGCTGGTCCGGGTCGAGGATCACCGGCGCGCGGTCATCGAGCGCCGCGGGGAGGCCGCGGGCCCCACGCGCATCGTGCCCGACCTCGTCGGCGCCGTCGAGGCATCCGAGTGGGCCGATCGCGTGCGGGCGATGGCCGAGCGCGAGCGGTGGGGACCGGAGTCGGGCGTGCCCGCACGCATCGCATTCGACGCCCTCGAGCAACCGGCGTCCGACGACGGATCCAGGACCACGCTGCGGGCGGTCGTCGGCCAGTCCGCCCTCGGACCGCTCGCCCTCGACCTGGTCGAGCACGGGCCGCACGCGATCGTCGCCGGCACGACCGGAAGCGGCAAGAGCGAGTTCCTCGTCGCGTGGCTCGCGGCGCTCGCCACGTGCCATCCACCCGACCGGGTGTCCTTCCTGCTCGTCGACTTCAAGGGCGGCGCGGCGTTCGAGCCGTTGCGCGGGCTGCCGCACGTCACGGGCATCGTCACCGACCTCGACGAGGCCGAGGCGGAGCGCGCCGTCCTGAGCCTGCGCGCCGAGCTGCGGCACCGCGAGGCCGTGCTGCTCGCCGAGGGTGAGCGCGACCTCGCTGCGCTCCCCGACCGGGTCGTGCTGCCGCGCCTCGTGCTCGTGGTCGACGAGTACCAGGCGATGATCGACCGGTTCCCCGACCTCGGGCCGGTCGTCGCCGACGTCGCCGCGCGCGGCAGGTCGTTGGGCGTGCACCTCGTGCTCGCGTCGCAGCGCCCGAACGGCGTCGTGCGCGAGCAGGTGTCGGCGAACTGCGCCATCCGGGTGTCGCTGCGCGTGCGCCAGCGGGCAGACAGCGTCGCGGTCGTCGGCACCGACGCGGCGGCGGCCATCCGGCCCGACACGCCGGGCCGCGGGGTGGTCGACGCGGGCGACGGATGCCCCGTGGTGTTCCAGTCCGCCATGGTCGACCCGGGCACGCTCGAACGGCTGCGGCGGTCGACGTCGGACATGGCCGCCGCGCGCCGCCCGTGGGTGGACCCCCTGCCAGCGCGTGTCGCGCAGAGCGCACTCATCCGACTCGTGCGCGCCGCGACCCCGGCGCGAGATGCCGAGGAGACGGAGCGGGGCCCGGCGCTCGATTTCGGCATCCTCGACGACCCCGAGCGCCAGCGGCACGTCCCGGCGACCTGGACGCCCGAGTCCGACGGGCACCTGCTCATCCTCGGCGAACCGGGCAGCGGCCGGTCGACGGCGCTGGCGGCGCTCGCCGAAGCGGCGACGGCGATCCGGGTCGACGTCCGTCGTCTCGTTCGACCGGCGAGCGCGCGGTGGGACACCCTGCGCGCGCTCGTCGAGGATGATCGCCGCACCACGACGTCGTGCCTCCTGCTCGTCGACGACCTGGACGTCGCGTTCCGGGACTGGCCCGACGACCACCGCATCGCGGCCGTCGGCATGCTCGAGCGGCTGCTGCGCGAGGGGCGCGAGCGAGGGCTCGGGATCGCGGCGTCGGCGGGCTCGACGCACCGCCTCCCGGCCGGCCTGCGCGAGTCGTTCGGCTCGACCGTGCTGTTGCGGCATCCGACGCGGACCGACCTCGCACAGGCGGGCGGATCTGCTGCGCTCTGGCGTTCCGGCGACCCGCCGGGCTCCGGCCAGTGGCGCGAGCGGCGGCTGCAGGTGGTCGACGTCCCGTCCCTTCCGTCCGACCCGGGCGCCGAGGCACGGCCCCTGCGCGTCGGCACGGCCGCGGTCACCGCGGTCGTGAGCATGCGTCCGCGGGCGGATGCCGCGACGCTCCGGGGACTCGGTCACGAGCCCGTGCTCCTCGAGCCGGGTCTCGACGCCGTCGCGCGTGCCGCGATCGCCGCAGGCGGGGGAGCGGGGCATCCGCTCGTCATCGTGGGCGACGCCGACGCGTGGACGGCGAACTGGACGCTCACCGCGCTCGTGCGCGAGGAGGCCGCGATCGTGGTGCACGGCGGATCGCGCGAGTTCCGCGTGTTCGCGGCCGGTTCGGCGCTGCCGCCGCTGCTCGACGACCCCGTCGCGCAGTGCTGGCTGGCACCGCCCGGTGGGGAACCGATGAGATGCGCGTGGCCTGTCCACGTGGACAACTGAAAACGTGCGTATATGGGCGTGAACGGCACTGAATCCGCACACGATGTTCGCAGAAATTAACGATTCGGACATTATTCCGTGAATCTCGCGCCCCAGTGTGTCAGTATCGACCCACCCCCAGCACGCGCCCGATTCCGAATGGAGTTCCCCCGTGACCGCTCGGCCCGTTCCCCAGGATCCGATGATCCGCTCCCTGATCGCCCAGGCGCGACGGGCGCAGCTCAACCGTCGCACGCTCCTCGCCGGCGCTGGAGCCGGCGTGTCCGCGCTCGCGCTCGCCGCCTGTGCCAACACGGGCGGCGGCTCGGCGAAGCCCTCTGCGGCCGCCGACACGTCGGAGACCGACAAGACCCTGAACTGGGCGAACTGGGCGGCCTACATCGACGAGGACGACGACGGCAACTACCCGACGCTCGTGGCGTTCACCGAGGAGACCGGCATCGAGGTCAACTACGAGGTCGCCGTCGACGACAACAACACGTACTACGGCAAGGTGAAGGACCAGCTGGCCCTCGGCCAGGACATCGGCGCCGACACCGTCTGCCTCACCGACTGGATGGTCGGCCGCTGGATCCGCTTCGGCTACACGCAGGAGCTCGACCACGCCAACATCCCGAACCTCGCCAACCTCACGCCCGCGCTGCAGGACCCCGACTTCGACCCGGGCCGCAAGTTCTCGGTGCCGTGGCAGGGCGGCTTCGCCGGCATCTGCTGGAACAAGGAGGCGATCCCGGGCGGCCTCGAGTCCGTCGAAGACCTGTGGAACGCCGAGCTCAAGGGCCGCGTGGGCGTGCTCTCCGAGATGCGCGACACGATCGGCCTGCTCATGCTGCAGAACGGCGTCGACATCGCGGGCGACTGGGGCGACGCCGAGTTCGAGGCGGCGAACGAGATCCTCCGCGAGCAGGTCGAGTCGGGCCAGGTCCGCAACATCAAGGGCAACTCGTACCTCGAGGACCTGAAGAGCGAGGACACCCTGGCCGCCATCTGCTGGTCGGGCGACATCACGGTCATCAACGCCGAGGCCGGCGACAAGTGGGAGTTCGCGATCCCCACGGCGGGCGGCACGCTCTGGAACGACAACTTCCTCGTGCCGATCGGGTCGCCGCGCAAGACCAACGCCGAGACGCTCATCAACTACTACTACGAGCCCGAGGTCGCCGCCGAGGTCGCCGCGTGGGTGAACTACATCACGCCGGTCGTCGGCGCGAAGGAGGCCGCGATCGCGATCGACCCCGCGCTCGCCGAGAACCAGCTGATCTTCCCCGACGAGGACACGCTGTCGCAGGCCCACATCT
The DNA here is from genome assembly GCF_008122505.1 of Agromyces mariniharenae. Classification (NCBI taxonomy): domain Bacteria; kingdom Bacillati; phylum Actinomycetota; class Actinomycetes; order Micrococcales; family Microbacteriaceae; genus Agromyces; species Agromyces mariniharenae. The sequence continues at coordinate 221,144 of NZ_VSSB01000001.1, read as the reverse complement.
TCCGCACGCTCACCCCGGCGGAGGAGCAGAAGTACCAGGCGGCGTTCCAGAGCATCCTGCTCGGTTCCTGAGACGAGCGGGAAAGACGACATGGCAGTACGCGAATTCGCCGAGCGGGGCGCCGACCTCGAGCTCGTCGGCATCCAGAAGCGGTTCCCCGGGTTCACGGCGATCGAGGAGCTCGATCTCGTGATCCCGGCCGGCTCGTTCTTCGCCCTGCTCGGCCCCTCGGGCTGCGGCAAGACGACCACCCTCCGGCTCGTCGCCGGGCTCGAGGAGCCGACCCGCGGCCGCATCCTCATCGGCGGCAAGGACGTCACCGACACGAAGTCGCACGAGCGTCCGGTCAACACGGTGTTCCAGAGCTACGCGCTGTTCCCGCACATGACGATCATCGAGAACGTCGCGTTCGGGCTGAAGCGTCGGCGCATGTCCGACCCGATGGGCAAGGCGCATGAGGCCCTGAAGCTCGTCGAGCTCGACCACCTCGCGCAGCGCCGGCCGCAGCAGCTCTCGGGCGGCCAGCAGCAGCGCGTCGCCCTCGCCCGCGCGATCGTGAACCGCCCGGCGCTCCTCCTCCTCGACGAGCCGCTCGGCGCGCTCGACCTGAAGCTCCGCCGCCAGATGCAGCTCGAGCTGAAGACGATCCAGGAGGAGGTCGGACTCACCTTCCTCCACGTGACGCACGACCAGGAGGAGGCCATGACCATGGCCGACACCGTCGCGGTCATGAACAAGGGCGCCATCGAGCAGATGGGCGCGCCCGAGGAGCTGTACGACCTGCCCCGCACCGCGTTCGTCGCGAACTTCCTCGGTCAGTCCAACCTCTTCACCGGCGAGGTCGTCGGCACGACCGCCGACGCGATCACGGTCGAGGCCGCGGGCACGCGCATCGTCGTGCCGGCCGCGCGCTCGCAGAAGCACCAGGGCGAGGTCACGGTCGGCGTGCGGCCCGAGAAGGTCGTGCTCCACACCGAGGCGCCCACCGAGACCGCGGGGCGCAACCTGCTCGGGCCGGGTCGCGTCATCGACGTGTCCTTCTCGGGCGTGAGCACCCAGTACCTCGTCGACCTCGGCGCGCTCGGCACGCTCCTCGTCTTCGCGCAGAACGTCGGCTTCGCACCGGTCGCCGGGCTCGGCACCGAGGTGTGGCTGAGCTGGGACCTGACGCACGGCTTCGGACTCGCCGACGAGCTGGCCGAGACCGGACGCTTCCCCGCCGACGACTCGACCACCTCGATCGCCGTGCAGCGACGCGAGGCTCTCGTCTCGGAGCTCGAGGAGCACTGACGATGGCCTTCGCAGCGTTCGCGACGGCGGAGGCACAGCCACAGGCACCCAAGCGCAAGAGCCGCATCGCGCTCCTCCTGCTGCTGCCCGGCATCCTCTACCTCGTCCTGTTCTTCCTCACCCCGCTCATCTCGCTCACCCTCACGTCACTGCAGGTGCCGAGCGAGTTCGGCGACATCGGCCAGTACGACTACGCGTTCAACTGGCAGAACTACGTCGACGTGGTGCAGCTGTACTGGCCGCACATCCTCCGCTCGTTCGGCTACGCGCTCGCGGCGACCGTGCTCGCGCTGCTGTTCAGCTACCCGCTCGCGTACTTCATCGGCGTGAAGGCGCGGAGGTGGCCGCTGCTGCAGAGCCTGATGCTCGTGCTCGTGATCGCCCCGTTCTTCATCAGCTTCCTGCTCCGCACGCTCGCGTGGAAGCAGCTGCTGTCCGACGAGTCGTTCATCATCACGTCGTTGAAGGCGCTGTCGCTGCTCGCACCCGACGCGCACTTCACGGGCACGCCGTTCGCGGTGATCTTCGGCCTCACCTACAACTTCATCCCGTTCATGACGCTCCCGCTCTACACGACGCTCGAGCGGCTCGACCTGCGCTACCTCGAGGCGGGATCCGACCTGTACGCCAACCCGTTCACGGTGTTCCGCAAGATCACGATCCCGCTGTCGATGCCGGGCATCGTGGCCGGCACGCTCCTCACGTTCATCCCCGCCGCGGGCGACTACGTGAACGCGAGCCGCGACTTCCTCGGCGGGCCCGACACGCAGATGATGGGCAACGTGATCGAGGCGAACTTCCTCGTGCTGCTCAACTACCCGGCGGCCGCCGCGCTGTCGATCATCCTCATGGCCGCGATCCTCGTGCTCGTCGGCATCTACGTGAGGCGTTCGGGAACGGAGGACCTGCTGTGAGCGGCGAAGTCCAGGCCGCCGCCGTGCTCGGCGGCTTCCAGGAGAACGAGGAGCTCGACAACCGTCGTCCGGCCGGCCCGGCACGGCCGCGTCGACTGGGCCTCGGCGACTGGCTCCTCCCGGCGTACACGATCATCGCGTTCGTGTTCCTGCTGATCCCGATCGTCTACACGTTCGTGTTCTCCTTCAACGACTCGATCAAGTCGAACATCGCCTGGCGCGGGTTCACGCTCGACAAGTGGCTGAACGTCTGCAACGTCGAGGGCGGCGCGGTCTGCCAGGCGTTCGGCAACAGCATCGTGATCGGCCTCGTGGCGACGGTGATCGCGACCACGCTCGGCACGATGATCGCCATCGCGCTCGTGCGCTACCGGTTCCGCGCGCGCTCGTCGATCAGCCTGCTGCTGTTCCTGCCGATGGCCACCCCCGAGGTCGTGCTCGGTGCGGGCCTCGCCGCGCAGTTCCTCGCGGTGGGCGTCCCGAAGGACATGCTGACGATCATCCTCGCGCACACGATGTTCTGCATCAGCTTCGTCGTGGTGACGGTCAAGGCGCGTGTGGCGAGCCTCGACCCGGCACTCGAGGAGGCGGGCCGCGACCTCTACGGATCGCCCTCGCAGGTGTTCTGGCGGGTGACGTTCCCGCTCCTGCTGCCCGGCATCCTCGCGGCCGCGCTCCTGTCGTTCGCGCTGAGCTTCGACGACTTCATCATCACGAACTTCAACTCCGGCTCGGTGTCGACGTTCCCGAAGTACATCTACATCTCGGCGTCGCGCGGCATCCCCGCCGAGGCGAATGTCATCGCGTCGGCGGTGTTCATCATCGCGCTCGTGATCGTGATCACGGCGCAGGTGTCCCGGGCGGCGAGGGTCAGGCGCCTGGCGAAGCTCTGAGACGACGGATGCCGCGGCGGAGCGATCCCGCCGCGGCATCCGCTCGCCTGCATCGAGCCCGGAAGCGTCAGACCGTCGCGCGGATGCGCCCGACCCGTCGCTCGCCGCCCATGACCCAGAGGTCGAGCTCGGTCTGCACGGCGTCGACCGCATCGTCGTCGACGGCCCCCGCGGCGGCGAGCAGTCGGAGCGCGATGATCGTCGACGCGCGCGACGAGCCGTCGAGCACTTTCAGGGCGGTCGTCGTGCCGTCGGGCGCGGTCATGACCATGACGCCCTCCGCCCCGATCTTCGCGAACACGCCGAGGCGCTCCATCGCGACGGTGTCGGGCTGGCCGGGGCCGCCCACCGCCCACGCGTGCTCGCGCGACGCCTCGGTGAGCGCCGCCGCCTCGCGGTAGAGCGCGAACGGCGACGACGGCGAGGCGGTCGTGATCTTCTGGATGCCGCGTGCGAGCGCGTGCAGGCTGATCGCGTGCACCGGCGCGCCGCAGCCGTCGACACCCGTCGCGGCCGGCCGTTCGCCGGTGAACCGCTCGAGCACGTCGAGGATCCGCTTCTGCAGCGGGTGCTCGGGGTCGAGGTAGCCGTCGAGCGGCCACTCGTTCGCGGCGCACGCGAGGAGCATGGCGGCGTGCTTGCCCGAGCAGTTCATGTAGACCCGCTCGCGGGGACCGCCGCTGCGGATGAGCCCGTCGCGCGCCGCGTGGTCGGTCGGCGTCGCCGGCGGGCAGCCGAGCGCCGACACGGGCAGGGACGCGCGGGCGAGGAGCCCCCGCACGAGCGCGACGTGCGCGGCGGTGCCGGAGTGGCTCGCCGTCGCGATCGCCGCGTCCTCGCCGCGCAGCGTGACGCCCGACGTCATGACGGCGACCGCCTGGAACGGCTTCAGGCTGGACCGGGGGAAGATCGGCGTGCGCGTGTCACCGAGGTCGCGCAGCACCTCGCCCTCGGGGGAGAGCACGACGGCGGAGCCGGCGTGACGGGACTCGATGAAACCGCTTCGCTCGACCACGGCGAGTTCGAGGGCGTCGTCGACGGAGAAGGTGCCGGTCACCGGGTCACCCGAGCGACGCGAAGCCGTCGTCGAGCACGCGGAGTCCGTCTTCGAGCAGGGCGTCGGTGACCGCGAGGCTCGGCAGGAACCGGAGCACGTTGCCCCAGGTGCCCGCGCTGAGGAACAGCACGCCGTGCTGCGCCGCGAACGCGACGAGGCGCGAGACGGCCTCGGCGTTCGGCACCTTGGTCGTGTCGGCGGTGCCGGGCTGCACGAGCTCGATCGCGATCATGGCGCCGCGGCCGCGGATGTCGCCGATGATGTCGTAGCGCTGCTTGAGGCGCTCGAGGCCGGTGCGCAGCGTCTGCTCGATGCGCTCGGCCTCGGCGAGCAGGTGGTTCTCCTCGATCGACTCGAACACCGCGATCGCAGCGGCGCACGCGACGGGGTTGCCGCCGAACGTGCCGCCGAGGCCGCCGGGCTGCGACGCGTCCATGATCTCTGCGCGGCCGGTCACCGCGGCGAGCGGGAGTCCGCCAGCGATGCCCTTGGCCGAGAGCACGAGGTCGGGCTTCCACTCGAAGTGCTCGCTCGCGTAGTAGCGGCCGGTGCGCGCCATGCCGCTCTGGATCTCGTCGGCGATCATGACGACGCCGTGCTCGGTGCACCACTGCTGCAGGATCGGCAGGTACCCCTGGGCGGGCACCATGAAGCCGCCCTCGCCCTGGATGGGCTCGACCACGAGGCAGGCGAGGTCGCTGGCGCCAACGACCTTCTCGAGGTATGCGATCGTGCGCGCCGCGGCATCCTGGCCCGAGAGCCCGTCGCGGTAGGGGTAGGAGCTGGGCGCGTGGTACACGTCGCCCGCGAAGGGGCCGAACCCCGTCGCGTACGGGCTCGCCTTGTAGTTCATGGCCATCGTGAGGTTGGTGCGGCCGTGGTAGGCGTGGTCGAGCACCGCGACGGCGCGGCGACCCGTGTGCTTGCGGGCGATCTTCACGCCGTTCTCCACCGCCTCGGCGCCCGAGTTCACGAGCACGCTGCGCTTCTCCCAGCCGCCGGGCGTGTGCTTCGCGAGGAGCTCGGCGACGCGCACGTACTCCTCGTAGGGCGTGATGGTGAAGAGCGTGTGGATGACGTCCTGCAGCTGGCTCGCGGCCGCGGCCACGACGCGCTCCTCGGTGTGGCCGACGGTGGTCACGCCGATGCCGGCCCCGAAGTCGATGAACCGGTTGCCGTCGACGTCGACGAGGATGGCGCCGTTGGCGCGCTCGATGTACACCGGCAGCGCCGACGACACGCCGGCGGAGACGACCTTCGTGCGTCGGGCGTGCAGCTCCTCGGACTTGGGGCCGGGGATGGCGGTCACGATCCGACGCTCCTGCGGCACGGAGTACACCGGCGCGGTCGCGGTCTCTGCGGGGATGTTGGTGTCAGTCATGGTGCCTCCCACCCTATCGCCGTCGCGCGTGGCCCCCCGAGGCCCCGAGGGTGCAGAATCGGAGTCGCGGACCCGCTCCCGATGGGCTCGCAACGACGGGAGGCCCCGATGTTCGGCGAGCACCACTACGCGGTCGAGGTCGAGTGGCAGGGCGATCGCGGCGAGGGCACGTCGAGCTACCGCGCCTACGGGCGGCAGCACGTGGTGCGCGCGGAGGGCAAGCTCCACGACCTCGCGGGCTCGAGCGATCGCGTCTTCCACGGCGATCGCGAGCGCTGGAATCCCGAGGAGCTGCTGATCGCCGCGCTGAGTCAGTGCCACATGCTCTCCTACCTGCACGTCGCGACCCGCCACGGCGTGGTGGTGCGCGGCTACACGGATGCCGCGACTGGCACCATGCTCGAGGACGGACGCGGCGGCGGCGCGTTCAGCGAGGTCGTGCTGCGACCGCGGGTCGTGGTCGCCGACGAGTCCATGGTCGCGACGGCGCAGCGCATCCACGGGGAGGCGAGCGAGAAGTGCTTCATCGCGGCATCCGTCGCCTTCCCGGTGCGCCACGAGCCCACGGTGGTCGTCGCGAGCTGATCCGCCCGCGCCGCGTTCAGCTCAGCGGCGGCGACGGCAGCTGCGGCTCCGCGGGCGGGCACGGGTGGCCGCCGACGAGGCGCGAGCACGGCGGGAAGAACGCGGGGAGCCGCTCGGACTCGGGGTCGCCGAACCAGCGGTGCCAGATGCGCCAGAAGTTGAGGTTGCCGAACGCCGAGCACGCGTCGCCCTGGTCGGGGTCTGCGAGCGTCGCGTCGCTCGGCTGGTACGGCGTGTAGTTGTAGAGGTTCGCGGTGGCCTGGTTGCGGATGTCGACGGGCGACGCGCCGCACGCGGCGTCGGGGTGGTAGCCGACGTTCACCGTGCCGACCCGGTACTGCCGGTCGGGCTCCTCGGTGTACTGGCGGAACTGCCAGGCCGCGTTGTACACCTGGTTGAAGAAGCCGAAGTACTGCTGCTCGCAGTCGGCCGTGTCGGGGCATCCGTAGCCCGTCGAGCGCTCGTAGCCGTAGGCGCTCGGGCGCGTGAGCAGCGACTGCTCCTTCTGCAGCAGCACGAGCAGGGTGCGCGGGCTGATGCCGCAGGCCTCCGCGGCCTTCGCGATGATGCGGCTCGCGCGCTCGCGGATGCCGCCGCGGTACTCCGCGCAGTGCGAGCCGCCGACCGCCGGCTGGGTCGTCGTCGACTGGGTGTAGTCGGCGAGGCACCTGACGCCCGCGTCGGGGCGGCACGGGACCTTCTCGAGGAAGGCCTGGATCTCGTCCTCGGTCATGGCGGCGCTGTCGTAGAACGAGTCGTCGCTCACGATGAAGCCGGGGTCGAACTCGGTCGCCGGCGGCTCGGGAAGGGTCGCCCGGGTGGACAGCTCGGCGGTGGGCGCGCCGCCGTCGGCGGGGCCCGTGCAGGCGGCGAAGGCGACGACGACGAGGGCGGCCGCGGCGAGGCGGGCTGCGACGTCGGCGAGGCTCATCGTGCCGACGATACCGGGCCGCGCCCGGTCTCCGCTGGGAATCCCGTCAGACGCGCTCGCGCGGCGCGACGCGGTCGGCGAGCTTGGCGAGGGCGCCCGACGGCGGGACCTCGTTGTAGCGCCCGGCGAGCTCCTGCCCCGTGAGCTCGTGGATCGCCGCCATGATGTCGTCGGTCGCGGCCCGCCGGGCGCGACCCGACGACGCCGGACCGTGCCCCCTGAGGTCGAGGGGAGCGCCGAAGCGCACGGTGACGGGCCGGATCCGCGGGAGCCTGGCGCCGACCGGCTGGATCTCCTGCGTGCCGGTGAGCCCGACGGGCACGACCGTGGCGCCCGTCTCGAGCGCGAGCCACGCGACGCCGGTGCGGCCGCGGTAGAGGCGTCCGTCGAGCGAGCGCGTGCCCTCGGGGTAGAGCGCGAACGCCGCGCCCGACTCGAGGATCCGCCGGCCCTGCTCGAGCGCCTCCTGCGCCTGCGCGCCGGCGCCGCGTTCGACCGGGACCGCGCCGATGGCCGAGAAGAACGTGCGCGAGACCCAGCCCGAGAAACCGGTTCCGGTGAAGTAGTGCGACTTGGCGAGGAACTGCACCGGGCGCGGCGACGCGAGCGGGATCACGATGCTGTCGACGAACGAGAGGTGGTTGCTCGCGAGGATGATCGGCCCGTGCTTCGGCACGAGCTCGGCGCCGGTGATCGTCGGCCGGTAGACGAGCCGGACGAGGGGGCGGAGGATGCCGCGGACGATCCGGTAGAGCGGACCCTGGCGCACAGGGGAGTGAGGGACGGCGACGGCCTCGATCTCGGTCACCTTCCGACGATAGGCCGGTCGGCATGCCGGGTCGGGCATATGGACGACTCCGCCGACCGTGGGCGCCGGCGCCGGAGGAGCGGCCGATGAGGCCCGCGATCCGCCCGTCATGCGCGAGGATGGTGGGCATGGACATCTCGGCCGACGGCGAGCTCATCGAGCTCGAGGACGCGGGCGCGCGCGTGCTCGTGCTCGGCGGCGCCCGCCGCCAGCCGGCGGCCGACGCGGTGCTGCGCGGCCTCATCGCCGAGGTCTCGGGCGTGCCGGCCGACGACGTCGAGCTCGTGCACGCGTGCGGCGTCTGCGGCGCGCGGCACGGTCGCGTCGGCATCCCGTACCCGCTCACGGCCTCGGGCGCGTCGTGGTTCGCCGACATCGCGGTGTCGGGCGACGCGACCGTCGCGGCCGTGGCGACGCGGCATCCGCTCGGGGTCGGCATGGAGACGGCGACGCTCGACACGGGCGACGTGATCGACGAGGCGGCGTTCCACGCGAGCGAGCGGGCCGCGCTCGCCGACCTCGACCCCGCCCGGCGCGCCCTCGTGCGGGCGACGCTCTGGGCGCGCAAGACGGCCCTCCTGCGCGCCGTCGGCCACACCGACTTCATCGAGCCGTCGCGGCTCGAGCTGTCGATCCCCGGCGACGACGGCGGGACCGGGCGCATCCTGCGGAGCGTGCCCGAGTTCGGGTCGGTCTGGCGGCAGGTGCGCTTCCACGACGTGCCGGTGCCGGGCAACCGCGCGGCATCCGTCGCCGTCATCGGCTGAGGCGCGTTCGTCACGAGCCATCGCCGCCGCCTTAGGGTGGGAGCGTGCGCAGCGTCATCATCCTCGGCTCCTCCGGTTCGATCGGCACCCAGGCGCTCGACGTCATCCGAGCCAACCCGCGGCGGTTCGAGGTCGTCGGCCTCGCGGTCGGCTCGAACCGCGCGCTGCTCGAGCAGCAGGCCGCCGAGTTCGGGGTCGAGCAGACCGCCGTGGGCATCGACGAGGCCGTGCAGCTCGTGCGCGACGTCGACGCCGACGTCGTGCTCAACGGCATCACGGGCTCCGTCGGCCTCGGGCCGACCCTCGCGGCGCTCGAGCGGGGTGCAACACTCGCCCTCGCGAACAAGGAGTCGCTCATCGTCGGCGGCGACCTCGTCACGCGCCTGGCCGCCCCCGGCCAGATCGTGCCGGTCGACTCCGAGCACTCCGCCATCGCGCAGGCGCTCCGGTCGGGCACCGACGACGAGGTGCGTCGACTCGTGCTGACCGCATCGGGCGGGCCGTTCCGGGGCCGCACCCGCGACGAGCTCGTCGACGTGACGCCGGCCGAGGCGCTCGCCCACCCGACCTGGGACATGGGGCTCGTCGTCACCACGAACTCGGCGACGCTCGTGAACAAGGGCCTCGAGGTCATCGAGGCGCACCTGCTCTTCGACGTGGCGTACGACCGCATCGACGTCGTCGTGCACCCGCAGTCGATCGTGCACTCCATGGTCGAGTTCGTCGACGGCTCGACGATCGCGCAGGCGTCGCCGCCCGACATGCGCCTGCCGATCTCGCTCGGGCTCGACTGGCCGAACCGGGTCGCCGCCGCGGGGCGCCCGCTCGACTGGACGCAGGCCACGAGCTGGACGTTCGAGCCGCTCGACGCGGGCGCGTTCCCCGCGGTCGCGCTCGCCAAGCAGGTGGGTCGCGCGGGCGGCGAGTACCCGGCCGTGTTCAACGCCGCGAACGAGGAGGCCGTGGCGGCCTTCCACGCGGGCCGGATCGGGTTCCTCGACATCGTCGACACCGTGCGCGCCGTCGTCGAGGCCCACGAGGCGAGCGCCGGCGAGCTCACGGTCGCGTCGCTCGCCGAGGCGGAGCGCGCGGCGCGTCGCGCGGCGAACGAGCGCCTCGGGCGCACGGCCCGCTGATCGGCTCCTCACAGCCGACCGCCAGCGGACGCGAAGGCGCCGGCAGTACGCTCGTCGGGTGGATTCCGTGCTCGCCTTCGTGATCGGCGTCGTCATCATCGTGATCGGCCTCGCCGTGTCCATCGGCCTGCACGAGATCGGGCACCTCGTCCCCGCCAAGCTCTTCGGTGTCAAGGTGACGCAGTACATGATCGGCTTCGGGCCCACCATCTGGTCGCGACGCAGGGGCGAGACCGAGTACGGCGTGAAGGCCATCCCGCTCGGCGGCTACATCGCGATGATCGGCATGTTCCCGCCGGCCAAGGGCCAGCAGGTGCACGAGGACTCCACGGGCTTCTTCCGCAGCCTCGTGCAGGACGCGCGCGACTCCAGCATGGAGTCGATCACCCCCGGCGACGAGGACCGCGCGTTCTACAGGCTCCCGGTGTGGAAGCGCATCGTCGTCATGTTCGGCGGCCCGTTCATGAACCTCGTGCTCGCGGTCGCGCTGTTCGCCGTGATCCTCATGGGCTTCGGCGTGACGCAGCCCTCGACCACGGTCGGCTCCGTGTCGGCGTGCGCGCTGCCCGCGACGAGCGAACGGCAGACCTGCGAGCCCGGCGACCCGGCCGCTCCCGGCGCGGCCGCGGGGATCGAGCCCGGCGACCGCATCGTGTCGGTCGACGGGCAACCGGTCACGTCGTGGAACGAGTCGACCACGATCATCCGCGACCACCCCGACGAGCCGATCGAGCTCGTCGTGGTCCGCGACGGCGAGCAGGTGACCCTCGAGGTCACGCCGATGCTCAGCGAGCGGTATGCGACCGATGAGAACGGGCAGGTCGTGACGGATGCCTCGGGCGACCCGGTCACCGTGCAGGCGGGCTTCGTCGGCATCAGCCCGGCCAGCGAGACCGTGCAGCAGCCCGTCACGGCCGTGCTGCCCGCGGTCGGCGAGCAGATCACGGGCGTCGCGGGGATCATCGTCAACCTGCCGCAGCGCATGGTCGACGTGTGGAACGCCGCGTTCGGCACCGAGGAGCGCGACCCCAACGGCCCGATCTCGGTGGTCGGAGTCGGCCGCCTGTCGGGCGAGATCGCGAGCCTCGACGAGATCCCGCTCGCCTCGAAGGCCGCGGGCCTCATCGGCATCCTCGCGTCGCTGAACATCGCGCTGTTCGTCTTCAACCTCATCCCGCTGCTCCCGCTCGACGGCGGCCACATCGCCGGCGCCCTGTGGGAGGCGATCCGGCGCGGGTTCGCGAGGGTCTTCCGACGGCCCGATCCCGGTCCCGTCGACCTCGCGAAGCTCATGCCGCTCACGTTCGGGGTGGTGATCGTGCTCGGCGCCATGAGCGCGCTGCTGATCTACGCCGACATCGTCAAGCCGGTCACGCTCCTCTGAGCGGATGCCGCGCCTACTCCCTCGGGAGTACCCCATGAGCCTCCGGGCGGCCGATCCGGCGCGCACGGCGCGGCGATACGATCGGGGAATGCCGGTCACCCAGTGGGACGGACGGCCCCCCTGGGACGGACGACCCGAGCGCTTCCGCCCCCCGCCGGGCGCCGTGCTGCTCGTGCCCGTGATCATCAGCCTCCTCGTGCAGGTTCCCGCAGCGATCGGCATCGCGGTGTGGTTCCGCGTCGGGGTGCCCGCAGGGCTCGGCATGCTCGCGCTCGCCGTGATCGGCCCGCTGGCGCTGCTCGCCTCGCGGCGATACCCGGGCCCCACGGTGGCGTTCGTCTCGGCCGCCGCGCTCGCCGACCTGCTCACCGGCCCCGACATCGGACCGCCGTACGTCGCGCTCGCCTTCGCGATCGTGCTCGCAGTGGCGCGCGGCGCCATCACGTGGGCGGTCGTGTCGGTCGTCGTGGCCTGGGTCGCCGCGATCGCGCTCGGCGCCGTGATCGGGCTCGACTGGCATCCGTTCCGCATCGCGCTCACGACCGTGCTGCTCGCCGCGTGCTTCGGCGTCGGGGCGTTCCTGCGCGTGCGACGCGAACGCGCGGCGGAGTGGCGCGCCGAGGCCGCGCGGCGCCGGCAGACCGCCGAGGAGCGCGAGCGCGTGCGCATCGCCCGCGAGCTGCACGACGTGATCGGCCACGCGCTGTCGCAGATCAACGTGCAGGCGAGCGTCGGCCTGCACCTCATGGACCGCGACCCCGAACAGGCCCGCACCGCGCTCGCGGCCGTCAAGGAGACGTCCAAGACCGCGCTCGAGGAGGTGCGCAGCGTGCTCGGCGTCATCCGCAACGAGGGCGATGCCCCGCTCGCGCCGCAGGCCGAGCTGGCCGAGCTGCCCCGGCTCGTGGCCGGCGTGCGATCGCCCGGGTTCGACGCCGAGCTCGTCGACCGGCTCGACGGGGCGGTGCCGGGCCGGGCGGCCCAGTTCGCCGCCTACCGCATCGCCCAGGAGGCGCTCACGAACGTCGTCCGGCACGCGGGCGCCTCGTCGGCGGTCGTCGCCGTGGAGCGTCTCGGCGACGAGCTCATGCTCACGGTCGACGACGACGGCTCGGGCATCGCCGACGGAGGCCTCGAGGGGGCGGCCGAGGGCAGCGGCATCCTGGGCATGCGGGAGCGCGCGGCGCTCCTCGGCGGCTCGGTCGAGGTCGGCCCGTCGCCGCGCGGCGGCACGCGCGTGACGGCGCGCCTGCCATGGGGAGCGACGCCGTGATCCGCGTCGCGCTGGCCGACGACCAGGTGCTCGTGCGCGCGGGCTTCCGCGCCCTGCTGCAGGCCGAGGACGGGATCGAGGTCGTCGGCGAGGCGTCGGGCGGCGAGGAACTGCTCGCCCTCGTGCGTCGCGAGCCGGCCGACGTCGTGCTCATGGACATCCGGATGCCGGGCGGCGACGGGCTGTGGACCACCGAGCAGATCGCCGCCGACCCCGGGCTCGCGGGGGTGCACGTCGTCATCGTCACCACGTTCGAGCTCGACGAGTACGTCGCACGCGCCATCCGCGCCGGCGCGAGCGGCTTCCTCGTCAAGGACACCGAGCCCGAGGACCTCGTGCGGGCGGTGCGCGTCGTCGCGAGCGGCGAGGCGCTGCTCTCGCCGGGCGTCACGAAGCGGCTGCTCGAGCGCATGGCCGTGGGCCTGCGGGACGCGCCCGACGCCGAGCTCCTCGCCGCGCTCACCGAGCGGGAGCGCGAGGTGCTGCGCCTCGTGGGCCAGGGCCTCACGAACGACGAGATCGCCGAGCGGCTGTTCCTCTCGCCGCTGACGGCCAAGACGCACGTGTCGCGCATCATGGCGAAGCTGCACGCCCGAGACCGGGTGCACCTCGTCGTCGTCGCCTACGAGTCGGGGCTCGTCGCGCCGGGCTGGCAGCAGGAGCCGGGCACGTCGTGACGATCGCGCGTCGCGCTGCTCCCGGGGGAGCAGCGCAGGTGTCTCCGCCGGGCGGATTCGCGCAGGCCGCGCCGTAACGAGCATGGAGTCGACGGTCCACTCCGGGACCGCGCGATCAAGGGAATCACACCATGCTCACCACGCTCGCGACCACCGCGGTCGTCGCCCACGCCGGCCCCTGGGCGGCCGGTTGGGGCTGGGCCTTCTTCCTCATCCCGATCTTCTGGATCCTCGTCATCGGGCTGATCATCTTCCTCGTCACGCGCGGGCGTCGCCGCGCGTGGGCGAACGGCGACTACGGTCCGCCGTGGGCGCGCGGCGCGAGCGCCGAGTTGACGCTCGCCGAGCGCTTCGCGAAGGGCGACATCGACGAGACCGAGTACCGCGCGCGCCTCGAGGTCCTGCGCGCGAACCGGCCGAACGCGTAGCGCGCCGACCGACGCGACGGGGCGGATGCCGCGGCATCCGCCCCGTCGTCGTGCGTCGAGACGGCTCGCATGCCGGGTCGCACCCTGCAGCCGCGACGTTTCGACGTGTCGTGTCCCGGATGCCGCGGCATCCGTCGCGCTCAGTCGCCGAGCGCGCGGCGCAGCGCGGCCTCCTGGTGCCGGTGGCCCACGGTCTCGTAGCCGACCACGACGACGAACGGCGACGCCGCGGTGATGAGGATGCCCACGCCGAAGCTCGCGCCCATCGCGACCGCGACCACCGCGAGCACGAGCGCGACGATGCTGCCGACGAACAGCCAGATGTGGAACGGGTCGAACTGCTTGAGCAGCAGCGAGTAGATCGTGAAGAGCGCGACCATGAACAGGCCGACCGGGACGACGATGGTCAGCAGCGCCTGCATGAGGTCGATGTGCGCGACGCCCTCGATCTCGTAGGCGGCGACGTGCAGCCCGGCGCCCGTGCCGGCCAGCGCGACGAAGATGAAGTAGTGGAGGTAGCCCCACACGAAGCCGCGCGGGCGGAAGCGGGCGAGCACCTTGCCCGACGGCATCGTGAAGTACACCCACCAGAGTCCGAACGCGAGCGCGGTGCCGCCGAACGCGACGATGACGGCCTCCACCGACCAGTCCTGCTCGTCGATGACCGCCGAGATGGCGAGGATCGTGCCGAGGATGATCTCGCCGAGCGTGATGATGACGAGCAGCCCGTAGCGCTCCGCGATGTGATGCGCGTGCCATGGCGTGCCGCCCTCGCGGCCGTGCTCGGCGACGTAGGGCCCGATGAGCTCCAGCGCGATGAGCAGCAGCGTGAACCAGACGGTGGGCGTGAGCGGCAGGTTGATGAAGATGAGGGCGACCCAGCCCAGCTGCGTGACCGAGACGAACCCGACGTAGGTGAGCGCGGTGCGCCGGCGGGCGGGATCGTGCTTCGCGGCCCGCACCCAGAGCGCGATGGTCGCGACGCGCATCACGACGTAGCCGGCCACCACCACCCCGTTGTCGACGTGGGCGCGCTCGTCGAGCGAGTGGAACATCGTGGGGAGGCCCAGGGCGAGGATCAGCACGCCGAGCATCTCCACCATGGTCGCCACGCGGAAGAAGATGTCGTCGTTGTCATACGCCGAGGCGAGCCAGGAGTAGTTGATCCACGCCCACCAGATCGCGAACACCGCGAAGAGGAATCCGCCGATCGCCGGTCCCCAGTGGCCGAGCTCGAGCAGGTGCGCGGTCTGCGCGCCCGCCTGGCTGAACGCCACCACGAACGTCAGGTCGAAGAGCAGCTCGAGCGGCGTCGCCGCGCGGTGCTCCTCGTCGGGGTCGCGGCCGACCATCCGGCGCAGCCGGTGGTCGAGGGGCGGTCGAGCGGATGCCGCGGCGTGCGCGTCGTGCGTGTGCTGCTCGCTCATGGTGCGGCCCTCTCGGGGCGCACCGGCGGCGCCCGTCGCATCATGCTGCCACAGGCGTCGTCGCGTCCGCGCGCCGGACGTGACGGACGGAACGGGCGGGCCGTCGACCGTCCGTCACGCCGCGGCGCGGCTTCGGATCAGCGGGACAGGATGAGCGCCTCGCCCTGGCCGCCGCCGCCGCACAGCGCGACCGCGGCGCGGCCGCTGCCCCGACGGGACAGCTCGAGTGCCGCGTGCAGCGCGAGGCGGGCGCCGGAGGCGCCGATGGGGTGGCCGACGGCGATCGCGCCGCCGTGCATGTTGACCTTCGCGCGGTCGAGGTCGAGGTCGCGCATCGACTGCAGCGACACCGCCGCGAACGCCTCGTTGATCTCGACGAGGTCGAGGTCGGCCGCCGAGACGCCCTCCTTCTCGAGGGCCGCGGCGATCGCGTTCGACGGCTGCGAGTGCAGCGAGTTGTCGGGACCGGCGACCTGGCCGGCGGCGCCCACGAGCGCGAGCCACGGCAGTCCGCGCGACTCCGCCCACTCCCGGCTGGCCACGACGACCGCGGCCGCGCCGTCGGAGAGCGGCGACGAGTTGCCGGCGGTGATGGCGCCGCCCTCGGCGAACGCCGGGCGCAGCTTCGCGAGCACCTCGACGGTCGAGTCGGCGCGCACGCCCTCGTCGACCGCGACGACGACGGGGTCGCCCTTGCGCTGCGGTACCTCGACCGGCACGATCTCGTCGTCGAACACGCCGTCGGCCTGCGCGGCGCCGGCGCGACGGTGCGACTCCGAGGCGATCTCGTCCTGCTCCTCGCGCGTGAGGCCGTAGCGGGCGTTGAAGCGCTCGGTCGACGCACCCATCGAGTCGTGGTCGAACGCGTCGGTCAGGCCGTCGTTCGCGGCGTGGTCGAGCATCTCGACGGCGCCGTACGCCCAGCCCTTGCGCGATCCGGGCAGCAGCAGCGGGGCCTTGGTCATCGACTCCTGCCCGCCGGCCACGACGACGGATGCCTCGCCGAGGCGGATCAGGCGCGCGGCATCCGTGATCGCGACGAGGCCCGACAGGCAGACCTTGTTGACCGTCGTGGCGGGCACCCGCCACGGGATGCCGGCGGCGACCGCGGACTGCTTCGCGGGGTTCTGGCCGGCCCCTGCCTGGAGCACTTGGCCCATGATGACCGCGTCCACGTCGTCGGGGGAGACCCCCGCCTTCTCGAGTGCGCCGCGGATCGCGACGGTGCCGAGCTGCACCGCGTCCTGGCCCGCGAGGTTGCCGTTGATGCGGGCGAACGGCGTGCGGGCTCCGGCGATGATGACGACGTCGGGGATGCTCATCGGTGGTGGACTCCTTCGTCTCGATGGGGGGATCGCCCCGTTTGCAGTCTATGTCGGCTCGAGCGGGTGGGCGCCGCCGGGCGGGACGTGCGAGCTGTGCATTCACGCACAGCGACGCTGCAGATCTCGTCATTGTCGGTGCGTTCGTGCGCAATGCAGACTCGGATCCGGCCGGTCCTGCCGCCGCGCCGCACGACGAGGTGGAGGAGTCGCCGAATGACTGGATTCGACGGGCGCCGGGTGCTGGTCACCGGCGGGGCGAGCGGCATCGGGCGCGCGTGCGCCGAGGCATTCGCGGCGCGTGGCGCATCGGTCGTCGTGGCCGACGTCGACGCCGGCGCAGCTTCGGAGGCCGCCGAGGAGATCGGCGGCGAGGCGTGGGCCGTCGACCTCGCAGACACCGCGGCCCTCGCCGACCTGACGCTCGACGTCGACGTGCTCGTGAACAACGCCGGCCTCCAGCACGTGCGGCCGATCGAGGAGTTCGAGCCCGACCAGTTCTCGCGGATCATCCGCGTGATGCTCGAGGCCCCGTTCCTGCTCATCCGGGCGGCGCTGCCGGCCATGTACGAGCGCGGGTTCGGACGCATCGTCAACGTGTCGAGCGTGCACGGCCTGCAGGCCTCGCCGTTCAAGTCGGCCTACGTGGCCGCCAAGCACGGGCTCGAGGGCCTCTCGAAGGTCACCGCGCTCGAGGGCGGCGCGCACGGCGTGACGTCGAACTGCATCAACCCGGGCTACGTGCGCACGCCGCTCGTGGAGAAGCAGATCGCCGACCAGGCGCGCCTGCACGGCATCAGCGAGGCGGAGGTGCTGCCGAAGGTCATGCTCACCGAGCCGGCCGTCAAGCGGCTCGTCGAACCCGCCGAGGTGGCGGGGCTCGCGCTCTGGCTCGCCGGCGAGCAGGCGGGCATGGTCACGGGCGCGAGCTACACCATGGACGGCGGATGGAGCGCGCGATGAGCGTTACTGCGCCGGCCCGTGGCGTCGCGCCCCGACGGATGACCGCGTCGCCCGCCGACGCCGGTAGCGTGATCACTGCAACCCGCGCCCGACCCGGGGCCGCGGAAGCTCAGGAAGGTGCATCGTGACACTCGACAAAGTCGTCGGGTCCGCCCAAGAAGCGGTCGCCGACATCCCCTCGGGCTCGAGCCTCGCCGTCGGCGGGTTCGGCCTCTGCGGCATCCCGATGGTGCTCATCCAGGCGCTGCTGGAGTCCGGCGTCGACCGACTCTCGGTCGTGTCGAACAACTGCGGCGTCGACGACTGGGGGCTCGGCGTGCTGCTCGCGCAGCAGCGCATCGCCAAGATGACGTCGTCGTACGTCGGCGAGAACAAGGAGTTCGAGCGGCAGTACCTCTCGGGCGAGCTCGAGCTCGAGCTGACGCCGCAGGGCACGCTCGCCGAGAAGCTGCGGGCGGGGGGCAGCGGGATCGCCGCGTTCTTCACGCAGACCGGGGTGGGCACGCAGGTCGCCGAGGGCGGGCTGCCGCGCCGCTACCACGTCGACGGGTCGATCGCGATCGCGAGCCCCGCGAAGCCGGTGCAGTCGTTCACGGTGCGCGGCGAGGCGGCGGACTTCGTGCTCGAGGAGGCGATCACCACCGACTTCGCGCTCGTGCACGCGCTGCGCGGCGACCGCTTCGGCAACCTGGTGTTCGACAAGTCGGCCCGCAACTTCTCGCCGCTCGCGGCCATGGCGGGCGCCGTCTGCATCGCCCAGGTCGAGGAGCTCGTCGAGCCCGGCGAGCTCGACCCCGACACGATCCACCTGCCCGGCATCTACGTCGACCGCGTCGTGGTCGTCGGCACCGACATCGAGAAGCGCATCGAGCGCCGCACCGTGAGGGAGAACTGAGATGGCGCTGACGCGATTCGAGATGGCCGCGCGCGCGGCGCGCGAGCTGCACGACGGCTCCTACGTCAACCTCGGCATCGGGCTCCCCACGCTCGTGCCGAACTACGTCCCCGAGGGCGTGACGATCCTGCTGCAGTCGGAGAACGGCATCCTCGGCGTCGGCCCGTATCCGACCGAGCCAGAGGTCGATCCCGACCTCATCAACGCGGGCAAGGAGACGGTCACCGTGCTCCCGGGCGCTGCGTACTTCGACTCCGCCACGAGCTTCGGCATGATCCGCGGCGGCAAGATCGACGCCGCGATCCTCGGCGCGATGCAGGTGTCGGCCGCGGGCGACCTGGCGAACTGGATGATCCCCGGCAAGATGGTGAAGGGCCCCGGCGGCGCGATGGACCTCGTGCACGGCGCCCGCCGCAAGATCGTGCTCATGGAGCACGTCGCGAAGGACGGCTCGCCCAAGATCGTGCACGAGTGCTCGCTGCCGCTCACCGGCAAGGGCGTCGTCGACCGCATCATCACCGACCTCGCCGTGATCGACGTCACGCCCGACGGGCTGAAGCTCGTCGAGGTCGCCCCCGGCGTCACGGTCGAGGAGGTCGTGGCGGCGACCGAGCCGCCGCTCGACACGAGCGCGGTGGCGTAGCTCGAAGCGGAGGGCGTCCTCCGAGACGGAATCGTGATGCGGCGCGGCACCGGCGGGTGCCGCGCCGCAGGCATGATCGGAAGAGGCGTCCTTCGAGTCGCCGACCTTCAGACCCAGGAGTCCGATGACCCGCACGCTCCGCGCCGGCGCCCTCACCGCCGCCGCCATCTCGCTCATGCTTGCGCTCGCCGGTTGCTTCGGCCCGACGCCGAGCCCGACGCCGACGCCGACGCCGACGCCGGATGCCGCGACGCCGCGTCCGACGCCGGCGGCGACGCCCACCGTCGAGCCCGTCGACCTCACGGCCGTCATCGGGCTCGTGGCTCGGCCCGAGGGACTCGAACTCCGCGGCGACGGGGGGACGGTCCTCCTGACGCTCGGCTACATGTCCCCGCCTGCCGACGCCGTCTCGGCGCTCACCGAAGTGTTCGGGGAGCCGCCGGTCGACGAGCCGTACGCCGGCACCAACCACTCCCCGGCCGGCATCGTCCACCGATGGGACGAGTTCGCCCTCGACGAGCGGCTCTACGACGAGGAGCTCCGCCAGGCCGAGGCAATCGACTGGCTGGTCTGGCCCCGATTCGCGGTGTACTTCGACGCCCCCGCGGCCGACGGTGTCGTGCTCTCCACGGCGAGCGGACTCCAGGCCGGCGACGCGTGGTCGATCGCGGAGGCGGATCCGGGCTTCGATTCCGACGTCTGGACGTGCACCGGATCGTCCGTGGAAGCGCTCGTCGTCGCCGTGCCGGACTCCTGGACCGGACCGGACCGGGCGAACGTGGTCGCACAGCCCACGGACGACGGGTCGACGGTGAAGTGGATCGGCGCACCCGAGATGGAGGCCGACGGCTGCGCCTGAGCATCACCTCCGGCCGACGGCTCCGCACGGCCGCGTTCGCGGAGACCCGAACTAGACTGGCACGGTGCCTGCAGTGAATCTCGGAATGCCGAAGGTCCCCGAAACCCTGGCCCCGCGACGCAAGTCCCGTCAGATCAAGGTGGGCAAGGTCCTCGTCGGCGGCGACGCGCCCGTGAGCGTGCAGTCGATGACCACGACGCCGACGCCGAACATCAACGCGACCCTGCAGCAGATCGCCGAGCTGACCGCCTCGGGCTGCGACATCGTGCGGGTGGCCGTGCCCAGCCGCGACGACGCCGAAGCGCTGCCGATCATCGCGAAGAAGAGCCAGATCCCCGTCATCGCCGACATCCACTTCCAGCCGAACTACGTGTACGCAGCGATCGACGCGGGGTGCGCGGCCGTGCGCGTGAACCCCGGCAACATCCGCAAGTTCGACGACCAGGTCGGTGAGATCGCGCGCCGCGCGAAGGAGGCGGGCGTCTCGATCCGCATCGGCGTGAACGCCGGCTCGCTCGACCCGCGCCTGCTCCAGAAGTACGGCAAGGCGACGCCCGAGGCGCTCGTCGAGTCGGCCGTGTGGGAGGCCAGCCTCTTCGAGGAGCACGACTTCCACGACTTCAAGATCTCGGTGAAGCACAACGACCCGATCGTGATGGTGAAGGCCTACCGCATGCTCGCCGAGCGGGGCGACTGGCCCCTGCACCTCGGCGTGACCGAAGCCGGTCCCGCGTTCCAGGGCACGATCAAGTCGGCGACGGCGTTCGGCATCCTCCTGTCGGAGGGCATCGGCGACACCATCCGGGTGTCGCTGTCGGCACCGCCCGTCGAGGAGGTCAAGGTCGGCCTGCAGATCCTGCAGTCGCTCAACCTCCGGGAGCGCAAGCTCGAGATCGTGTCGTGCCCGTCGTGCGGTCGCGCGCAGGTCGACGTGTACAAGCTCGCGAACGACGTCACCGACGGGCTCGAGGGCATGAGCGTGCCGCTGCGCGTCGCGGTCATGGGCTGCGTCGTCAACGGACCGGGTGAGGCCCGCGAGGCCGACCTCGGCGTGGCATCCGGCAACGGCAAGGGCCAGATCTTCGTGAAGGGCGAGGTCATCAAGACCGTGCCCGAGTCCGAGATCGTCGAGACGCTCATCGCCGAGGCGAACCGCATCGCCGACGAGATGGGCGCGGATGCCCCGGTCGGCAGCCCGCAGGTCGTCACGCCCTGAGCGCTCGAGCGCGCCGTATCCGAATCGATATCCGCGTCGCTTCCGACGGCGGCTTCCCGGCGGATACATTCTCGTCATGACACGTACGGCTGGCGCCCTACTCGCCGGCATTCTCCTCGCGGCATTGACCGGGTGCGTTCCCGCAGCGGATGCCGCCGCCCCCACCTCCGAGCCGCCGTCGCCGACACCCAGCGTCGAGCCGCCGCCATCGATCGCGGCGAAGCCGGCCGTCGCGTTCGACGGTGACTGCACGGCGATCATCGATGACGCGACGCTCTCCGACCTCGTCGGTGGCGACGTGACAGCGTTCACGGGGCAGCAGAACGAGCGTGTCTGGGCCGTCGCCGTGCTCGGCGGCCTCGAGTGCACCTGGGGTTCTGCGGCGAGCGATCCATACGTCTCGCTCTCCGTCATGCCCGCGGCGGGGCTCGAGGCGCAGGTCGCCGAGGCGGACCCGGACTCGCCCTACTGCTACGGGAACCGCTGCTCGTTCAGCACCGTCGTGGGCGGCTACTGGCTCTCGGGCATCGTGGGCATGGCGGATGCCGCGGACACCGCCCTCGATGCGATCGATGCGATCGTTGCGCTGGTCGCGGATGCCGCGGCCGCGGCCGCACCCGTCCCCGCCGCGCGTCCGGCCGGAATGTGGTCGGCGGCGAACGACTGTGCGGCCCTCGCATGGGGCGTCGACACGACATCGATCCTCGGCGAGCCGTTCGGGGCTGAGCCGGGCGGCTTCGGCGGCGAGGCGGCACCGGGACTCTACGGTTCGCTCCGCGCCGTCGGCGACCTGCCGTGCGTGTGGTCGACCCCGGAGTACGGGCGCTTCTTCAGCAGCGAGCTCATGCCCGGAGCCGGATGGGCGATCACCGAGCTCGCCGCCCGCGCCGGCGCCGAGCCGGTCGTCGTGGACGGTGCGCTCCAGGCCATCGCGCTGCCGGTCGACGGCGGAGCCACCGCGGTGTACGCCACCGACGGGGTGAACCTCGCGTGGGTCACGGTGCCGGCCGACATCGACCGCGCGTCCTCCTCGGCGCTCGTCGCAGCGTTCATGGCGGCAGCATCGCGGTGACCCGAGCCCGCGGGTAACGTGGGCCGCAAGGGGATGCCCGTGCACGCGGCATCCGTTCGCGAGAGGGGACCGCGATGAGCGGAGACGGCACGCAGTTCGAGTACCCCGACGAAGCCGGGTACCCCGACGGCATGGGCACGCTGCACGAGGGCACCGACGAGGCATCCGGTGAGGCAGCCGGCGAGGCGGCCGAGGCGGACACGGCCGAGGACGAGCTCGACGAGTTCGCGATGCAGGACGAGGAGGACGTCGACGGCAACGTCTGACGTCAGGCCGCCCGGAACCGCACCGTGCCGGTGCGGATGTCGGCGCCCTCGAGCACGACCGGGATGCGCACGCCCGGACGCGCCTCGGGCGGCGCGGGACACGTCGCGGTGACCGCCGGCTCGACGAGTTGGATGACCGCAGATCCGTTGCGCAGTCCCAGCACCGTGGCGTCGAACCGGTCGCCGACGCGATCCGAGAGCACGGCGGCCTCCACGCGCGCGATCGACCCCGCGTCGAGCTGCGACGCGCGCCGCGACGACGCCCCCATGAGTGACGGCAGTTCGCCGAGCGACGCCCGCGCCCAGTCGGGGACCTCGCGCCCGGCGGCGATCGCCTCGCACACCACGAGACCCCACCGATCGACGAGGCGGCGCAGCGGGGCCGTCACGTGCGCGTACGGGGATGCGAGCGCGGACTGCACGGGGTCGGCGGGCACCGTGCCGTCCATCGCCACGTAGCCGGCGCCACGGAACAGCCCGCTCGCGGCCTGCAGGATCGCGAGCGAGGCGGGCTCGTCGCGGGGCAGTTCGTGGAGGTACTGGCCGTAGCCGATCGACGCGGGCCAGGGACGGCCCAGCGCCACGGTCTGGCGGCGGAACGATGCCACCTCCTCGTCGGAGGGCTTGGGCATGGTGCGCAGGATGCCGACGCGCTCGGCGATCATGAGCTCGGCGGCCGCCATGCCGGTCATGAGCGAGAGCTGCGCGTTCCAGTCCTCGACGGGAAGCAGCCGTCGACGCTCGAGCGCGTACCCGCCGTCGGGCGTTCGCACGATCTCCTCGTCGGGCACGTTGAGGCTCGCGCCGCCGCGCACCCGCTCCTGCCCGAGCCGCAGCTCGCCGATCTCGCGGAGCAGGGCGAGCGAGCCGTCGGCCGACCCGTCGTCGATGCTCGACTGCGCCTGCGCATAGTCGAGCTGGGCGCGGGAGCGCACGACCGCGCGTTCGAGGCGCGTCGCGAGCACGGCTCCGGTCTCGTCGAGGTCGAACGACCACACGTAGGCGGCGCGGTCGACGCCGGGCAGCAGGGATGCCCGGTCCTCGCTGAGCACGGGCGGATGCAGCGGAACCCGGCCGTCGGCCGCGTACAGCGTCTGGCCGCGCCCGCGGGCCTCGAGGTCGACGGCGCCGCCGGGCTCCACGAACCCCGGGACATCCGCGATCGCGTAGTGCACGCGGTAGCCGCCCGCCCGGCGCGAGAGGTGCAATGCCTGGTCGAGGTCGAGCGAGCCCGGGGGATCGATCGTGACGAAGGGGACGTCGCGCCGGTCGGCGGCGGGCGGCGGTGCCGCGGCCGCGGCGGCCTCCGCCTCGGCGAGCACGGCGGGCGGGAACCCGTCGGGCAGTTCGAGGGTCTCCCGAAGCTCCGCGAGCGCCGCGGCGAGCTCGCTCTGCGCGGCGGAGCCGGCGACGTGCGGTCGGCGTCGGGGCATGCGGCAAGCCTAGGCGGATGACGCGAGGACGCGGCATCCGTGCGTCACGAGAATCGCCGGGTGCAGCGGTGACGCGGATGGCGAGACGACGCGGCATCCGTGCGTCCTAGAATCGTCGGGTGCCCGTACGCCTGTCGAACTTCTTCCTCCGCACGCTTCGCGAAGACCCGGCCGATGCCGAGATCGCGAGCCACAAGCTGCTCGTCCGCGCCGGGTACATCCGGCGCCAGGCGCCCGGCATCTTCGCGTGGCTGCCGCTGGGCCTGCGCGTGAAGGCGAAGATCGAGCGGATCATCCGCGAGGAGATGACCGCCGCCGGGGCGCACGAGGTGCACTTCCCGGCGCTGCTCCCGCGCGAGCCCTACGAGGTCACGGGCCGATGGACGGAGTACGGCGACGCGCTGTTCCGCCTGCAGGACCGCAAGGAGGCCGACTACCTGCTCGCGCCGACGCACGAGGAGGTCTTCACGCTGCTCGTGAAGGACCTCTACTCGTCGTACAAGGACCTGCCGCTCACGATCTACCAGATCCAGGACAAGTACCGCGACGAGGCCCGCCCGCGCGCCGGCCTGCTCCGCGGGCGCGAGTTCACGATGAAGGACGCGTACTCGTTCGACGCCTCCGACGCCGGCCTCGACGCGAGCTACCAGGCGCAGCGCGACGCGTACGAGCGCATCTTCACGCGCCTCGGGCTCGAGTACGTCATCGTCAAGGCGGATGCCGGTGCGATGGGCGGCTCGAAGTCGGAGGAGTTCCTGCACCCGACGCCCGTCGGCGAGGACACGTTCGTGCGATCGGCCGGCGGCTACGCCGCGAACGTCGAGGCGTTCACGACCGTGGTGCCCGAGCCGATCCCGTTCGACGGCCTGCCCGAGGCCGAGGTGCTCGACTCGCCGAACACCCCGACCATCGCGACCCTCGTCGACCTCGCGAACCTCGAGTACCCGCGCCCCGACGGCCGCGACTGGACCGCGGCCGACACGCTGAAGAACGTCGTGCTCGCGCTCACCCACCTCGACGGCACGCGCGAGGTCGTCGTCGTCGGCATCCCGGGCGACCGCGAGATCGAGGCCAAGCGCGTCGAGGTGGCGTTCGCCCCCGCCGAGGTCGAGGCGGCGACCGAGCAGGACTTCGCGCGCCACCCCGGGCTCGTGAAGGGCTACATCGGCCCGTGGTCGGCCGACGGACCGGTGCTCGGCGCCGAGTCGTCGACCGGCATCCGGTTCTTCCTCGACCCGCGCGTCGTCGACGGCACCGAGTGGATCACCGGCGCGAACCTCGACGAGCAGCACGTGTTCGGCCTCGTCGCCGGCCGCGACTTCACCGCCGACGGCGTCGTCGAGGTCGCGAACGTGCGCGACGGCGACCCCGCGCCCGACGGCTCGGGCCCGGTCGAGCTCGCGCGCGGCATGGAGATGGGCCACGTCTTCCAGCTCGGCCGCAAGTACGCGGAGGCGCTCGGGCTCAAGGTGCTCGACGAGAACGGCAAGCTCGCGACCGTGACGATGGGCTCGTACGGCATCGGCGTCACGCGCATCCTCGCGATCGTCGCCGAGCTCAACAACGACGACAAGGGCCTCGTCTGGCCTGCGCCGGTCGCGCCGTTCGACGTGCACGTGCTCGCCACCGGCAAGGACCAGGCGGCGTTCGACGCCGCGGAACGGGTCGTCGCCGACCTCGAGGCCGCGGGCTTCGACGTCGTCTACGACGACCGGCCCAAGCTCTCGCCGGGCGTGAAGTTCGCCGACGCCGAGCTCATCGGCGTGCCGAAGATCGTCATCGCGGGCCGCGGCGTCGCCGACGGCGTCGTCGAGGTGTGGGATCGCGCCTCGGGCGACCGGGTCGCCGTGCCGATCGAGGGGGTCGTCGCCGCGCTCGCCGGCTGAGCGGCGCGTGTCGCCCGGTGCTCAGAGGCGGGCGTACCGCGCCCGCGCGAAGCAGTACACCCCGTAGATGACGAGGCCCGCGCCCACGAGCCAGAGGAGGACACGGCCGAACGGCAGCTCCGCCATGCTCCGCAGCGCGGCATCCAGGCCCCCGGTCTTCTCGGGATCGTGGGTCAGCGCGGCGACCACGAAGAGCACGCCGACGATCGCGACGGCGACGCCCTTGGCCACGTAGCCCACGACGCCGAGCGCGCGGATGCCGCCGCCGACCGCGCCGCCCGGCAGCGACAGGTGCTTCTCGAAGTCGCGGCGGGCGCCGCGCACGACGAACGCGGCGCCGACGCCGAGCACGAGGAGGCCGATGAGCACGACGAGCACCACTCCGGCGGGGTTCGCGAGCAGGTCGGCGGTGAGCGTCCGGGTGGACTCGGAGGAGTCGGAGCGCCCGCCGAGGGCGTACACGAGGGCCGTGCCGGCGATCGCGAAGTAGGCGGCCGCGGTGCCGATCTCCTTGGCACGCCGTCCCCACCGCCGCTTCGTGTGGGGATCGCGCTCGACGATGGCTTCACCGACCCGCCAGATGCCGAGCGCCACGAGCCCGACCACGATGATCCAGAGCACCACGACGCCGAAGGGGACACGCGCGATCTGCTCCATCGCGCCGCCCTGGTCGGCCTCGCCGCCGCCCGCCCCCGCGGCGATCGACACGGCGATCATGCCGATGACGACGTGCACGAGTCCGAGCACCACGTAGCCGACGCGGGCGCCGAGTCGGAACGCGCGCGAATCCTGGGCGGCATCGACGGCGGCCGAGGGGGAGACGGAGGTCGGGTTCATGCGCATACTGTAATGACGCGGATGCCGCATGATCACCCCCTTGTGCTTCACCCCGACGCCATGTCCTGTTCACCGACGCGGTGCCTTCGCGTCTCCTCGGGGGACGACGCTCGGATCGACCCGTCCGTCGATCGTGAGGACCCGAGAAGTGACGATTTCCGACCAGACCCCGCTGCGATTGCTCCCCATGGCCGACCACGTTCGCGGCAAGCGCTCCGCCGTGACGTGCCGGCTGAAGTGCGCCGATGCGTGCCTCGGACCCGAGTGCAACACGTCGGACAACGCCCACTTCCGCGACATCGCGTCGGCGGCGCTCACCCGGCGCTCGCTGCTCGGCCTCGGCCTCGCCGGCGCCGTCGGGCTCGTGGTCGGCAACGCCGTCGGCGGCGGCTCGGGTGCGGCGTACGCCGCGAAGCCGGGCACGGCCGGCCTCGCGTTCGGCGCGATCGACCCGGTCGACCGCCTCGTCGACGCGTTCACGGTGCCCGAGGGCTACCACTGGAGCCCGATCATCCGCTGGGGCGACCCGCTGTTCTCGTCGTCCCCGGCGCTCGACTTCGCCAACCAGTCGGCGACCGCCCAGTCCGGCCAGTTCGGCTACAACAACGACTACCTCGACATCATCGCCGACCCGAGCGGCAAGACCGGCGTGCTCGTCGCGAACCACGAGTACGTCAACCCGGGCATCATGTTCCCGCCCACGGGCGACCCCGCCGAGAAGCAGCGCCGCGGCGAGATCTACAAGGCGGCGCAGGGCATGTCGGTCGTCGAGCTGCGCCGTCGCGCGGCAGGCGAGCCGTGGTCGTACGTCGTCGACGGCGAGCGCAACCGCCGCATCACCGTCGAGACGGTGTTCGAGCTCACCGGCCCCGCGGCCGGGTCCGACCTCGTGAAGACCGCGGCCGACCCCGAGGGCCGCTGGGTCAAGGGAACCCTCGGCAACTGCGCCGGCGGCACCACCCCGTGGGGCACCGTGCTCTCGGGTGAGGAGAACTTCAACGGCTACTTCGCGTGGGCGGCCGACACGGCCGAGCAGAAGC
Organism: Agromyces mariniharenae; assembly: GCF_008122505.1. NCBI lineage: Bacteria > Bacillati > Actinomycetota > Actinomycetes > Micrococcales > Microbacteriaceae > Agromyces > Agromyces mariniharenae. Next base: position 193,761 of record NZ_VSSB01000001.1, on the reverse strand, counting down.
GCTACAGCGGCACGTCGACCACCACGACCGAGACGGGTTGGGAGGCGTACGACCCGCGCTTCGACGCGCACGACGCCGACTACGTGAACGAGCCCAACCGCTTCGGCTGGATCGTCGAGATCGACCCGAGCGACCCGACGTCGACGCCGCTCAAGCACACGGCCATGGGCCGCATGAAGCACGAGGGCGCCAACGTGATCATCGCCGAGGACGGCCGCGTCGTGGCCTACATGGGCGACGACGAGCGCAACGACTACCTCTACAAGTTCGTGTCGAAGGGGCGCTACACCGCCGCGACGTCGACGGGTGCGAAGAAGAAGAACCAGCGCCTGCTCAGCGAGGGCGACCTCTTCGTCGCCAGGTTCACGGGCAACTCGCCGGTCGGCGAGATCACCGGCGGCGGCGCCCTCCCGAGCGACGGGCTCTTCGACGGCGCCGGCCAGTGGATCCCGCTCACGCGGGACGGCCAGAGCGTCGTCCCGGGCATGTCGGTCGAGGAGGTGCTCGTCTACACCCGTCGCGCCGCCGACCTCGTGGGCGCCACCAAGATGGACCGCCCCGAGGACGTCGAGCCGAACCCGCGCACCGGCAAGGTCTACGTCGCCCTGACGAACAACAGCGCGCGCGGCACGTCCTCGCCGCTCGACGAGGCGAACCCGATCTCGGGCAACCGCTTCGGGCACGTCATCGAGCTCACCGAGACCGCGGGCCAGGCGGGGGAGACGTTCGGCTGGAGCATCCTGCTGCTCTGCGGCGACCCGTCGAAGACGGCGTACACGTACTTCGCCGGATTCCCGAAGGAGCTCGTGTCGCCCATCTCGTGCCCCGACAACCTGGCGTTCGACTCCGAGGGCAACCTCTGGATCTCGACCGACGGCGCGCCCGGCACGATCGGGTACAACGACGGCCTCTTCCGGGTGCCGCTCGAGGGTGACCAGCGCGGCAACGTGCAGCAGTTCCTCTCGGTGCCGCGCGAAGCCGAGACCTGCGGCCCGGTGATCCACGACCGCGAGGGCCTCGTCTTCGTGGCCGTGCAGCACCCGGGCGAGAACGGCTCCGTCTCCGCGCAGACCTCGCTCTTCCCCGACTACGGCTCGACGGCAGCCGGTTCGGTCGCCGCGCCGCGCCCCTCGGTCGTGCAGGTCTGGCACGACTGAACGGCGGCGATGAACGGGGTGGCGGATGCGGGGGCATCCGCCATCCGCTGCGGCGGGCGGCCCTGGGGAGCAGCCGCCCGCCGCATTCCCCTCTCGTGCTCGGGGTGGTCAGGCGTCCTCGGGCGACCGCTCGGGCGAGCGCGCCTCCCGCCGCACGAGTGCGAGCAGCCGGTCGGATGCCGCGTCGGCCGCGTCGGCCGACCGGATGCGCCGCCCGAGGTCGGCCGCCGCGGCGGCCATGCCCTGATCGCCCAGCGCCCGCACGACGGCCTCCGCGACCTGCTCGGGACGAGCGCGCGGCGACAGCGCGACGCCCGCGCCCCTCCGCTCGATCGCGTTCGCGACCATCGGCTGGTCGGCGTGCGGGTTCATCGGGAGGATGACGAGCGGCAGGTCGTGTGCGAGGGCGGTCGAGGTCGTGGAGTGCCCGCCGTGGCCGATCACGAGCGCGGCCTCGGGGAGGACGTCGGCGTGCCGGCGCCGCTCGGCCCACTCGACGTTCGCCGGCAGGTCGATCGGCCGGTCGGGCACGATGCCGCCCGCGGTCACGAGCCCGCGCACGGGCAGCGACCCGAGCGCCGTCACGATGCGCTGGTAGGCGGACGTCTGGCCGGGCAGCCAGGTCGTGGACAGGCTGACGACGACGAGCGGAGGCCGGTCGGGATCGGGTCGTGCCGGCACACCCGTGTCGGTCGGTCCGACCCAGGCGGTGCCGGGCTCGCCGTCGCGCGCCGCCGGGTCGAGCGTCGCGTCGGCCGTCACGATGCGGGCGTCGGCGGCCTTCCACGCGGCACGCAGGTCGATCCCGCGGAGCCGGGAGACCACGCCGACGGGCCCGCCCGCGTACGCGCCGCGCCAGTAGGCGAGGAACGTGTGGAACAGCACCGCGTTCGGCACGCCGGCGTCGCGGGCACCGAGCACCGCCGATGCCGTGAGGCAGTCGACGAGCGCGACGTCGGTTCCGTCGGAGCGCAGGCGCGATGCGACCTCGCGCCGGAGGGGCCCGTCGGAACCGAGCCGGCTGAACTGCCCGAGCGTCGACGGCAGCGATCGCGGGATCGTGCAGTCCCAGTACGCGAGCGCGTCGAGCGGCTCGAACGCGGCGCCGGTCGCCGCGACGCGGTCGCGCTGGCGTTCGTGGCCGAGGACGCGCACGTCCTCGCCGCGTCGCACGAGCGTGCGGGCGATGTCGAGCATGGGCGGCGCGTTCCCGCCGGCGTCGACGGTCACGAGGGTGACGGACGTCATGCGCGTTCCCCTTCCATGATGTCGGCGAGCACGGATGCCACGAGGCGGTACATGCGCTCGCGCGTCGCCGCGCGGTCGAGGCCGCGGTCGCGCCGCAGCAGCTTCCAGGCGTAGAGGTCGGTGGCCACCACGAGCAGGTCGACCGCCTGGTCGCGGTCGGCGGCGTCGAGCGGGTCGAGGGCGGGAGCGAACACGCTCCGCACCCAGTCGCGGTGCAGCAGCTTGCCGGTCGCGGTGATCTCGGCGGCGACCGGCTCCCACGACTCCTGGGCGAGGAGCAGCAGCATGGTGTCGCCCCAGGCCTCGTAGTGCTCGGCGAGCACGTCGAGCGCAGCGTCGGCGTCGCCGACGGGCGTCGCTCGCTGGGCGACGACCTGCTCGCGTGCGCGGGTGGTCGCGGCGGTGAACAGGCCGTCGCGGCTGCCGTAGGCGCGGAGCACGGTCTGCACCGACACGCCCGCCCGGTCGGCGATCGCGGGGAGGGTGCACGCCGCGAGCGGGACCTCGCCGGCGAGGGCCACCGCCGCGTCGAGGATGCGCGCCCTGGTGCGGTCGGCCTCGGCCGCCCGGCCCCGCATGTCGTACGTCCGCGTCGTTTTCATGATGATGTCCATTAACACGGATTCCACGGTTCATGTCAATGGGTGTTCACATGGAAATCATGGACCCTGGCCCCGGATGACGGTCGTCCCGACATTCCGGTACGGTAGAGAGTCGTCCGCTCCGGGTTCGAAGCGGCATGAGAGCTGAATAGAGGAGGCCGGCGATGGACATCGACCTCAGCGTGCTCCGCATGATGGAGCGCGAGAAGGAGATCCCGTTCGACGAACTGGTGGAGATCATCGAGCAGGCGATCCTCATGGCCTACTTGAAGCACACCAACCCCGGCCAGCACGGGCACGCGAACCCCACGGGCGCCCGCGCGCACCTCGACCGCAAGACGGGGCACGTCTCCATCTACGTGCCCGAGTACGACGAGGAGGGCAACGTCATCGGCGAGGCCGAGGACAGCCCCAGCGACTTCGGCCGCATCGCCGCGTTCGCGGCGAAGCAGGTCATCAACCAGCGGCTTCGCGACCTCGCCGACGACGCCGTGCTCGGCGAGTTCCGCGGTCGCGAGGGCGACATCGTCGCCGGCGTCATCCAGCAGGGCCCCAACCCGCGCATGGTGCACATCGACCTCGGCACGGTCGAGGCGATCCTGCCTCCCGAGGAGCAGGTGCCCGGCGAGGAGTACCCGCACGGCCAGCGCATCCGCGTCTACGTGACGAGCGTCGCGAAGGGCGCGAAGGGCCCGTCGATCACGGTGTCGCGCACCCACCCCGCACTCGTGCGCAAGCTGTTCGCCCTCGAGGTGCCCGAGATCGCATCGGGCGTCGTCGAGATCGTGTCGCTCGCCCGCGAGGCCGGCCACCGCACCAAGATCGCCGTGCGCGCGAACCAGCCGGGGGTGAACGCCAAGGGCGCTGCGATCGGCGAGCTCGGCCAGCGCGTGCGAGCGGTCACGGCCGAGCTCGGGGCGGAGAAGATCGACATCGTCGACTGGTCGGACGACCTCGCCACCTTCGTCGCGAGCGCCCTCTCGCCCGCAAAGGTGACGAGCGCCTTCGTCATCGACGAGCAGACCCGCGCCGTGCGCGCCCTGGTTCCCGACTACCAGCTGTCCCTCGCCATCGGCAAGGAGGGCCAGAACGCGCGCCTCGCGGCGAAGCTCACGGGCGCGAAGATCGACATCCAGCCCGACTCGATCCTCGAGTCGAACTGACCCGCGAGCCGGGCGTCGCCGGGCCGCCTGGCGGGGAGGTGTAGGATGGAACCCGTCAGAACGTGCATCGGATGCCGTTCGCGCGCCCCGCGATCCTCCCTTCTGAGGGTCGTCTCCCAGAACTCCCACGTCGTAGCGGATGCTTCGGCCGTGCTTCCGGGGAGGGGCGCGTGGCTGCATCCGACGCTCGAGTGCTACCGGCTCGCCGTGCGGAAGCGCGCCTTCGGGCGCGCGCTGCGCATTCGCGGCGAGGTGGACACCAGCAACGTAGAGAACAGGCTGAACGGCTAATGGACAACTCATGAGCGGCTCGAAATGAGACCCGTCCGCCATTGATGGTCCGCCCCTGTCCGGGGGTGGGCCCGGAACAGGAGAGAAGTGGCTGCCAAACCACGCGTACACGAGATCGCATCCGAACTCGGTGTCGACAGCAAGATCGCCCTTGAGAAGCTCAAGGAGATGGGCGAGTACGTCAAGGGACCCTCGTCCAGCATCGAACCCCCCGTCGCCCGCAAGCTGCGGGCGGCGCTCGAGGCGGCTGGAGCCGCCGCGAAGGCCGCGCCCGCGGCGGCGGCCAAGCCCGCGACCGCAGCGAAGCCCGGCCCCAAGCCGGCGCCGAAGCCGGCACCCCAGGCCGCACCGGCTGCTCCGGCAGCCGACGCGCCGATGACGGTCGCCGAGCGCCAGGCCCAGGCTGAGGAGAAGGCGGCGCAGGCCGCCGCCACGAAGCCGGCCGAGGCGCCCGCAGCACCCGCCGCGGCGGCATCCGACGTGGCCAAGCCGGCCGCGCCGAAGCCCAGTGGTGCGATCCCGCGCCCGGCCCCCCGCCCCGGCGCCCCGCGTCCCGGCAACAACCCGTTCTCGAGCTCGCAGGGCATGGGCTCGCGCCCGGCCCAGCCGCGCCCCGGGAACAACCCGTTCTCCAGCTCGCAGGGCATGGGCCAGCGTCCGAACCCGGGCAACATCCCGCGGCCGCAGGCTCCTCGCCCCGGCTCGCCGCGTCCCGGCGCACCCCGTCCCGGGGGCGCAGGCGGCGGTCGTCCCGGCGGCTTCCAGCGCCCCGGCGGTGGCGGCGGCGCCGGTGCCGGCGCACGTCCGGGCGGTCCCGGCGCGGGCGGCGGCTTCCAGCGCCCCGGCGGCGGCTTCGGCGGCCCGCGTCCCGCGGGCGGCGGCGGTCGTGGTCGCGGCCCCGGCGGCGGCACGGCAGGTGCGTTCGGTCGCGGCGGCGGCAAGTCCAAGGCCCGCAAGTCGAAGCGCACGAAGCGGCAGGAATTCGAGATGCGGGAGGCCCCGTCGCTGGGCGGCGTGAGCGTCCCCCGCGGCGACGGCAACACCGTCATCCGACTGCGCCGTGGCGCCTCCATCTCCGACTTCGCCGACAAGATCGACGCGAACCCCGGTTCGCTCGTCACGGTGCTCTTCCACCTCGGTGAGATGGCCACCGCGACCGAGTCGCTCGACGAGGCCACGTTCGAGGTGCTCGGCGCCGAGCTGGGCTACAAGATCCAGGTCGTCTCGCCCGAGGACGAGGACAAGGAGCTCCTCGAGGGCTTCGACATCGACCTCGACCAGGAGCTCGAGGACGAGACCGACGAGGTGCTTGAGCAGCGTCCGCCGGTCGTCACCGTCATGGGCCACGTCGACCACGGCAAGACGCGCCTCCTCGACGCGATCCGCAACGCCAACGTGGTGGCGGGCGAGGCCGGCGGCATCACCCAGCACATCGGTGCGTACCAGGTGCACACCGAGCACGAGGGCGTCGACCGGGCCATCACCTTCATCGACACCCCGGGTCACGAGGCGTTCACCGCCATGCGTGCCCGTGGTGCGCAGGTGACCGACATCGCGATCCTCGTGGTCGCGGCCGACGACGGCATCATGCCGCAGACGATCGAGGCACTGAACCACGCGCAGTCGGCCAACGTGCCGATCGTGGTCGCGGTGAACAAGATCGACAAGCCCGACGCGAACCCGGCGAAGGTGCGCCAGCAGCTCACCGAGTTCGGCCTCGTGGCCGAGGAGTACGGCGGCGACGTCATGTTCGTCGACGTGTCGGCTCGCGAGAACATCGGCATCCAGGAGCTGCTCGACGCGGTCCTCCTCACCGCCGACGCCGGGCTCGACCTGCGTGCCAACCCCGACAAGGACGCGCGCGGCGTGGCCATCGAGGCGAAGCTCGACAAGGGCCGCGGCGCCGTGGCGACCGTGCTCATCCAGTCGGGCACGCTCCGTGTCGGCGACGCGATCGTGGCGGGCACCGCCTACGGCCGCGTTCGTGCGATGGCCGACGAGAACGGCGACCCCGTGGCCGCCGCGACCCCGTCGCGCCCGGTGCAGGTGCAGGGCCTCTCGACGGTCCCGCGCGCGGGCGACACCTTCCTCGTCACCGAGGAGGACCGCACCGCCCGCCAGATCGCCGAGAAGCGCGAGGCCGCCGAGCGCAACGCCCAGCTGGCCAAGGCTCGCAAGCGCATCTCGCTCGAGGACTTCACCCGTGCGCTCGAAGAGGGCAAGGTCGAGGCGCTCAACCTCATCATCAAGGGCGACGTGTCGGGTGCCGTGGAGGCGCTCGAGGAGTCGCTCATGAAGATCGAGGTCGACGACTCGGTGCAGCTGCGCATCCTCCACCGCGGTGTGGGTGCCGTCACCGAGAGCGACATCGACCTGGCGACGATCGACAACGCGATCGTCATCGGGTTCAACGTCCGCCCCGATGTGAAGGCGCGCGAGCGCGCCGCCCGCGAGGGCGTCGACGTGCGCTTCTACAACGTCATCTACAACGCGATCGACGACATCGAGAACTCGCTCAAGGGCATGCTGAAGCCCGAGTTCGAAGAGGTGCAGTCGGGTGTCGCCGAGATCCGCGAGGTGTTCCGCTCCTCGAAGTTCGGCAACATCGCCGGTGTCATCGTGCGGTCGGGAACGATCACGCGCAACGCCAAGGCGCGCGTCATCCGCGACGGCGTCGTGGTCGGCGACAACCTGGCCATCGAGTCGCTGCGCCGGTTCAAGGACGACGTCACCGAGGTCCGCACGGACTTCGAGGCGGGTATCGGCCTCGGCAAGTACAACGACATCCAGGTCGGAGACGAGATCGAGACGATCGAGCTGCGCGAGAAGCCTCGCGCCTGATCGTGGCTGGGACGGGGCTCCCGGATCTTCCCTTCGGGTGAAGAACGGGGGCCCCTACCCCGATTCACATCGAGGCGGTCACGGCGGCGAAGCCGTCGCGACCTTGCCACGAAAGGAGTTACATCATGGCCGACCCGCAGCGGGCCAGGAAGCTGGCCGACCGCATCAAGGAGATCGTCGCGCGCCGGCTCGACAAGGGGCTGCGCGACCCGCGACTCGGGTTCGTGACGATCACGGACGTCCGCGTCACGGGCGACCTGCAGCACGCGAGCATCTTCTACACCGTCTACGGCACCGACGAGGAGCGTCGCGACTCCGCGGCGGCCCTCAAGGCCGCGACGGGGATGCTCCGCACCGAGGTCGGGCGCAACATCACCGCGCGCATCACGCCCTCGCTCGAGTTCATCGCCGACGCGATCCCCGAGAACGCCGAGCACATCGAGGCGCTCCTGCGCGAGGCGCGTGTGCGCGACGAGGAGGTCACGGCCCTGGCGTCGACGGCCGCCTATGCGGGCGACGCCGATCCGTACGTGAAGCCGCGCGACGCCGAGGACGACCTCGACGAGCTCGGCGAGATCGACGACGAGGCATCCGACCTCAGCGACGACGCCGAGCTCGGCGGCGCGCGCTAGAACGCAGCCTCAGCAGCACCGCGCGGCCGTCCGAGGAGCTGGTCCTCGACGGCCGCGATGCGCGCCCGCAGCGCCTCGATGAACGCGAGCGCCGTCGGCTGCCGCAGCGCCTCGGGGCGGCAGACGAGCCAGTACGGCAGGTGCTGGTCGATCTCGTCGGGGAACAGCCGCACGAGGTCGTCGTGCCGGTCGGCGAGGAACGCCGGCAGCAGGCCGAACCCGGCACCCGATCGCGTGGCGTCGACGTGCACGTACACGTTCGTGCTCGACACTGCGTCGACCATCTCGCGCGTCGGCGTGCGCGCCTCGTCGAGGGCGTCGACCTGCAGCATCGACTCGATGAAGTACACGAGCGGCGCACCGGCGAGCTCTGCCGGCGAGGCGGGGATGCCGGAGCGCGCGAGGAAGTCGCGGCTCGCGTAGAGCCCGAGCGCGTAGTCCGCGAGGTGGATCGCCTCGGCGCGGTGCACGTGCGGGCGGCCGACCACCACCTCGAGGTCGACGCCGACGCGCTGCTGCGCCGCGCGCCGCGTGGTCGAGACGATCTCGAGGGAGACATCGGGGTGCTCGCGGCGCACGGCGACGATCGCCGGCGACGCGATGAACCCGCTGAAGCCGTCGGTGGCGCTCAGGCGCACGACGCCCGAGAGGCGCGGGCGGTCGGGCGCGAGCTCGCCGAGCGCGCGCTCCACGCCCTCGGCCGCGGTGATGGCGTGCTCGCCGAGCGGCGTGAGCACCCAGCCGGCGGCACCGCGGGCCAGCACCCGTCCGCCGAGCGCATCCTCGAGCGCCGAGATCCGCCGCGCGATGGTCGTGTGGTTGAGCCCGAGCTCGGTGGCGGCGGCCGTGTAGCGACCCGCCCGTGCGACGGCGAGCAGCACGAGGAGGTCGTCGGGGCTCGGCCGGCGCCCGGGCAGCGTCGTCACGGACATCCCTGCATCCTCGCATACCCCACGATACCGTCGGCCCGCCCGACCGACCCGTCCCTGCCTCAGGCCGAGGGCAGCCCGAGGCCGCCCTGCGGGTCCGCCACCGCGAGCCCGTCGGCGACGAGCCCGTCGATCGCGCGGTCGAGCTGCGCGGCGTCCGCCCACAGGCCCGTGAGCTCGTCGCGCGCGACGGGGCGGTGGGCCGCGCGGAGCTCGCGCATCACGAGCCCGCGCACCTGGCGGTCGGACCCCTCGAAGCGCGCCTGCACGGCCTTGCGTGGACCGTCGTATGCCGGATACCCGGCCAGCCGCCAGGCACAGGATGCCGCGATGGGGCACGCGTCGCAGTCGGGCGAGCGCGCGGTGCAGACCGTCGCCCCGAGCTCCATCGCCGCCGCGTTGAACACGCGCGCCGCGGCATCCGTCGCGGGCAGGAGCGCCGACATCTCGGCGAGGTCGCGCGCGGTCGACGGCGGGCCGGGCTGCGCCTGCCCGAGCACCGCCCGTGCGATGACGCGGCGGGTGTTGGTGTCGACCACCGGATGCCGCCGGCCGAACGCGAAGGCCGCGATCGCGCGTGCCGTGTACGGGCCGATGCCGTGCAGCGCGAGGAGCGCGTCGAGGTCGTCGGGCACCTCGCCGCCGTGCCGCTCGACGATCTCGACCGCGGCGCGATGCAGCCAGAGCGCGCGGCGCGGATAGCCGAGCCGGTCCCACGCGCGCACGGACTCGGACGGCGGCTCGGACGCGAGCGCGGCGGGCGTGGGCCAGCGCCGGATCCACGCCTCCCACTTCGGCACGACGCGCGCCACCTGCGTCTGCTGCAGCATGAACTCGCTCACGAGCACGGCCCACGGCGACACCTCGGCGGCCCGCCACGGCAGCGGCCGCGCGGCATCCGCGAACCAGGCGTTGAGCGCCGTCGCCAGGTCGGGGGAGGGCGGGCGCGGCACTCAGCCAGCCTATGCCCGGCCGGATGCCGCGCGGCTAGGCTCGAGCCATGGAGCTCGTCACCACGCCCCGCGTCACGTTCCTGCGCACGCTCGCCGACGAGATCCTCCAGCACTACGGCCGCGGACGCATGATCGTCGCGATCGACGGGCCGCTGCGTAGCGGCAAGACCGCCTTCGCCGACGACCTCGCGGCGGTGCTCCGCGAGCGCGGCCACCGCGTGTTCCGGGCGAGCATGGAGCGCTTCCACCGCTCGCGCGCGGCGCAGGCCGAGTACGGCGACGACACGCCGGAGCGCTACTACGGCTACGGGTTCGACGAGTCGGCGCTGCGCCGCGTGCTCGTCGAGCCGTTCCGGATGGGCGGGTCGACGGCGTTCGTCACGGCTGTCTTCGACCCCGCGCGCGATGCGTGGATCGCCCCGAAGTGGATCACCGGCCCGGCCGACGCGATCCTCCTGCTCGACGGGCGCTTCGTGCTGCGCCCGCGGCTCGCCGACCTCTGGGACGTGCGCATCGCGCTCGACGGCGACCCGGTCGACCCGGCCGACGTCGTCGCCTACGCCGAGGCGGATCCGCGGCTCGTGGCGTCGGCCGTCATCGAAGACCGCGACCCCGACCACCCGAAGCGGCGGTTCCTCGACAGCTGCTGACTCCTCACTGCGGCACCTCGGCGAGCACCCGCTCATCGGGCAGGAACTCGCCGATCCGCTCCACCTCGTGCACGAGCACGGTGAGCGCCTCGTTCACCGGCGCGTCGAGCTCGGCCAGGATGGCCTCGCGCACGACGGCGCCGTTGAGGTGGTCGACCTCGGTCGGCTGCCCGCGCCGCACGCTCTGCTGCGTCGAGCCGAGGTTGGGCACGTTGCCCATGCGCACGCCCATCATCCACGGCAGCACCTGCCCGATGGCCACGGGGACCCGGGCGAAGAGCCGCAGGCGCGCGTTCGAGAGCCCCTGCAGCGAACCGAAGCGGATGCCGCGGGCGATCCCCACCCGCACGGTCTCGCGCATCGACGCGGCGACCACGCGCCGCAGGCGGCGGTCGCGCAGCACGTCCTGCACGCTGCGGCCGACGATCGCGGGCACCGCGTTGAGCATGTTCACGACGAGCTTCGTCCACTGCGCGCCGCGGAAGTTCTCGATCGCGATCACGGGGACCGCTTCGGAGAGGATCGCGGCGATGCGCCGGCTCTCGTCGTCGGCGGGGCCGCCGCCCCGGCCGAGGTAGCTCGCGGCGGTCGTGGTCACGCGCACGACGCCGGGCTCGGTGTAGTTGGCGGCGATGATCGAGAGCACGCCCACGCACGTCGAGTGCGGCAGGAACCGCTCTGCCGTCTGCACGCCGTCGAGCCCGTTCTGCACGACGACGACCGGTACGCCGTCGATGAGCTCGGCGTGACGACCGAGTGCGAGCGGGGCGTCCTGCGCCTTCGTGCACAGGAGCACGAGCTCGGGCCGTTCGGTCAGCACCTCGACGGCGGCGACCCGTGCGTGCACCTCGCCGTACCCGCCCGAGAGCCGGATGCCGTCGGCTCGGATCGCCTCGAGCCCCGACCCGCGTGCCGTGACCTCCACGTCGTGCCCGGCGCGCGCCAGCAGCGCGGCGAAGGTGCCTCCGAGCGCACCCGCGCCGATGATGCCGATCCTCACCCTCCCAGCGTAGGTGCGGTGCCGCCCGCGTCCCGCCGCGCTGTTAGCCTGTACGGCGTGAACAGCGGCATCCTCCTCGTCGACAAGCCGCAGGGAATCACCAGCCACGACGTCGTCGCGCGCACGCGACGGCTGGCCGGCACCCGCAAGGTCGGGCACGCGGGCACCCTCGACCCCATGGCGACGGGCCTGCTCATCCTCGGCGTCGGGTCGGCGACGCGCCTCCTGCACCACCTCGTCGGGCTCGACAAGGAGTACCTCGCGACCATGCGGCTCGGCTGGGACACCACGACCGACGACGCAGAGGGGGAGCCGCTCGCCGCGGCATGCGCCGACCGCGTCGCCGCCGCCGACGAGGCGGTCGTGCGCGAGGCGATGCGAGCCTGGACCGGCGACATCGAGCAGGTGCCGAGCACCGTGAGCGCCGTGAAGGTCGCCGGCCGGCGAGCCTACCAGCGGGCCCGCGACGGCGAGGCCGTCGAGCTGCAGGCTCGGCCCGTCACCGTCTCCGCGTTCGACCTGCTCGCGCTGCGGCCCGGCGACGGACACGTCGACGTCGACGTGCGAGTGGCGTGCTCCTCGGGCACGTACGTGCGTGCGCTCGCCCGTGACGTGGGCGCCGACCTCGGCACCGGCGGGCACCTCACGGCGCTGCGCCGCACGCGCATCGGTGCGTTCGGGGTCGCCGAGGCATCCGTGCTCGACGGGCTCGACGTGGCTGAGGTCATCCTGAGCCCGGCGGATGCCGCACGCCGCACGCTCCCGGTTGCGTCGATCAGCGCGCAGGAGGCCGTCGACCTCGGGCACGGCAAGCGCATCACGGCGCCCGGCGAGCTCGCGACGGCGTCGAGCGGCACCCCGATCGCCGCGATCGACCCCGGCGACCGGCTCGTCGCGATCGTCGAGCGGCGCGGTGCGGAGCTCAAGGTCGTCACCGGATTCCCGGCCGAGGAGGCATCGGCATGATCGAGTGGTTCGCCTGGGTGCAGGTCGGCGTCGCAGTGGTCGCGGGCGTGCTGTGCCTGACGCTGGGCTTCGCGGGCCGCGTCCCGAGCGACCTCACGAACGGGGCCCTCGTGCTCGTGGAGCTGCTGCTGCTCGTGCAGCTCGTGGTCGCGCTCCTCGCGCCGCTGTTCGGCAACGAGCCGACGGGCAGCGTGCTCGAGTTCTACACGTACCTCGTGGGCGCGCTGCTGCTGCCGCCGGCCGCCGTGTTCTGGGCGTTGCTCGAGCGCAGCCGCTGGAGCACCGTCGTGCTCGGCGTGGCCGCGCTCAGCGTCGCCGTGATGGTCTACCGCATGCTGCAGATCTGGACCGTGCAGCAGGCGTAGCCGCGAATGAGAGAATCGAACGACATGACTGACGTGCGGAGTGCCCGGCCCGAGGCGGATCGCGGGCGGCGGATGAGCGGCATCGGGCGCGTGCTCGTGGCCGTCTACGGCGTGCTCGCGCTCGCCGCGGTCGGCCGCTCGTTCGTGCAGATCGCGACGAAGTTCGACGAGGCGCCGCTCGCCTACGCGCTCTCCGCGCTCGCAGCGGTCGTCTACGTGGTCGCGACCATCGCCCTCGTGCGGTCGGGGCGCGGCTGGTACCGCATCGCGTGGGCGACGCTCGTGTTCGAGTTCACGGGCGTGATCGTCATCGGCGCGCTGAGCGTCGTCTACCCCGAGCTGTTCCCGCACGACACGGTCTGGTCGTGGTTCGGGCGCGGCTACCTGTTCATCCCGCTCGTGCTGCCCGTGCTCGGCATGTGGTGGCTCGCGAAGCACCGCCCGGTCGCCGACCCGGCCACCCCGTCCGACCCCTCGTCCGCCGCCGGCTCGGGGGCGGATGCCGCGTGAAGACGTTCAAGGGCCTCGACGCGGTGCCCGAGGGCTTCGGCCCGAGCGCCGTCACGATCGGCAAGTTCGACGGCGTGCACAACGGCCATCGCGCGGTCATCGACCGCATCCGGCGCATCGCAGCCGCCGACGACCTCCGCTCGGTCGTCGTCACGTTCGACCGCAACCCCCTCGCGCTGCTCGCGCCCGACAAGTGCCCCGACCCGCTCGTGAGCGTGCGGCAGAAGCTCGAGCTGCTGGGCTCGACCGGCATCGACGCCACGCTGCTGCTCCCGTTCGACCGCGCGCTCGCGTCGGTGCCCGCCACCGAGTTCGTCGAGCGCGTGCTCGTCGACACGCTCGGCGCGAAGGCCGTGCTCGTCGGCCGCGACTTCCGCTACGGCGCGCGCGGCGCGGGCGACGTGAAGCTGCTGCAGGACCTCGGCCACACGTTCGGCTTCACGGTCGAGGTGGTCGACGACGTGGCGCCCGAAGACGGCCGCCGCGTGTCGTCGACCTGGATCCGGGAACTCCTCGCCGAGGGCGATGTGCGCCACGCCACGCGCCTGCTCGGGCACGCGCCGACGGTGTCGGGCATCGTCGTGCACGGCGCCAAGCGCGGCCGTGAGCTCGGATTCCCGACCGCGAACCTCACGCCCGAGTCCGAGGGACTGATCCCGGCCGACGGCGTCTACGCGGGCTGGCTCACCGACGCGGGCACACGGTACCCGGCGGCCATCTCGGTGGGCGACAACCCGACGTTCGAGGGCGTGCCGAAGAAGCAGGTCGAGGCCTACGTGCTCGACCGCGAGCTCGACCTCTACGACCACGTGGTCGACGTCGAGTTCGTCGAGCGCCTGCGCGGCATGGTCGCGTTCACGAGCATTCCCGACCTCATCGAGACGATGCACGGCGACGTCGATCGCGCGCGCGAGCTCCTCGCGGACTGAGGCGGGGCGCGGTCGCCGGGCCGTCAGGCGTCGGCGCCGTCGCCGAGCTCGCCCTGCCGTGCGGGTCGCGGTGCCCGCGTGCCGATGCCGGCGAGGAAGCGGATGAGCTCGTGGGCCGTGCCGACGAGCACCGGTCCGTGCCCGATGGTCCACGCGGCATCCGTCGCATGGAGGCTGTGACCCGAGATCACCGCCTTGATCGGGGTGGGTGCGGCCGCGGCGCGTCGCAGGGCCACGGCCCCCGAGGCGAGCGCGGGCACGGCGATGGGGGAGCGGAGCGCGTCGCCGATGCGCACCGCCGCCACGACCGCGTCGTCGAGCTCGACGAGCCGCGTCGGCTGCGGGCGCTCGGCGATGGCGACGGCCCGGGCCTCGAGTGCGGCCGCGGCATCCGCGGGGCCCTCGACCCGGACGTCGCTCGCCGGCGCGCGGCCGCCCATGCCGAGCGCGTGCTGCGCCGACTCGAGCGCGCGCCGCGCGGGCGCCCGGTCGAAGCCCGCGACGAGCTCGGCAACGGCCTCGGCGACCGTCGTCGCGTCGTCGTCGGCGTGCGCCGTCCACGCGTCGTCGCCGGCGCTGCGCAGGGCGGTCGCAATGGTGCGGAGGACCGTCGCGGTGGGCTCGCGGCGGTCGCTCGTGACGCCGCGCTCGTCGACGCGCGGGCGCTGGCTCAGCGGCAGGTAGCGGGCGAAGTCGGCCACGCCTCCAGCCTAGACTCGTGTGGGTGAAGCCGACCGCGCCCCGTCCGCTCTGGGCCGGGCGGTCGCTGGCGCTCATCGGCATCGTGCTCGTCGCGTTCAACCTGCGCACCGCGGTGGCGTCGCTCTCGCCGATCCTCACGATCCTCGAACGCGACGTGACGCTCGCGCCCGCCGTCGTCGGGCTGCTCGGCATGCTGCCGCCGCTCTGCTATGCGATCTTCGGCATCCTGACGCCGCTCATCGCGAAGCGGTTCGACCTCGAGCCGACGCTCGTCGTCGCGCTCGCCGCGCTGACGGTCGGCCTGCTCGGCCGCGGCCTCGCGGGCGACGCGCTCTGGCTCGTGCTGGCGAGCACGCTCACGTTCGCGGCGATCGGCGTCGGCAACGTGCTGCTGCCCCCGCTCGTGAAGCGGTACTTCCCCGATCGCGTCGGCCTGCTGACGGCGGTCTACGTCACCGCCCTGTCGGTGAGCACCTTCGTCCCGCCCCTCGTCGCCGTGCCGGTGGCGGATGCCTCGGGCTGGCGCGTCTCGCTCGGGGAGTGGGCCTTCGTGGCGGTGCTGTCGCTCGTGCCGTGGATCGCGATCATGCTGCGTCCCCACGTCGACCAGGCGGCCGACCTGCCCGAGGAGGCGGAGCGCGGACTGCTCCGCTACGCGGTGCGCTCGCCGCTCGCGTGGGCGCTCGCGATCCTGTTCACGATCCCGGGCATCAACGCCTACGCGATGTTCGCGTGGATCCCGCCGATCCTGCACGACATCGCCGGCACCACGCCGGCCCAGGCCGGTGCACTGCTCTCGCTGTTCGCCGCGATGGGGCTGCCTGCGAGCATCATCGTGCCGATCGTGGCGGCGCGCTGGGGCCACGTCAAGCTGCTCGTGGGCATCGCGATCGTGTCGTTCGTCGCGGGCTACCTCGGGCTGCTGCTCGCGCCGGCGACGGCGACCTGGCTCTGGGTCGCGCTCATCGGCAACGGCCCGCTGCTCTTCCCGCTCACGCTCGTGCTCGTCAACCTGCGCACCCGCACGCACGCGGGCTCGGTGGCGCTCTCGGGGTTCGTGCAGTCGGTCGGCTACCTCATCGTGGCGATCGGGCCGCTCGCGGTGGGCCTCCTGCACGAGGCCGTCGGCGGGTGGACGTGGCCGCTCCTGTTCCTGCTCGCGACGATCGTCCCCGCCGCGATCGCCGGGGTCGTCGCGGCGCGTCCGCGGTACTTCGAGGACGAGCGCGCCCGGTAGGGGTCCGAGCGACGTGCGTCGGCGCGCGGCATCCGCTCGCCGACTGCTCATATGAGCAGGATCGCCCGCGAGTGTTGCCGATGAGCGACGGCCTGCCTACGCTGGATGCGGCGAAGGGACACGTGTGGACGAGATCGACGAACTCCTCTCGATCCGGGCTGCCGAGCTCTACTACGAGGAGAACAAGACCCAGGACGAGATCGGCCAGGCGCTCCGGCTCACCCGCTGGAAGGTCGGGCGGCTGCTCGCGCAGGCCAAGCAGCGCGGGTTCATCCGCATCGAGATCCTGCATCCGCGGGCCCGTCGCCTGCCCATCGAGCGGCGGCTGCGCGACGAGCGCGGGCTCACCGACGCCATCGTGGTGTCGACCGCGGGCGTGCACTCGCCCGAGGAGCTGCAGGAGCGCACGGCGCAGGCGGCCGCCGACTACCTGACGGCGCTGCGCCCCGTGCCCCGCACGCTCGGCGTGAGCTGGGGCCGCACCCTCTTCGAGATCTCGCAGCACCTGCGCAACGGCTGGGCGACCGGCGTCAACGTCGTGCAGATCAACGGCGGCGTGAGCCTCAATCGCCGGGCCGGCACCGCCGCGGCCACCGCCGTGGGCATCGCGCAGAAGGGCGGCGGCAGCGCCACCCTGCTGCCGAGCCCCGCCATCCTCGAGCGCCTCGCGACGAAGGAGGCCATCGAGGCCGACCGTGTCGTCGCGGGCGTCATCGAGCTCGCCCGTTCGGCCGATGCCTACCTGTTCAGCGCGGGCGCCGCCGACCACAACTCCGTGCACGTCGAGAGCGGCTACCTCTCGGGCGCCGACGTCGACGTGCTGGTGCAGAAGGGGGCCGTCGGCGACGTCGTCGGCCGCTACATCGACTCCGACGGCAATATCGTCGACCCCGCACTCGACGCCCGCACGGTCGGGCTCACGCTCGACGAGCTGCGCAGCTCGCCGCTCGCGATCGCCGTGATCGCGGGCGAGGCCAAGCACGCCGTCGCCGACGCGGTCGTGCGCTCGGGGCTCTGCTCGGTGCTCGTCACCGACGAGGCCACCGCCCTCCACCTCCTCGACGGCTGAGCTCCCGCGACCCGGGCCGGCCCAGCACACCTCAACGAAAGCCAGGTCACCACCATGTCAGGCACCTCCCTCGTCACCGCCCGGGAGCGCGCGCTCGCCGTGCTCGGCGGCGAACCCGACGACGCCACGCTCGGGCGCTACCTGCACGGCATCTCGGGCGTCGACGCCGTCGGCCTCGAGCAGCGCGCCGCGTCGCTCGCCACCCGCTCGATCAAGACCTCGTCCAAGCGCTGGGCGCTCGACAAGATCATCACGCTCATCGACCTCACGACGCTCGAGGGCGCCGACACCCCCGGCAAGGTGCGCTCGCTCGTCGCCAAGGCGATGACCCCCGACCCGTCGGATGCCACGACCCCGCGCGTCGCCGCGGTGTGCGTGTACGGCGACATGGTGCCGTTCGCGATCGACGCGCTCGGCTCGGTGCACGGCGACCCCGACGACGGCCTCATCTCGGTCGCGGCCGTGGCCACCGCGTTCCCGAGCGGCCGCTCGTCGCTCGAGATCAAGCTCGCCGACACGGCCGAGGCCGTCGCCGCGGGTGCCGACGAGATCGACATGGTCATCGACCGGGGCGCATTCCTCGCCGGCCGCTACGGCGAGGTGTTCGACCAGATCGCCGCCGTCAAGGAGGCGTGCCGCCGGCCCGACGGCACGAGCGCGAGCCTCAAGGTGATCCTCGAGACCGGCGAGCTCGTGACGTACGACAACGTGCGCCGCGCGTCGTGGCTCTCGATCCTCGCGGGCGGCGACTTCATCAAGACCTCCACGGGCAAGGTGCAGCCGGCGGCCACGCTCCCGGTCACGCTCCTCATGCTCGAGGTCGTGCGCGACTGGCACCTGATGACCGGCCAGCGCATCGGCGTGAAGCCCGCGGGCGGCATCCGCGCCTCGAAGGACGCGATCCGCTACCTCGTGACCGTCGCCGAGACGGTCGGCGAGGAGTGGCTCGTGCCGCACCTGTTCCGCTTCGGCGCGTCGAGCCTCCTCAACGACGTGCTGCTTCAGCGCCAGAAGATGACCACCGGACACTACTCCGGACCCGACTACGTGACGATCGACTGAGACGAGCACCGAACCATGAGCTTCCTCGAATACGCTCCCGCGCCCGAATCGCGCGCGATCCTCGACCTGCGCGACCGCTACGGCCTCTTCATCGACGGCGAGTTCGTCGACGGCCGCGGCACGCCCTTCCAGACCATCTCGCCCGCGACCGAGGAGCGCATCGCCGAGATCGCGAACGCGAACGAGGCGGATGTCGCCGACGCCGTCGCCGCGGCCCGGCGCGCCTACGACCGCACCTGGTCGCGCATGAGCGGCCGCGACCGCGGCAAGTACCTGTTCCGCATCGCCCGCCTCGTGCAGGAGCGCGCGCGGGAGCTCGCCGTGGCCGAGTCGCTCGACAACGGCAAGCCCATCAAGGAGTCGCGCGACGTCGACGTGCCGCTCGTGGCCGCGTGGTTCTTCTACTACGCAGGCTGGGCCGACAAGCTCGACCACGCGGGCCTCGGCGCGAACCCCCGCTCGCTCGGCGTCGCCGCGCAGGTCATCCCGTGGAACTTCCCGCTGCTCATGCTCGCGTGGAAGATCGCGCCCGCGCTCGCCGCGGGCAACACCGTGGTGCTGAAGCCGGCCGAGACCACGCCGCTCACGGCGCTGATCTTCGCCGAGATCCTGCAGCAGGCCGACCTGCCGCCCGGCGTCGTGAACATCATCACGGGCGCGGGCGACACGGGCGCCGCGCTGGTGTCGGCCGAGGGCGTCGACAAGGTCGCGTTCACGGGCTCGACCGCCGTGGGCCGCGCGATCGCCAAGGAGATCGCCGGCACCGACAAGAAGGCGACGCTCGAGCTCGGCGGCAAGGCCGCGAACATCGTGTTCGACGACGCGCCCATCGACCAGGCGATCGAGGGCATCGTCAACGGCATCTTCTTCAACCAGGGCCACGTGTGCTGCGCCGGCTCGCGGCTGCTCGTGCAGGAGAACATCCACGACGAGGTCGTCGAGCGGCTGAAGCTGCGCCTGTCGACGCTGCGACTCGGCGACCCGCTCGACAAGAACACCGACATCGGAGCGATCAACTCGAAGGAGCAGCTCGAGCGCATCCGCGAGCTCTCCGACATCGGCGTCGCCGAAGGCGCCGACCGGTGGAGCGCGCCGTGCGAGATCCCCGAGAACGGCTTCTGGTACGCGCCGACCATCTTCACGGGCGTGCAGACGTCGAGCCGCATCGCGCGCGAGGAGATCTTCGGCCCGGTGCTGTCGGTGCTCACGTTCCGCACGCCGGCCGAGGCGATCGCCAAGGCGAACAACACCCCCTACGGCCTGTCGGCGGGCATCTGGACCGACAAGGGCAGCCGCATCCTCGCGGTCGCCGACCAGCTGCGCGCGGGCGTGATCTGGGCGAACACGTTCAACCGGTTCGACCCGTCGAGCCCGTTCGGCGGCTACAAGGAGTCGGGCTACGGGCGTGAGGGTGGCCGCCACGGCCTCGCCGCGTACCTGTCGCCGGCCCCGATCGGCCAGGCGGCGCTGTCGCGTCCCGCGTCGCGCGCTGCGGTCGAGCAGGCGGATGCCGCGGCCGCGCCGAAGGGCCGCCGGGCCGTCCGCTCCTCCGCCCGAACGACCAAGAACGCGACGAAGGGATCGAAGCGATGAGCCGCCTCGCCGTGCCGAAGACGTACAAGCTCTACATCAACGGCGCCTTCCCGCGCAGCGAGTCGGGCCGCACCTACGAGGTGCTGAAGGCCGACGGCGGGTTCCTCGCCAACGTCGCGAAGGCGTCCCGCAAGGACGCCCGCGACGCGGTCGTCGCGGCGCGCGGCGCCGTCGGCGGCTGGGGCGGCGCGACCGCCTACAACCGCGGGCAGGTGCTGTACCGCATCGCCGAGCTCCTCGAGGGGCGTCGGGCGCAGTTCGTCGCCGAGATCGAGGAGGCCGAGGGCGTCTCGCGCGCCGTCGCCTCCGCACAGGTCGACGAGTCGATCGACCGGTGGGTCTGGTACGCGGGGTGGGCCGACAAGTTCGCCCAGGTCGCGGGCAACGCCAACCCGGTGGCCGGCCCGTACTTCAACATCTCGGTTCCCGAGCCCACCGGCGTCGTCGCGATCGTCGCGCCGCAGGACTCGTCGCTCCTCGGCTTCGTCTCGGCCGTCGCGCCGGCGCTCGTCGCGGGCAACTCCGTGGTGGTCGTCGCGAGCGAGCGGTACCCGCTGTCGGCGATCAGCCTGGCCGAGGTGCTCGCCACGAGCGACGTGCCGAAGGGCGTCGTCAACGTGCTCACCGGCTCGACCGCCGAGATCGCGCCGTGGCTCGCGAGCCACAGCGACGTGAACGCGCTCGACCTCGTGGGTGCGGGCGACCTCGACTGGCTCGAGCTCGAGGTCTTGGCGGCCGACACGCTGAAGCGCGTGCTGCGCCCCGAGTCGGGCCCTGATGCCGCGGCGCCCGCGCTCGGGCGGATCAGCGCGTTCACCGAGACGAAGACCGTCTGGCACACGAAGAGCCTGCGCTAGCCATGGCAGGACGCAACGGCGCGTCCGACGAACGGGGCCGCCTGGCGGCCGACCCGTTCGACTGGCGCGTGACCAAGCAGGGCGGCGTGCTCGTCTCACGGGGCGGGCGCGTCGTGATGACGGTGGGCGGCGGCCACGCCGCCCGCCTCCTCGTCGCGCTGCAACGTGCGGACGATTCACAGGCGCAGCACCTCCTGGCCCGCGCGAGCGGCAACTATCGTCGAGGGAACGAACGGTCCTGACGCCGCGCGTCCGTCGGCGGGGATCCGCGACGGGGGGTGGCGCGTGCGAGTGCTCGTGACCGGCGCGACCGGCTACATCGGCGGTCGCCTGGTGCCTCGGCTGATCGGCTCGGGCCACGACGTGCGGGTGCTCGTGCGGCAGCCCGAGCGGCTGCGCGACGTGCCGTGGGCGGCATCCGTCGAGGTCGTGGCCGGCGACCTCGGCGACCGGGCCGCCGTCGACCGTGCGATGGACGGCGTCGAGGTCGTTTACTACCTCGTGCACTCGATGGGCGGTCGCGGCGACTTCGAGTCGGTCGAGCTCGCCATCGCACGGAACGTGGCGGCCTCTGCCCGCGAGCACGGCGTCGGCCGCATCGTGTACCTCGGCGGCCTGCACCCCGAGGGCGTGCGCCTGTCGCGGCACCTGCGCTCGCGCGCCGAGGTGGGAGAGGTCCTGCTCCGCTCGGGCGTGCCGACGATCGTGCTGCAGGCGGGCGTCATCATCGGGTCGGGCTCGACGTCGTTCGAGATGATCCGCCACCTCACCGAGGTGCTGCCCTACATGCCGGCGCCGCGGTGGGTGCGCAGTCGCATCCAGCCCATCGCCGTGCGCGACGTGCTGCACTACCTGATCCGCGCGACCGAGGTGCCCGCCGAGGTGAACCGGGCGTTCGACATCGGCGGCCCCGACGTGTACCGCTACGGCCAGCTCATGAACGGCTACGCCGTCGAGGCCGGGCTGCCGCAGCGGCCGATCGCGGCGCTGCCGGTGCTCACGCCGTGGCTCGCGGGGCAGTGGGTGAACCTCGTGACGCCGATCCCGCGACGGCTCGCGATCCCGATCATCGAGTCGCTGCAGTACGACTGCGTCATGCGCGACCACGACATCGACGCGGTCATCCCGCCGCCCGCCGAGGGACTGCTGCCGTACCGCACGGCGGTGCGGCTCGCGCTCGAGCGCGAGCGGGCGGGCGAGGTGGAGACGAGCTGGCGCAACGCCCAGGTGCTCGGGGCGCCGAGCGACCCGCTGCCGAGCGATCCCGAGTGGGCGGGGCACACCGTCTACGTCGACGAGCGCGAGCAGCGCTCGACGGCCCCGGCCGCCGACGTCTGGCGCGTCATCGAGGGCGTCGGCGGCGAGAACGGGTGGTACTCGTTCCCGCTGCTGTGGGCGATCCGCGGCTGGATCGACAGGCTCTTCGGCGGCGTCGGGCTGCAGCGCGGGCGCCGTGACGCCGACGAGCTGCACGTGGGCGATGCGGTGGACTTCTGGCGCGTCGAGGCGATCGACCGGGGCAGGTTCCTGCGGCTCCGCGCCGAGATGCGCGTGCCGGGCCGGGCCTGGCTCGAGCTCTCGACGAACGACGTCGACGGCGGGTCCGACTACGGCCAGCGCGCGGTGTTCTTCCCGAAGGGCCTCTCGGGGCGCCTGTACTGGTGGGCGATCGTGCCGTTCCACGACGTCATCTTCTCGGGCATGGCGAACCGCATCACGGCCGAGGCGGAGGCCGCGACGCGGGCCCGCGAACGGGGGAGGTAACGAAACGGTAACGATGCTGCTAGGGTGACGGGCACCGTCGCGCAAGGACGCGCGCACGGTGGAAAGGCCCGACGCCCGTGACCCGAACCCTCCGCCGCGCCGTGCGCATCTCCTGCGCGCTCGTCGGCACCGTCGCGACCGCTGCCCTGCTCATCGTCGCCGCGACGCCCACCACCGCCTCGGCCGTCGACGTGTTCGGGGCGCTCCGTCTCCCCGGCGAGGCGGCCTTCATCGTCGGTCACCGCGGCGACCGCGCCGAGGCCCCCGAGAACACGATGCCCTCGCTCGAGCTCGCGATGGACGACCTCGCGTTCGTCGAGACCGACGTGCAGCTGAGCCGCGACGGCGTGCCCGTGCTGTTCCACGACATCACGCTCGAGCGGATCACCGGCGACCGGCGCACCGTCGGCGACCTCGACCTCGCCGCGCTCCGACGGCTCGACGTCGGCGAGTGGTACGGGCGGGACCACGCGGGGGAGCGGATGCCCACGCTCGACGAGTTCCTCGCCGCGCTCGCCGAGCGCGAGACCGCGCGTGCCCTCGTCGAGCTGAAGGCCGACTGGCGTCCCGACCAGGTGCGCCGGGTCGTCGACCTCGTCGAGCGGCACGAGCTGCGCGGCCGCGTCGTGCTGCAGAGCTTCAGCCTCGAGACGCTGTTCTCCGTGCAGCAGGTGTCGCCGACGACCCCGCGCATCATGCTCATCCGCGAGCTGCCCGCCGACCCCGTGCCCCTCGCCGAGCGGCTCGGGGTGATCGGATTCGGGACCACTGCGGCATCCGTCACCGACGTGCCCGGCGCGCTCGACGCCGCCCACGCGGCCGGCATCGCGGTGCTCTGCTACACGCTGAACTCGCACGAGCGGTGGGAGGAGGTGAGCGCGCTCGGCGTCGACGGCATCATCACCGACCAGCCGAGCGAGCTCGACGAGTGGCTCGCGGTCACCGCGCCCGGCACCTGATCCGCCGCGTCCGGCGCGACTCAGCCCAGGTCGAGCCCGAGGCGTTCGGCTGCGGCGCGGAACTCGTCGTGCATGCGGTCGGAGAACAGCACGAACCGCACGAGGGCGGGTGCGGCCTCCGCACCGGCACTGGTCTCGAGCGCGACGAGCGCGGCGTCGTCGGCCGGCCAGCCGTAGATGCCGGCCGAGATGGCCGGGAAGGCGACGGATGCCGCGCCGAGCTCGTGCGCGACGCGCGCCGAGTTGCGGTAGGCCGACGCGAGCAGCAGGCGCCGGGCGTCGGCCTCCGCACCCGGTCCGGGCCAGACCGGACCCACCGCGTGCACGACCCAGCGCGCGGCGAGCCGGCCCGCGCCGGTGGCCACCGCGTCGCCCGTGGGCAGCCCGTCGGGGAGCACGGTCGCCCGCAGGGCGCGGCACTCCTCGAGGATCTGCGGCCCGCCGGCCCGGTGGATGGCCCCGTCGACGCCCCCACCGCCGAGCAGGCTCGAGTTGGCGGCGTTCACGATCGCGTCGACGCGCTCCGCGGTGATGTCTCCCATGACGAGCTCGATGTGCGGCATACGCGGCTCCTTCCTCGGTCCGGGCGGACCTTACCGGCCCTGCTCCAGGACCCGGGCGACGGTGCGGACGTCGTCGGGCCCGGTGCGGCAGCAACCGCCGATGAGCGCGGCGCCCGCATCGCGCCACTCTCGCACGAGGGCTTCGGGGAACGCGCCGCTGCCGTGCCAGGTGCGGGTCGCGGCATCCCACCGCTCGCCGCTGTTCGGGTAGACGACGATCGGCTTCGACGTGGCCGAGCGCGCCGCGACGATCGCGTCGGTCACCTCGTCGGGCGGGCAGCAGTTGACGCCCACCGCGAGCACGTCGTCGCTCGCGGCCGCGATCGCGAGCGCCTCGGCGAGCGGCTCGCCGCTGCGCAGCCGCCCGTCGGCCGGGGTGACGGACACCCACGCGGGCACGCCGACGCCGTCGAGCTCGGCGATGATCGCCTCGACCTCGGCGAGCGACGCCACGGTCTCGATCGCGAGCAGGTCGGGCGCCGCGTCGGCGAGTACCCGCAGCCGGTCGTGGTGCCATGCGCGGAGCTCCGCGACTCCGAGCCCGAGGTCGCGGTACTCCGAGCCGTCGCCGAGTGTCGCGCCGTAGGGGCCGACGGATGCCGCGACGAACCCGCGCTCCGCCTCCTCGCAGGCGCGGCGGGCGAGCTCGACGCTGCGGGCGAGCATCGCGTCGGTCGTGGCCCGATCGAGGCCGGCTCGCGCGAAGCCGTCGTGGGAGACCTGATAGGAGGCCGAGATCACGACGTCCGCGCCGGCGGCGAGGTACTCGCGGTGCACGTCGAGCACGAGCTCGGGGCGGTCGGCGAGCACGGCGGCGCTCCAGAGCGCTGACGACACGTCGGCGCCGCGCTCGGCGAGGCGCGTGCCGAGGCCGCCGTCGAGCACGAGCGGCCCGTCGGCGAGGGCGTCGGCCGGCGTTCGACGCGGCATCGCTCGACTACCCCCGGTTGTTCGACAGCTCGAAGATGCGCAGCAGCTCGGCGACCGCGGCGTCGCGCTGCTCGCCGCCCGCCTCGTACATCTCGGTCACGTGCGTGCGGAGGTGATTCTCGACGAGGAGCTTGTTGAGGGAGCCGAGCGACTTCTGCACTGCCAAGGACAGCGTGATGATGTCGACGCAGTAGTCGTCGTTCTCGATCATCTTCTCGATGCCGCGCAGCTGGCCCTCGATGATCTTGGTGCGGTGCAGGGCGCGCTTCTTGATGTCATCGATCACTCGAACAGGATACCTCGCGTGCGCCATATACCCCCTGTGGGTATCATGCGGGTCCGGCGACCGTGCCCTCCGACTGAGCAGCCCCCGATCCGGGGGAGATCCGATCCCCTGAGGATGCCGGCGGAGCGCTACCGTTGGCACATGCTGGGACCCCTCGTGAGGGCCGCCGCTGCGGCCGTCGTCGCCGCCGTGCTCGTGGCGGCTCCCGCCCTCGGGGCGTCGGCCGCGACGCGAGCGACGGCCCCGGGCGGCACGTCCGACGACGCGGCATCCGCCCCCGTGGCCGCCGTGCCCACGGGCGTCGACGACTTCACGTTCGCCTCGTTCGACGCGGTGTTCGAGCTGAGCCGCGACGAGGACCGGCGATCAGTGCTCGTGACGACCGAGACGCTCGTGGCGGTGTTCCCCGAGTACGACCAGAACCGCGGCATCCGGCGGGCGATCCCGCTCGACTACGACGGGCATCCCACCGACATCCGGGTCGAGTCGGTGACCGACGAGGCGGGCACGCCGCGCCCGTACGAGGTCGCCGAGGACGAGGAGGGCGTGTTCCTGCTCATCACGATCGCGGCCGACGACTACGTGCACGGCGAGCAGACCTACGTCATCCGCTACCGCCAGCAGAACGTCACGCTCGAGCCCGACGACGCCCCGATCGACGAGTTCTACTGGGACGTCAACGGCACCGGATGGGCGCAGCCGTTCGGCCGGGTGCGCGCCGAGGTGCGGATGTCGCCCGACGTGGCCGACGGAATGAACGGCGACACCGCGTGCTACCGAGGCTGGTACGGCTCGGGCACGCCGTGCGAGTCGTTGACGATCACCGACGACGACCCACCGGTCGTGATCGCCGAGGCCGCGGCGCTCGGGCCGTACGAGAACCTCACGGTCGCGATCGGCTTCGACCAGGGGACGTTCGAGCCGCGCGACTCGTCGTTCGCGGCCTCGCCGGCGGCGATCGCGGGGGCCGTCGCGGCCGGGCTCACCGGGCTCGCACTCGTTACCGCGGTCGTGCTTCGCGCCACGCGCTGGCGCAGCCACCCCGGACGCGGCACCATCATCGCCCAGTACGAGCCGCCCGATGGCGTGAGCGCCATGGTCGCCGCCGACCTCGTGCGGCATCCAGAGAAGGGCGTCACGGCCACGATCCTCGAGCGCGCGGTCGCCGGCGAGCTGCGCGTCGTCGAGACCGGACGCAAGAAGTACGCCGTGGAGTTCGTGGGCGGCGAGCCCGGGGACGCGCACGCGCGCTCCGTCGTCTCCGCGCTGTTCCGCGGCGGCCCGGTCCCGGGAGCGACCCGGCAGCTGAAGTCGAGCGACACCGCGCTCGGGCGGCGCCTCCTCTCCATCCGCCAGTCCGTCGCGAAGGGCGTGGTGCGCTCCGGCCTGCGGCGCAAGCCCGATCCCGGGTTGCGGGTGCTCCTCGCCGTGGGCGCGATCGCCGCCGCCACGCTCAGCGTGGTGCTCGGCATCTTCGCGATCGACGACCGCCGCGGCGGGGCATGGCCGGCGATCCTCTTCATCCTCGCGATCGTGGCCGCGCTCGTGACCGTCGTGCTCGTCGGGAACGTGCGGCCGCTCACCGAGCGCGGCCGGGAGTTCCGCGACCACCTCGAGGGCCTGCGGCTCTACATCCGACTCGCCGAGGCCGACCGGCTGCGCGTGCTGCAGAGCCCGAGCGGCGCGCTGCGCGTCGAGCGGCCGGCCGCGGCATCCCTTGCGTCGCGCGCGTCGACGGATGCCGCGATCACGACGGATGCCGCGACGGCCACCGCGACCGCCACGGCCACCGCGCCCCTCGACCCCGCCGTCGTCCTGAAGCTCAACGAGCGCCTGCTGCCGTACGCGGTGCTGTTCGGACTCGAGCGGGAGTGGAGCCGCGTGCTCGCCGACCTCTACGAGGCGCGCGGCGAGGAGCCGACGTGGTACTCGGGCCGGAGCGGCTTCGACGCGGGATCGTTCGGCATCGCGGTGTCGTCGTTCTCGTCGGCGTCGAGCACCTCGTGGTCGGGCTCGAGCTCGAGCTCGTCGTCGAGCGGCTCGTCGGGCGGCGGCTCGTCGGGCGGCGGCGGCGGAGGCGGCGGAGGCGGCGGAGTCTGAGTCGGGCGGGCGAACGACCGCGTCAGCCCTCGTCGGCGGCTGAGCGCTCGTCGCGGAAGTCGACGTGGCGTTCGGCGTCGATGCCCGGCACCTCGTCCTCGAGGCTGTCGTCGAGCCCGCGATGGTCGTCGTCGGGGGCGAGTTCGTCCTCGTCGAACTCGGTGTCCTGCGCGACGGTGAATTCGTCGTCGTCGGGCGACGCGGCGCCCGACCCAGCGAGAGCGTCCATGGTCGAAGCATAGGCCGACTCCGGCCCACCCGCACCGTGCGGAACGGCGTCACGTCGCGCCCCCCGCGTTCCTGCGGCTAGAATGGCATGGCGCCCGACGAATCCGTTCTTCGGCCGACCGCGTGAGCCCGGCTCGCGTGCTGCTCGGTTCGGGATTCGGCGTACGGCATGCGGCATCCGAGACGTCACGAGCGGCTCGAGCACCGCAGCGGTGTCGAGGGAGCGACCACACGGTCGCGCCGGGGGGCGACCTGACAACGGGAGACCGGCCAGAACGGGAGGACCATGGCCCAGACGAGGCAGCGCCAGCGCACGCGATCGCGCGACGACGACGCGCCCATCATCCCGATCCTCGCCCGCAAGGTGCGCGAGGTCGAGACGAAGGCGCAGAAGGGCAAGCTCGGCCCGACCAACCGCACCAAGTTCCAGGTCATCGCGCTGCTCATGCGCGAGGAGCGCGCGCGGGTGAAGGCCGACCCCGACGTCGCCGACGCCGCGCGCGCCGAGCTCCTGAAGCGGCTCGACGGCATCGCCCAGATCCTCGCGAAGACCGCCGCCCGCGACACGAGCCTCATCGCGCTCCTCGAGCCCGACGCGTCGATCTCCACCGTGGCCCAGCGCTTCCGGCGCGACTGGCTCCTCGAGTCGGGCGCCGACCTCAGCCCCGACGAGCTCATCATCACCCGCGAGTCGACGCCCGCCCCCGCGCTCGCCGAGAACCAGGTCATCCCGGCCTCGGTGCGCTCGCGCCAGCTCGCGAACCCGTTCCTCGCGCCCGACTTCTCCCGTCCCGTCGCCCCGGTCGTTCCCGTGCGCCGGCTCGCGAACTGGGAGCTCCTCGGCCCGCTGTTCAAGTCGTTCGAGATCGGCTCGGGCGGCCAGGCCGCGAGCATGGACCTGCCGGAGGCGCCGAAGGTCGACCGCCTCTCGCCGCGCGGCCTCGAGCTCATGAAGCACCAGATCCGTTTCATCGAGTCCGCCCGCGAGGGGCACCGCACGTTCCTGCTCGCCGACGAGCCGGGCCTCGGCAAGACCGCGCAGTCGGTGCTCGCGGCATCCGTCGCCGACGCCTACCCGCTGCTCGCCGTCGTGCCCAACGTCGTGAAGATGAACTGGGCCCGAGAGGTGGAGCGCTGGACGCCGCACCGCCGCGCGACGGTCATCCACGGCGACGGCGACTCGCTCGACGCGTTCGCCGACGTCGTCGTGGTCAACTACGACGTGCTCGACCGGCACATGGCGTGGCTGTCCACCCTGGGCTTCAAGGGCATGGTCGTCGACGAGGCGCACTTCATCAAGAACCTCTCGTCGCAGCGCTCCCGCAACGTGCTTTCGCTCGCCGACAAGATCCGCAAGAACACCCCGGGCGGCAACCCGCTGCTGCTCGCGCTCACGGGAACGCCGCTCATCAACGACGTCGACGACTTCCGCGCGATCTGGCAGTTCCTCGGCTGGATCCAGGGCGACAAGCCGTCGCCCGCCCTGCTCGGACGCCTCGAGGAGACCGGCCTCACGCCGGCCGACCACGGCTTCTACGCCGAGGCGCGCCGCACCGTGATCGACCTCGGCATCGTGCGGCGCCGCAAGGTCGACGTCGCGGCCGACCTGCCCGACAAGCGCATCGCCGACCTGCCGGTCGAACTCGACGACGAGCTGGGCCGCTCCGTGCGGGCCGCCGAGCGCGAGCTCGGCAACCGACTCGTCGGCCGGTTCCGCGCGCTCGTCGAGTCGCGCAACCTGCGCGTCGGCGACCTCGACGAGGACCAGCGCGACCAGTTCATCCGCGCCGTCGCGAGCGCCGAACTCGAGGAGTCGAAGTCGGCGAAGTCGGGCGAGAACGTCTTCACGATGGTGCGCCGCATCGGCCAGGCGAAGGCGGGGCTCGCGGCCGACTACGCCGCGCAGCTCGCACGCTCGGTCGGCAAGGTCGTGTTCTTCGCGAAGCACATCGACGTGATGGACCAGGCCGAGGCCGCGCTCGCGGCCCGCGAGCTCCGCACGGTGTCGCTGCGCGGCGACCAGACCGCGTTCCAGCGCCAGGCCGCCATCGACGCGTTCAACAAGGACCCCGAGGTCGCCGTCGCCGTCTGCTCGCTCACCGCGGCGGGCGTCGGCGTCAACCTGCAGGCCGCGTCGAACGTCGTGCTCGCCGAGCTCAGCTGGACCGCGGCCGAGCAGACGCAGGCCATCGACCGCGTGCACCGCATCGGCCAGGACGAGCCGGTCACCGCGTGGCGCATCATCGCCGCGCACACGATCGACGCGCGCATCGCCGAGCTCATCGACTCGAAGCAGGGCCTCGCGGCCCGCGCCCTCGACGGCAGCGACGTCGAGCCCGGCTCGGCCGACTCGGTGCAGCTCGACGCCCTCCAGCACCTCCTTCGCGCCGCCCTCGACGGCGCGCTGTAGGGCACGTCGCGCTATAGACTGCGGCAAGTCGAAAACGCCCCGACGTCGTGGCATCCGGCAACGGCCATGTCGAACGAGTTCTTGGGAGTCCCGCACACATGAAGATCGGTCTGCTCACGAGTGGGGGCGACTGCCCCGGCCTGAACGCGGTCATCCGCGGCGCCGTGCTGAAGGGCGTCATCTCCCACGACACCGAGTTCGTCGGGTTCCGCAACGGCTGGCGCGGCGTCGTCGAGCGCGACATCATCCCGATCACCCGGCACGACGTGCGCGGCCTCGCGAAGACGGGCGGCACGATCCTCGGCTCGAGCCGCACCAACCCCTTCGAGGGCGAGGGCGGCGGCCCCGAGAACATCCAGCGGATGCTCGACGAGGAGGGCATCGACGCGATCATCGCGATCGGCGGTGAGGGCACGCTCACCGCTGCGCGCCGCCTGCACGACGAGGGCGGCATCAAGGTGCTCGGCGTGCCGAAGACCATCGACAACGACCTCGCCGCGACCGACTACTCGTTCGGCTTCGACACGGCCGTGCAGATCGCGACCGAGGCCATCGACCGCCTGCGCACCACGGCCGACTCGCACGGGCGCTGCATGGTGCTCGAGGTCATGGGCCGCCACGTCGGCTGGATCGCCCTGCACTCGGGCATGGCCGGCGGCGCGCACGCCATCCTCATCCCCGAGCAGCCGCAGTCCATCGAGCAGATCTGCGAGTGGGTCGAGTCGGTGCGCGACCGCGGCCGCGCACCGCTCGTCGTCGTGGCCGAGGGCTTCACGCTGCCCGGCATGACCGAGGCGCACTCGCACAAGGGCCTCGACGCCTTCAACCGCCCGCGGCTCGGTGGCATCGCCGACGTGCTCGCCCCGCTCATCGAGGAGCGCACGGGCATCGAGTCCCGCTCGACCGTGCTCGGCCACATCCAGCGCGGCGGCGAGCCCACCGCCTACGACCGCGTGCTCGCGACGCGCCTCGGCATGGCGGCCATCGAGGCGGCGTACGCCCACGCGTGGGGCTCGATGGTGACGCTCCGCGGCACCGACATCAAGACCGTGTCGATCGCCGAGGCGACCGGCAGCCTCAACCGCGTCCCCCAGGACCGGTACGACGAGGCGAAGATCCTCTTCGGCTGACGGATGCCGCTGCCCCAGGTCTGCGTATGCTACCTCGTCCGCGAGCACGGCGGGGTCACCCAGGTGCTCCTCGGGCGCAAGAAGCACGGTCTCGGCCAGGGGTACTTCGTGGGCCTCGGCGGCAAGCTCGAGCCGGGGGAGTCGGCCGTCGACGCCGCCGTGCGCGAGGTGTTCGAGGAGTCGGGCGTCGACGTCGCGGCATCCGACCTCGAACCGCGCGGCCTGCTCACGTACCACTTCCCGCACCGGGAGGCGTGGAGCCAGGAGTCGAGCGTGTTCGTCTGCAGCACGTGGACGGGCGAGCCGTCGGGATCCGACGAGCTCGACCCCGAGTGGTTCGCCGTCGCCGACGTGCCCTTCGACGAGATGTGGGACGACGCGCGACGCTGGCTGCCCGAGGTGCTCGCCGGCGGCCGCGTGCGCCGCACCTTCGTGTTCGGTGAGGATCTCGCGACCGTGGTGGCTGAGCCCGAGTCGGTCGCGTAGTATCGTCGGGGCACGGCGCTCGCCGGATCCGCAACCAACGTCCCCTGAACATTCGGTGAATCCCATCGCCGAGACAGAGAAAGACGCCGGTGGAAACCCTCCTCATCGTCGTGCTGGTCATCGCACTGGCGCTCTTCTTCGACTTCACGAACGGCTTCCACGACACGGCCAACGCGATGGCGACACCCATCGCCACGGGCGCGCTCCGCCCCAAGGTTGCCGTCACGATCGCCGCCATCCTCAACCTCATCGGCGCGTTCCTGTCCACCGAGGTGGCCAAGACCATCTCGGGCGGCATCATCAAGGAGGGCGACGGGGGCGTGCTCATCACGCCCGAGCTGATCTTCGCGGGGCTCATCGGCGCCATCGTGTGGAACATGGTCACCTGGCTCCTCGGGCTGCCGTCGTCGTCGAGCCACGCGCTCTTCGGCGGCCTCATCGGCTCGGCGCTGGTCGGCTTCGGCGTGGCCGCGATCGACTTCAGCGTCGTGCTCTCGAAGATCATCCTGCCGGCGGTGCTCGCGCCGCTGACCGCGGGCATCGTCGCGTACACGGCCACGAAGCTCGCGTACTCGATCACCCGGCGCTACGACGGCAAGCCCGACGGCCGCGACGGGTTCCGGCACGCGCAGATCTTCTCGAGCTCGCTCGTCGCGCTCGCCCACGGCACCAACGACGCGCAGAAGACCATGGGCGTCATCACCCTCACGCTCATCTCCGTGGGTCTCCAGCCCGTCGGCACCGGCCCCGAGTTCTGGGTCATCGTGGTCTGCGCGATCGCCATCGCGCTCGGCACGTACATGGGCGGATGGCGCATCATCAAGACGCTCGGCACGGGCCTCACCGACGTGAAGCCCGCGCAGGGCTTCGCCGCGGAAACCTCCACGGCGGCCACGATCCTCGCCTCGACGCACCTCGGCTTCGCGCTCTCGACGACGCAGGTCGCCTCAGGATCCGTCGTGGGCTCGGGCCTCGGCCGTCGGGGCTCGAAGGTGCGCTGGCGCACCGCGGGCCGCATCGGCGTGGGCTGGCTCCTGACGCTCCCGGCCGCCGGCGCCGTCGGCGCACTCGCCGCCCTCGTCGCCCAGCTCGGCGTCGTCGGCATCATCATCGACACCATCGCCGGCGTCGTGGTCATCGCGGGCATCTTCCTGTGGTCGCGGCGCAGCGAGGTCTCGCACCAGAACGTGGTCAGCGAGGTCGCGGACTCGGGCCGGGCCGTGAAGATCAAGCGCAACCCGAAGCCGAAGAAGCAGGTGACCCGATGATCGACTGGGGCGCATTCGTCATCGTCTTCCTCGCGGCGTTCCTCGGCGCGACCGTCATCGTGAGCACGTACGCGCTCGGGATCCGGCTGCTGACGATCTCGGGTCGCACGCCGATCGTGACGCCGGCGGAGTTCACCGACGCCATCACGGTCATCTCGCCCGCCGAGGCGAAGGCCGCGGCCAAGCGCGCCGCGAAGGCCGCGAAGAAGAGCCCGCTCACCGACGGCCAGAAGCGGGCGGCGTTCGTCGGCGCCTGGACGTGCTTCGTCCTCAGCGCCCTCGCCGTGCTCGTCGGCATCTTCCTCATCGTGCCGGCGCTGCACCGGTTCCTCGGCATCGCCTGACCGGGCGTCGCCCCAGCGCCACCTGATCGGCATCGCCTGACCGGGCGTCGCCCCACCTCCGGTTCGGGGGGATAGCCCCATACTGCGGGATGCGCGGCATCCGTAGCGTGGAAGCACACCCACGAACAGGAGATCACCACCATGACCACCGCAGCTCCCACCTCGTCGCAGCAGGCGCCGTTCGGCGAGCCGAACCCCTACGCGACCCCCGCCGCATCCGTGGCCGAGTCGCGCGGATTCAGCGTCGCGAGCCTCGTGCTCGGCCTCGTGTCGATCGTCGCGAGCTCCACGTTCTTCGTGCCGATCATCGGCCTCGTGCTCGGCATCATGGCGCTCAGCCGCGAGCCGAACACGCGCACCATGGCCATCTGGGGCATCGTCCTCAACGCGGTCATGCTCGCCGGCACGATCCTCTTCGCCTTCGGCGCCGCGCTCGTCGGCCTCGCGTTCCTGCCGTTCGCGTTCCTCTGATCGCGTGATCGCGTTCCCGGTGCACCGGGAGCGACGGGCCGCCCCCTGGCTTCGGGGGCGGCCCGTTCGCGTGCCGGGCGGATGCCGCGACCCGCGTCAGGCGTAGAAGCCGCGCAGCAGCGCCTCGGTGCCCTCGAGGTGCTCCGCCATGGCCGCCGCCGCGTCGTCGGGGCTGCCGCGCAGGATCGCGTCGACGATGGCGCGGTGCTGCTGGTCGGAGTGCGCGATGTTCGGCGCGAGCAGGGGGATGCCGTCGAGGAGCTCGTTGACCCGCATCCGCACGTCGGCGAGCAGCGGGATGACGCTCGGCGCCCCGAGCACCTCCGCGATGAGCAGGTGCAGGCGCGAGTCCGCCATTCGGTACTGGTCGCCGCGGGCCGCGCGGCACTCCTCGTAGGCCTGCCAGAGCCGCTCGCGGTCGCCGGCGGCGAGCTCGCTCTCCGCGGCCCGTCGCGCCGTGCCGACCTCGATGACCGCGCGCAACGACAGCGTGTCCTCGAGTCGCGCCTGCTGGTCGGTCGGGTCGCGGTCGAGCGTCGAGCTGCGCGGCGACGCGGTGGGCAGCTCCTCGGAGACGAACGTGCCGCCGTAGCGCCCGCGCCGCGACACCACCCATCCGGCCTCGGCGAGCGAGCCGATCGCCTCGCGGACCGTGTCGCGGCTCACGGCGAGCATCCCGGCGAGCTCGCGCTCGGGCGGCAGGCGCTCGCCCGGTCCGATGAGGCCCAGGCGGATCGACTGCAGCAGGCGCTGCACGGTCTCCTCGAACGCGTTCGCCGGGCGCGCGGGCGTCAGCAGGAGCCCCGCGCTCAGCACCTCCGCGGCGCCGTCGACGGGGGCCGCGGCATCCGCCCCCGCCTGCTCGTCGTGCGCGTCGGTTCGCATGCTTCGAGCCTAGAGCGGCGTGACGTAGGCGGAGCTGATGCCGCCGTCGACGAGGAACGTCGAGCCCGTGATGAACGACGCGTCGTCGCTCGCGAGGAACGCGACCGCGGCCGCCAGCTCCTCGGGCTCGGCGAACCGCCCGACCGGGATGTGCACGAGACGGCGCTGCGCCCGCTCGGGATCCTTCGCGAACAGCTCCTGCAGGAGCGGGGTGTTCACCGGCCCGGGACAGAGGGCGTTCACGCGGATGCCCTGGCGGGCGAACTGCACGCCGAGCTCCCGGCTCATCGCGAGCACGCCGCCCTTCGACGCGGTGTACGAGACCTGCGATGTGGCCGATCCCATCACCGCGACGAAGGACGCGGTGTTGATGATCGAGCCGCGGCCCTGCGCGACCATGTGCCGCAGCGCGGCGCGGGAGCAGAGGTAGACCGACTTCAGGTTCACGTCCTGCACCTTCTGCCACGCGGGCAGCTCGGTGGTCTCGATGGAGTCGTCGTCGGGCGGCGAGATCCCGGCGTTGTTGAACGCGACGTCGACCGACCCGTACACGCGGGCCGCCTCGTCGAAGAGGTGGTCCACCTGCTCCTGGTCGGTCACGTCGACCTGCACGAACAGGCCGCCGACGAGCTCGGCCGCGGCCGGGCCGGCCGTGGCATCCATGTCGCCGATGACGACCGTCGCGCCTTCGGCGGCGAGGCGCTTCGCGGTGGCCAGTCCGATGCCGGATGCCCCGCCGGTGATGACGGCGACGCGTCCGGCGAGCCGCTGGGTGAGGTCGATGCGGGCCAGGTCGGTCATGGTGCTCCTGTCGTAGGGTTCGGTCGGTCAGTCGACGGCGAGGAAGACGTTCTTCGTCTCGGTGAAGGCGAGCGGCGCGTCGGGTCCGAGCTCGCGGCCGAGGCCCGACTGCTTGAACCCGCCGAACGGCGTGGCGTAGCGCACCGACGAGTGCGAGTTGACGCTGAGGTTGCCCGATTCGACGGCACGGGCGACGCGGATGCCGCGGCTCAGGTCGCGGGTCCAGATCGAGCCCGAGAGGCCGTACTCGCTCGCGTTCGCGAACCGGATGGCGTCGGCCTCGTCGTCGAACGGGAACACCGACACGACCGGGCCGAAGATCTCCTCGCGCGCGGCGCGCGACTCCCGTGACGGCGTGAGCACGGTCGGCGCGAACCAGAACCCGGGGCCGCCGGGTGCGCTGCCGTGGAACGCGACGTCGGCGTCGTCGGGCACGAACGAGCGCACGCGTTCGAGGTGCTGGCGGGCGACGAGCGGGCCCATCTCGGTCGTCTCGTCGGCCGGATCTCCGACCTTCACGCCCGCGACCGCGGGCTCGAGCAGCTCCATGAACCGCTCGTAGACGCTGCGCTCCACGAGGATCCGGCTGCGCGCGCAGCAGTCCTGGCCGGCGTTCTCGAACACGCCGTACGGCGCGGTGGCCGCGGCGCGCTCGAGGTCGGCGTCGGCGAAGACGATGTTCGCGCTCTTGCCGCCGAGCTCGAGGGTCACGCGCTTCACCTGCTCGGCGCAGCCCGCCATGATGTGCTTGCCGACCTCGGTCGAGCCCGTGAAGACGACCTTGCGCACGGTGGGATTCGTCACGAACCGCTCGCCCACGACCGAGCCCTTGCCGGCCACGACCTGGAACAGGCCCTCGGGCAGGCCCGCCTCGAGGCCGAGCTCGGCGAGCCGCATGCTCGTGAGCGGCGTCCACTCCGCGGGCTTCAGCACCACGGCGTTGCCGGCCGCGAGCGCCGGGGCGAAGCCCCATGACGCGATCGTCATCGGGAAGTTCCACGGGGTGATGACGCCGACGACGCCGAGCGGCTCCTGGAACGTCACGTCGAGTCCGCCGGCGACCGGGATCTGCCGACCGAACAGCCGCTCGGGCGCGGCCGAGTAGTACTCGAGCACGTCGCGCACGTGGCCGGCCTCCCAGCGGGCCTGCGAGATCGGATGCCCCGAGTTGCGCACCTCGATGGCGGCGAGCTCCTCCACGGCGCCGTCGACCGCCTCGGCGAAGCGGCGCAGCATCCGCGCGCGGTCGACCGGGGCGAGGGCCGCCCAGTCCCGCTGCGCCGTCGCGGCGCCGGTGATCGCGGCATCCGTCTCCTCGATCGTCGCGGACGTGACCGTCGCGACGACCTGCTCGTCGGCGGGGTTCACGATCGTGTGGCTCACGCGATGCTCCTTCTCGTGCGGTGCGTGCCGGCGGCCTCGACGAGGCCGGCGAACAGGCGGCGGTCGGCGGCGTTCTCCTCGGGGTGCCATTGCACGCCCATGCCGAACGGCACCGTCTCGAGCTCGACCGCCTCGATGACGCCGTCCTCGCTGCGGGCGGTGACGGTGAGGCCGTCGGCCACGACGTCGAGCGCCTGGTGGTGGTAGTAGTGCACGGGCAGCGTGCCGGCCTCGTCGCCGAGCACGGCCGCGAGCCGGGATCCGGGCTTGACCGTCACCTCGCCCGCGCCGAACACGGCGGGGGAGGGCTGGTAGCGCTCGCTGCCCACGACGTCGGGCAGGTGCTGCACGAGCGTGCCGCCCAGCGCGACGTTGAGCACCTGCGCGCCGCGGCAGATGCCGAGGAACGGCAACTCGGCGGCGATCGCCTCGCTGAGCAGCGCGTCCTCCCAGGCGTCGCGATCGGTGCGCGGGGCGCCCGTGCGCGGGTGCGGCTCCTGCCCGTAGCGGGCGGGGTCGACGTCGGCGCCGCCCGCGACGATGAGGCCGTCGAGCGAGGCGAGCACCGAGCGGGCGATCTCGGGGGAGACGGGCTGCGGCGGCAGCAGCACGGCGATGCCCCCCGCGTCGGTCACCGCATCGAGGTAGACCTTGGGCAGGAACGACGCCCGCACGTCCCAGACGCCGGTCTGCGCCTGCTCGAGGTAGGTCGTGACGCCGATCAACGGCGCGGATGCCGCCGGCACAGGCACCGGGGCATCCGCGCCGTCCCCCCTCCCACTCGTCGTCGCGAAGTCGAGGTCAGAGTCGTTCGAAGCCACGCACGCGCTCCCAGTCGGTGACGGCCGCGTCGTAGGCCGCGAGCTCGACGCGCGCGTTGTTGAGGTAGTGCTCGACGACCTCGTCGCCGAAGGCCTCGCGCGCCACCGCGGACCCGGCGAACAGGTCCGCGGACTCGCGCAGGGTCGCCGGCACGCGCGCGACGTCGCTCTCGTAGGCGTTTCCGACGAACAGGTCGTCGGGCTCGAGCTCCTGCTCGATGCCGTGCAGGCCCGCCGCGATGAGCGCCGCGACGGCCAGGTACTGGTTCACGTCGCCGCCGGGCACCCGGTTCTCGACGCGCATCCCGTGTCCGTGGCCGACGACGCGCAGCGCGCACGTGCGGTTGTCGAGGCCCCAGGCGATCGCGGTCGGCGCGAACGATCCGGCGACGTAGCGCTTGTAGGAGTTCACGTTCGGCGCCGAGAAGAGCGTGAGCTCCCGCATGGCCGCGAGCTGGCCCGCCAGGAAGTGCCGGAACAGCTTCGACATGCCGTTCGGGGCATCCGTGTCGCTGAAGACCGCCGACCCGCCCTCGCCGCGCAGGCTGATGTGGATGTGGCAGCTGTTGCCCTCGCGCTCGTCGAACTTCGCCATGTAGGTCAGCGACTTGCCGTGGCGGTCGGCGATCTCCTTCGCCCCGTTCTTGTAGATCGAGTGGTTGTCGCAGGTCGTCAGCGCGGTGTCGTAGCGGAACGCGATCTCCTGCTGCCCGAAGTTGCACTCGCCCTTCACGCCCTCGCAGTACATGCCGGCGCCGTCCATGGCGTTGCGGACGTCGCGGAGCAGCGGCTCCATGCGGGTCGACGCGAGCAGCGCGTAGTCGATGTTGTAGTCGCTCGCGGGGGTGAGGTCGCGGTAGCCCTTGCGCCAGGCGTCGCGATAGGAGTCGTCGAACACGATGAACTCGAGCTCGGTGCCCACGTGCGCGGTGAGGCCGCGCTCGGCGAGCCGCTCGAGCTGCCGCTGCAGGATGCGACGGGGCGAGGCCTCGACCGGCGTGCCGTCGAGCCACTGCAGGTCGGCGGTCACGAGGGCCGTCGCCTCGAGCCAGGGCGCGATGCGCAGCGTCGTGAAGTCGGGGATCATCGCCATGTCGCCGTAGCCGCGCTCCCAGCTCGACATGGCGTAGCCGTCGACGGTGTTCATCTCCACGTCGACCGCGAGCAGGTAGTTGCAGCACTCCGCGCCGTGCGCGGCGACGTCCTCGAGGAACAGCCGGGCCGAGACGCGCTTGCCGACGAGTCGGCCCTGCATGTCGGTGAACGCGACGATGACGGTGTCGACGTGGCCGTCGGCGACCGCGTCGCGCAGCTGGTCGAGCGAGAGGTATCCGGTCGGTGCCGACATCCGTGGCTCCTCCTCGAGGCGGTGAATGGTCTGCTGTGGCGACCATTACATCACAGCCGCGGGCGGCTCCGACACCGCTTCTTCCGCGTTCACTTCGAGCAGTCAACGGATGCCGCGCCACCGCGCTCCCGAAAAAGGTCTGTACGAGCGACCATTGGGAGCCCTATCATCGGGGCCAACCGCATCGCACCCCCTGCGCCGGCCTCCCCGGCCCGCGCCGATGAGAGCTAGGGAGCCGTCATGGCGAAAGACACCTTGAGGGTCTCGGGAGTGAAGTACACGACCGCCGACTCCGGATACTTCGAGAAGCGAAAGCTCACCCGCGCCGCCGGGGTGTGGGGCCTCTGGGGCCTCGCCGTCGCGGCGGTCATCTCGGGCGACTTCTCCGGCTGGAACTTCGGCATCGACTTCGCCGGCTTCGGCGGCATGCTCATCGCCTTCGTGATCCTCGTGGCGATGTACTACGGCCTGATCTTCTCGATCGGGGAGATGTCGTCGGCCATGCCGCACACGGGCGGCGCGTACTCGTTCTCGCGCGCGGCGATGGGGCCGTGGGGCGGGTTCGTGACGGGGCTCGCCGAGACCATCGAGTACGTCGCGACGACCGCGGTCATCGTGTTCTTCTCGGCCTCCTACGCCGACGCCATCACGAGCGAGCTGCTCGGCTTCTCGATGCCCGGCTGGGTGTGGTGGATCATCCTCTACCTGGTCTTCATCGGCATCAACGCGGCGGGAGCGAACATCTCGTTCAAGTTCGCGATCGTCGTCTCGATCATCTCCATCGCCATCCTGCTGGTGTTCAGCGCGATGGCGATCTTCTCGGGCCAGTTCGCGTGGGACAAGCTGTTCGACATCGCGCCCGACCCGGGCCAGACGGCGTTCCTGCCGCACGGCGTGCTGCCGATCCTGTTCGCGCTGCCGTTCGCCATGTGGTTCTTCCTCGGCATCGAGGAGCTGCCGCTCGCGGCGGAGGAGTCGCACGACCCGGTGCGCGACATCCCGCGCGCCGGCCTCATCGCCCGCGGCACGCTCATCGTCACCGGCCTGCTCGTGCTGTTCCTCAACACGGGCGTGGTCGGCGCCGAGGCGACGGGCGTCGCCGCGGAGCCGCTGCTCGACGGCTTCCGCGCGATCGTCGGCGACGAGCTCGCCGCGCTGCTGGCGCTGTTCGCCCTCATCGGCCTGCTGGCGTCGCTCCAGGGCATCATGTTCGCCTACGGCCGGAACATGTACTCGCTGTCGCGCGCCGGGTACTACCCGAAGTTCCTCTCGCTCACGGGCAAGCGGCAGACGCCGTGGGTCGCGCTCGTCGCGGGTGCCGTGATCGGCTTCGTCGCCCTCATCGTGCTCGACCTGCTCGCCCAGGCCGACGCCGAGGGCGCCGGTGCGGTGGCCGGCGCGATCGTGCTGAACATCGCGGTGTGGGGCGCGGTGCTCGCGTACCTGCTGCAGATGGTCGCGTTCGTGATCCTGCGGCGCAAGTACCCGAACGCCGAGCGCCCCTACCGCAGCCCGTGGGGCATCCCCGGCGCGGTCGTCGCGGCCGTGATCGCGGCGCTCATCTTCCTGGGCTTCCTGCTCAACCCGACGTTCGTGCCGGCGATCATCGCGATCGGCGTCGTGTACGCGGTCATGCTGCTGGTCTTCGCGCTGTGGGGCCGGCACCGGCTGATCCTGTCGCCCGAGGAGGAGTACGCGGTCTCGGGCGGCCTGCACGGCAACCCGCAGAAGGAGGGCTACGGCGGCGTGGTCGAGGAGGAACTGCTCGCCTCCGACGGCGTCGACGGCACCGCCGCGGCGACCGCGGTCGACGACGTCGACGAGCCCGACCGGGTCTGAGTCGCGGCGCGACGGGCGGCGGGACGTGGGGGCGTCCCGCCGCCCATCGTGCGTGCGGCCGGCGACCGCGCGTGAGCGGTAGGCTCGAAGGGTATCCGAGTCGCGGAGACCCCGCGCGTGAACAGCGGCGTGCCGCCGCACGAGGCGGCAGCCACACGAGGCAATGGAGCCACCTGTGTCGATGACCCGACCCCAACACCTGCCCACCCGTCCGACCGTGGAGGAGGAGCACGTGGCCAGGACCGACGTACCGATCGAGACGCGGACCGAGACCGACTCGCTCGGGAGCGTGCAGGTTCCGGCCGACGCGTACTGGGGCGTGCACACCATGCGCGCGCTCGAGAACTTCCCGATCTCGAAGCGGCCGATCTCCGTCTACGCCGACCTCGTGATCGCGCTGGCGCAGGTGAAGCAGGCGGCGGCGCGAGCGAATCGCGAGGTGGGCGCGCTGTCGCCGCAGAAGGCGGCCTGGATCGACGAGGCGTGCCAGCGCATCATCGACGGCGAGCTCCACGACCAGTTCTGCGTGGGCGTCATCCAGGGCGGCGCGGGCACCTCGACGAACATGAACGCCAACGAGGTCATCGCGAACCTCGCACTCGAGATCGCGGGCTACCCCAAGGGGCGGTACGACATCGTCCACCCGATCGACGACGTCAACCGCAGCCAGTCGACGAACGACACCTATCCGACGGCGCTGAAGCTCGCGATGACGGCGTCGCTGACGACGATGCTCTACGAGCTCGACCAGCTGCGCATCGCGTTCGGCCGCAAGGGCCGCGAGTTCTCCGACGTGCTGAAGGTCGGCCGCACGCAGCTGCAGGACGCCGTGCCGATGACGCTCGGGCAGGAGTTCCACGGCTTCGCCACGACGCTCGGCGAGGACATCGCGCGCCTGCGCGAGACCATCAAGCTGCTGAGCGAGGTCAACCTCGGCGGCACGGCCGTGGGCACCGGCATCACCGCCGACCCGGGCTACGGCGCCTCCGTCGTGCGTCACCTCAGCGAGATCACCGGCCAGTACCTCGAGACCGCGCCCGACCTCGTCGAGGCGACGAGCGACACGGGCGTCTTCATGACCTTCTCGAGCGCCCTGAAGCGCAGCGCCATCAAGCTCTCGAAGATCTGCAACGACCTGCGCCTGCTCTCGTCGGGCCCGCAGGCGGGCCTCGGCGAGATCAACCTCCCACCGCGCCAGGCGGGCTCGAGCATCATGCCCGGCAAGGTGAACCCGGTCATCCCCGAGGCGGTCAGCCAGGTCGCCTACTCGGTCGCGGGCGCCGACGTCACGGTCATGATGGCGTCCGAGAGCGGCCAGCTCCAGCTCAACGCCTTCGAGCCGGTCATCGCGCACTCGCTCCTGCAGTCGATCACCTGGATGCGCCAGGCGTGCTGGACGCTGCGGGTGAACTGCGTCGACGGCATCACCGCCAACACCGATCGCCTCGAGGCGATGGTCGCGTCGAGCGTCGGCGTCATCACCGCGCTCATCCCGTTCATCGGCTACCACGAGGCGTCGAAGCTCGCCAAGCAGGCGCTGGCCACCGGCCGTCCGGTCGCCGACCTCGTCGTCGAGGCGGGCCTGATGACCCGCGCCGACGTGATGAAGCAGCTCCAGCCGGGTCGCCTCTCGGGCATCCAGCCGATCACCCAGGCGATCCCGGTCGTCGAGCTGCAGGGCGAGGCGAGCGAGTAGGGCTCGCGGCGGGCGCCGTACGCGTCAGATGACGCGGCAGTGCGTCGTCAGCGAGCCGATGCCCTCGATCGACACGGTGACGGTCGAGCCGTCGCGGAGGAAGACCTGGGGGTTGCGGGAGTAGCCCGCGCCCCCAGGGCTCCCCGTGGAGATGAGCGTGCCCGCGGGGATCGTCGCCGAGCGCGACAGGTAGGAGATGATCTCGGCGACGCCGCGCACCATCTCGTTCGTCGAGGCGTCCTGCATGATGCGGCCGTCGAGGTTCGTGGTGAGCCAGAGGTCCTGCGGATCGGCGATCTCGTCGGCGGTGACGACGACCGGGCCCGTCGGCGTGAACCCGTCGAACGACTTGCAGCGCGACCACTGCGCCTCGCTGAACTGCAGGTCGCGCGCCGTGA
This sequence comes from Agromyces mariniharenae, assembly GCF_008122505.1. NCBI lineage: Bacteria > Bacillati > Actinomycetota > Actinomycetes > Micrococcales > Microbacteriaceae > Agromyces > Agromyces mariniharenae. The sequence goes on along the minus strand of NZ_VSSB01000001.1, from coordinate 150,895 downwards.
TGTCGTTGACGACGGTGTAGCCCCAGACGTAGTCGAGCGCGTCGCGCACGTGCACGCCGCGGGCCGGGCGGCCGGTGATGACGCCGAGCTCCGCCTCGTAGTCGACCTGCGTGGTGAGGTCCTCCGGCCACGTCGTGGTCGCGCCGTGACCCGCGAGCGAGTTCGGCCAGAGGGAGAAGATCGTCATGGCCGACTCGGAGCGCAGCTTCAGCTCCGAGGCGTGCGCCGCGTAGTTCGCGCCGATGGCGATGACCTGGGCCGGGCGCAGGACCGCGGAGGAATGCCGCAGCTCCGACACGGCCGTGAGCTCGGCGCCGTTCCCGAGCGCGACGTCGACGGCCCCGCGCACCTCGGCGAGGCCCTCGCGGCCGCGTTCGATGAGGTCCTGCAGGTCGCGCGGCGCGCGCTCCATGACGTCGTCGAGGAAGAGCGCGGCCTCCGCCACCACCACCGCGAGCCGAGGGGTCGTCTGGCCTTCGGCTCTGAGGTGCGCGAATCTCACCCGTCTAGGCTATCGGCCGCATCGCCGCGGCCGATGTGCATGGCGTACAACGAACGGAGGCCTTCACGCCACGACGTCGACAACCCGCGCGTCGATCCGTGGCCGGTCGTCAGCTCGAGGCCGGCCGCAGCCGGAGCTCCTGCATGCCGCCGTCGACGGCCAGCGCGACGCCCGTCGTCGAGCCGGCCGCCGGGCTCGCGAGGTACGCGACGGCGTCGGCCACCTCGTCGGCGGCGACGAGGCGCCCGTGCGGCTGGCGCGCCTCGAGCGCGGCGCGCTCGGCCGCCGGGTCGGGTGCCGAGTCGAGGAGTCGCCCGACCCACGGGGTGTCGGCGGTCCCCGGGTTCACGGCGTTGACCCGGATTCCCTCGCGCAGGTGATCGGCCGCCATGGCTCGGGTGAGGGCCGCGACGGCGCCCTTGCTTGCGCTGTAGAGGGCGCGCTGCGGCAGGCCGGCCGTCGCGGCGATGGACGACGTGTTGACGATCGCGGCCGCGGGGGAGCGACGAAGGTGCGGGAGGACGGCGCGGCTCACGCGCACCATGCCGACGACGTTCACGTCGAGTACGCGATGCCACTCGTCGTCATCGTTCGCCTCGATGGTGCCCTGCGCGCCGATGCCCGCGTTGTTCACGAGCACGTCGATGCGGCCGAGCTCGGCGACGACGCGTTCCACGCCGGCGCGCACGCTGGCGTCGTCGCCGACGTCGACCGCGACGGCGAGGTCGGCGTGCGGCGCGGCATCCGGTCGCAGGTCGAACACGGCGACGGTGGCGCCGCTCGAGCGCAGGCGCTGGGCGATCGCGGCGCCGAGGCCGGATGCCCCGCCGGTGACGATCGCGACGAGTCCGGTGAAGTCGTTGGACATCGTGGGTGTCGGTCCTCTCGAGGTGGATGCGGGATCAGGCGGCGACGACCTGCTGGCGCTGGCGCCCCAGGCCGTCGATCTCGAGCTCGACGACGTCGCCGGGCGCGAGATAGGGGAAGCGGCCCGAGAGCGCGACGCCCTCGGGCGTGCCCGTGAGCACGAGGTCGCCCGGCTCGAGCACGAGCACCTGGCTGAGCTCGTGCACGATCCGGTCGATGCCGAAGATGAGGTCGCTCGTGCGGGAGTCCTGGCGCGGCTCGCCGTTGACGGTGCTGGTGAGCCGCACGTCGTGGGCGTCGACCTCGTCGGCGGTCACGAACCACGGGCCGGTCGGGCAGAAGCCGGGGGCGCTCTTGCCCTTCGACCACTGCCCGCCCGACAGGGCGAGCTGCCAGTCCCGCTCCGAGAGGTCGTTCGCCACGACGTAGCCGGCGATGTGGTCGCGCGCCTCCGTCGGCGACGCGAGGTAGCTCGCACGACGGCCGATGACGATGCCGAGCTCGACCTCCCAGTCCGTCTTCGTGCTGCCCGGCGGGATCGCGACGTCGTCGTACGGGCCGACGACCGTGTTCGGGGACTTCATGAACATCACGAGGCGGGTGGGCGGCTCGGAACCCGACTCCGCGGCATGCGCGGCGTAGTTCATGCCGATGCAGTAGACCGCGGAGGGCCGGGCGATCGGCGCGCCGACGCGCAGCGACCCGGCGTCGGCGAGCTCGGGGAGGGCGCCCGCCGCGAGCGCGGCGCGGGTGCGGGCGACCCCGTCGGAGGCGAGGAACGCGCCGTCGACCTCGTGCGTCACGCTGCGCAGGTCGAGGGTCCGGTCGCCGTCGAGGACGACGGGGATCTCGGTGCCGGCGTCGCCGAGGCGGGCGAATCTCATTGTGGTCCTCTCCATCGGGGCGTGGTCGAACATCGGAACTCTGATTCGTGCGACCGGGGAATCATGGAGATTCTTGCACAGATCCCAGATGTTGACAGCCGAGACATCCGATGTTTATGCTCGGGTCGCCCACGAAAGGACGCCATGAGCACGATCGTCAGTGTTGACACCCGGGACATCAGGTTCCCGACCTCCCTCGAACTCGACGGGTCGGACGCCATGAACCCCGACCCCGACTACTCGGCGGCGTACGTCACGATCCGCACCGACGCCCCCGACGGCCTCGCCGGCGACGCGTTCGTGTTCACGATCGGGCGCGGCAACGACGTGCAGGTCGCGGCGATCGACACGCTGCGCGGCCACCTCCTCGGCCGTGACGTCGAAGAGCTCCTGCGCGACATGGGCGAGACGTCGCGCCTGCTCATGCACGACTCCCAACTGCGCTGGCTCGGCCCCGAGAAGGGCGTCATGCACATGGCGATCGGCGCGGTCGTGAACGCGCTGTGGGACCTCCGGGCGAAGCGCGCTGGCCTCCCGCTCTGGCAGCACCTCGCGAGCCTCAGCCCCGAGGAGCTCGTCTCCCTCGTCGACTTCCGCTACCTCACCGACGCGATCACTCCCGACGAGGCGCTCGCGATCCTCCGCGCCGCCGAGCCCGGCCGCGCCGAGCGCACCGCGCGGCTGCTCGAGGTCGGCTATCCCGCGTACACGACGACGCCCGGGTGGCTCGGCTACTCCGACGAGAAGCTCGAGCGGCTGTGCCGCGAGGCCGTCGCCGACGGCTTCCCGCAGATCAAGCTCAAGGTCGGCGCCGACCTCGACGACGACGTGCGCCGCCTCGGCATCGCGCGTCGCGCGGTGGGTCCCGACTTCCCGATCGCGATCGACGCGAACCAGCGCTGGGACGTGTCCGATGCGATCGCCTGGGTCAACGCCCTCGCCGAGTTCCACCCCGCGTGGATCGAGGAGCCGACGAGCCCCGACGACATCCTCGGCCACGCGGCGATCGCCCGCGGCATCCGGCCGGTGCGCGTCGCCACCGGCGAGCACGTGCAGAACCGGATCGTGTTCAAGCAGCTCCTGCAGGCCGGCGGCATGGCCGTGATGCAGATCGACGCCACCCGCGTCGGCGGCGTGAACGAGAACATCGCGAACCTCCTGCTCGCCGCGAAGTTCGGCGTGCCCGTCTGCCCGCACGCGGGCGGGGTCGGCCTGTGCGAGGCCGTGCAGCACCTCTCGATGTTCGACTACGTCGCGGTCTCGGGCAGCATGGACGGGCGCATGATCGAATACGTCGACCACCTCCACGAGCACTTCGCCGTCCCCACCGAGGTCGTGCGCGGGCGCTACCTGGCACCCACCGCGCCCGGCGCGTCCACCGAGATGCTGCAGGAATCCGTCGACGCCTACACCTGGCGCGGCGCGCACGCCGAGGTCACCGCATGACCCGCGACGCCCGCGTCGACGCGAGCGACGTGACGAGCGCCGAGCGGCTCGGGCCGCTCGGCTTCGGGGCCGCGCCCATCGGCAACCTCTACCGCCCGGTGTCCGACGAGGACGCCTCGGCCGCCCTCGAGGCGGCGTGGGCGGGCGGCATCCGCTACTACGACACCGCGCCGCACTACGGGCTCGGCCTGTCCGAGCGCCGGCTCGGCGCGTTCCTCCGCGGGCGCCCGCGTGACGAGGTCGTCGTCTCGACGAAGGTCGGACGCGTGCTCGAGCCGAACCCCGACTTCGCGGGCGGCGACGACCTGGCCGACGCGTACGCGGTGCCGAACGGCCTCGTGCGCCGCTTCGACCCGAGCGAGGCGGGCATCCGGCGGAGCATCGAGGACTCGCTCGAACGGCTCGGCCTCGACCGCGTCGACATCGCCTACCTGCACGACCCCGACGTCTACGACCTCGACCGCGGCCTCGCCGAGGGGCTGCCCGCGCTCGCGCGGCTCCGCGACGAGGGCGTCGTCGCCGCCGTCGGCATCGGCACGAACGACGCGGATGCCGCGGCGCGTGCCGTGCGCGAGGGCGACCTCGACCTCGTGATGATCGCCGGCCGGTACACGCTGCTCGAGCAGCCCGCGCTCGCGGATCTCCTGCCGCTCTGCGCGGCGCGCGGCGTCGGCGTGGTCGCGGCCGCACCCTACAACTCCGGGCTGCTCGCGACGGACACGCCGGCTGCTGGCGCCCACTACGACTACGCCGAGGCGCCCGGCGATGTGCTCGAGCGCGCCCGCCGGCTCGCCGACGCCTGCCGCGCGCGGGGCGTGTCGCTGCCCGTCGCCGCCCTCCGCTTCCCGCTGCGCCACCCCGCAGTGCGCACGGTCGTGGTCGGCTCCGCCCGCGCGAGCTCGGTGCGCGAGAACGCGGCGCGGCTCGCCGTCGAGGTGCCCGAGGGCTTCTGGGCCGAGCTCCGCGACGAGGGGCTGATCCCGTGAGCGGCCGGGTCGTCGACGCGCACCTGCACCTCTGGGACCGGTCGCGGGGCGGGTACTCCTGGATCACGCCCGAGCTGGGGCCGCTCGACCGGGACTTCGCGCCCGACGAGGCCGCGGCCGAGCTGCGCGCCGCCGGCGTGGACGCCGCCATCCTCGTGCAGGCCGACGACACCGCGGCCGACACGCGCTTCATGCTCGACGTCGCCGCCGCCAACGGGTGGGTCGTCGGCGTGGTCGGGTGGGTGCCGCTCGACGACGAGCGCGCGGCCGCGTCGGCGCTCGACGCGCTCGATGCCGAACCGCTGCTCCGCGGCATCCGCCACCTCGTGCACGACGACCCGCGCGACGACTTCCTCGACCTGCAAGACGTGCGCGCGTCGCTGCGCCGGGTCGCCGAGCACGGCCTCGCGTTCGACGTGCCCGACGCGTGGCCGCGCCATCTCGGCGCGGCGGGTCGCGCCGCTCGCGCGGTGCCCGAGCTCACGGTCGTCGTCGACCACCTCGCGAAGCCCCCGATCGGCACCGAGGCGATGCCCGCGTGGGAGGCAGAGCTGCGGGCGGTCGCGGCGCTGCCCAACACGGTGGCGAAGTTCTCGGGCCTGCACCTGCCGGGGGCCCCGTTCGATGAGGCCACCGTCGGCGCCTTGCTCGACCTCGCGCTCGACGCGTTCGGCGCCGACCGGCTCATGTACGGCGGCGACTGGCCCATGTCGGTGCCGCACGGCGGCTACCTGCCGACCTGGGCGGTCATGCGAGCCTGCATCGAGCGCCTCGCGCCCGACGAGCGCGACGCGGTGCTCGGAGGGAACGCCGAGCGCTGCTATCTCGATCCAGAGATCAGACCGATCGTTCACGAATCGGGCCGAGTGGCTCGAATCTCCGATGAAACCGCACGAAACATCGGATGAGTAGTACACTCATCCCCGTCCATCTCATGGAAGAGAGGCCCAGGTGCTGAGCGGCATCCACCCGATCCTGGCCGGCGAGCTGCTCGCCGCGCTCGATCGGCTCGGGCACGGCGACGAACTCGTCGTCGCCGACGCCAACTTCCCCGCCCACCGCGTGGGCGCCCTGGTCGTCGAGACCCCCGGGCTGCCATCGCCGGCGGTCGTCGAGGCCGTCCGCACGGTCGTGCCGCTCGACGGCTACGACGGGGCCTCGGTGCTCCTCATGGCCGCCGAGGGCGGCGAGCGCCTCGGGGTGCAGCACGAGCTGGTCGAGGCCGCGAGCGCGCCGGCCGACCGCGTCGCGGAGCTCGAGCGCTTCGCGTTCTACGAGCGTGGTGCCGCCGCCCGGCTCGTCGTACGCACGGGGGAGCTGCGCCCCTACGGCAACCTCCTGCTGCGCAAGGGCGTCGTGAACGCCTACGTCGCGACGGGAGCCGCACGATGAGCGCCGCGGGCGGGGTGCCGCTCCTCGAGCTCGAGGGCGTGAGCAAGGGATTCCCGGGCGTGCAGGCGCTCGACGACGTGCGACTGGACCTCCGGCACGGCGAGGTGCTCGCCCTCGTCGGCGAGAACGGCGCCGGCAAGTCGACGCTCATGAAGCTCCTCGCGGGCATCTACACCCCCGACTCGGGCGTGTTCCGGATGAACGGGCAGGAGCTCGTCATCGACGGCCCGCGGCACGCGCAGGAGCAGGGCATCAGCATCATCCACCAGGAGTTCAACCTGATGCCCGACCTCACGGTCGCGCAGAACATCTTCATCGGGCGGGAGCACCGCAGCGCGGGACTCTTCCTCGACGACCGGGCCCTCAACCGACGCGCACAGGACCTGTTCGACCGGCTCGGCCTCGCGCTCGATCCGGCCGAGCCGGTCGAGCACCTGACCGTCGCCCGCCAGCAGATGGTCGAGATCGCGAAGGCGCTCTCGTTCGACGCCAAGGTGCTCATCATGGACGAGCCGACCGCCGCGCTGAACGACGCCGAGGTCGACGTGCTGTTCGAGCTCATCGGGCGCTTCCGCTCGCCCGAGACCGGCGTCATCTACATCTCGCACCGCATGGAGGAGCTCTCGCGCATCTCCGACCGCATCACCGTGCTGCGCGACGGGCGGTACATCGACACGCTCGAGACCGCCGCGACCGACCAGCGCGAGGTCATCTCGCTCATGGTCGGCCGCGAGCTGCGCGGCGAGCAGCGCCCGGCCGCGGTCCGCGTCGAGGGCGAGCCCGTGCTCTCGGTGCGCGGACTGTCGACGAAGCGCCTGCTGCGCGACGTGAGCTTCGACGTGCACGCCGGCGAGATCCTCGGCTTCGCCGGACTGATGGGCGCGGGCCGCACCGAGGTCGCGCGGGCCATCGTGGGCGCCGACCGACACGACGGCGGCGTGGTCTCGGTGCGCGGCCGCGAGGTGCACATCCAGAACCCGGCGGATGCCGCGCGCCTCGGCATCGGCTACCTCTCCGAGGATCGCAAGCAGCTCGGCGTGCTCCTGGAGCGCAGCGTGCGCGAGAACATCGTGCTCGCGTCGCTCCGCGACTACGTCGGCGCCCTCGGATTCGTCAGGAGCGGCCGCATCGAGGCGACCGGCCGGGAGTACGTGCGCAAGCTGCGCATCAAGACCCCGTCGACCGCGCAGCTCGTGCGGAACCTCTCCGGCGGAAACCAGCAGAAGGTCGTCATCGCCAAGTGGCTCGCGAAGGACTGCGACGTCCTCATCTTCGACGAGCCGACGCGCGGCATCGACGTGGGCGCCAAGGAGGAGATCTACGTGCTGCTGCGCGAGCTCGCCGACCAGGGCAAGGCGATCGTGATGATCTCGTCCGAGCTCCCCGAGGTGCTCCGCCTCGCCGACCGCATCGCCGTCATGGCCGAGGGACGGCTCACGGCCGTGCTCGACAACGCCGACGCCACCCAGGAGAACGTCATGGACTACGCCACCCGCTTCAGCGCCGAAGGGACCATCGCATGAGCCCCACCACCACCCCGACGACCGAGACGCCCTCGACGTCGGCCTACGCCGCGGTCGAGGCCGGCACGCCCCGGTTCGCGCGGCTGCGCGGCTCGCTGCAGCAGCTGCTCGCGGCGGCGAGCCTCATCGTCATCGTCGTGTTCTTCTCGTTCGCGAGCTCGCACTTCTTCACCGCGAACAACCTCATCTCGATCCTGACCGCGGCGACCGTGACCGGCATCCTCGCGCTCGGCACCACGTTCGTCATCATCACGGGCGGCATCGACCTGTCGATCGGCACGGGCATGGTGCTCTGCGGCGTCATGGCGGGCGTGTTCCTCACCTACTGGGGGTGGCCGCTCTGGGCGGGCGTGATCGCGACGATCCTGTTCGGCGCGCTCATCGGGCTCGTCAACGGCGTGAACATCTCGATCTTCGGCATCCCGCCGTTCATCGCGACGCTCGGCATGATGCTCATCGCCGCGGGCCTCTCGCTCGTCATCTCGGGTACGAAGCCGATCTACTTCAACGACACCCCCGAGTTCCAGCAGATCATGAACCTCTCGATCATCCCGGGGGTGCGGTTCCCGCTCGGCGTCGCGATCTTCATCGTCATGATCGTCGTGGCCGCGCTGCTGCTGTCGAAGACGATCGTGGGCCGGTACGCGTTCTCCATCGGCTCGAACGAAGCCGCGACCGAGCTGTCGGGCGTGAACGTGACCCGCTGGAAGATCATCATCTACACCATGGCCGGCCTCTTCGTCGGCCTGGCCGGCGTGCTCTCGGCGTCGCGGCTCTCATCGGCGCAGCCGACCGGCGGCATGGGCCTCGAGCTCGAGGCGATCGCCGCGGTCGTCATCGGCGGCACGTCGCTGCAGGGCGGCAAGGGCTCCATCGTGGGCACCGTCATCGGCGCCCTCATCATGGCCGTGCTCACGAACGGCCTCCGCATCATCTCGGTCCCGCAGGAATGGCAGTCCGTCGCGGTCGGCATCGTGATCCTCATCGCCGTCTACCTCGACATGCTGCGCCGCCGGCGGGCCTGAGACCTCCGGGACCCCACCCGGACCACGCAACACACAGCGACACACCGAACCACCGACACAAGGGAGTGACCATGTTCAAGAAGCGCACGATCGGGGCCGTCGTCGGCCTCGCGGCAGCGGCGCTCGTCCTCGCGGGCTGCGCGAGCGACGGGGGCGGCTCCGAGGCCGCCGACGGGGAGAAGCCGTACGTCGCCCTGATCTCGAAGGGCTTCCAGCACCAGTTCTGGCAGGCCGTGAAGTCGGGCGCCGAGCAGGCGGCCGAGGAGTTCGACGTCGAGATCACGTTCGAGGGCCCCGACACCGAGGCCGACGTCGACCAGCAGATCCAGATGCTGCAGACCGCCCTCGACAAGAGCCCGGCGGCGATCGGCTTCGCGGCGCTCGACAGCCAGGCGGCCGGCCCGCTGCTGCAGCAGGCGAAGGACCAGAGCATCCCGGTGATCGCCTTCGACTCCGGCGTCGACAGCGACATCCCGCTGACCACCGCCGCGACCGACAACCTCGCCGCGGCCGCCGAGGCGGCCAAGCACATGGCGGAGGCCGTCGGCCACGAGGGCAAGGTCGCACTCGTCGTGCACGACCAGACGTCGGTGACCGGCCAGCAGCGCCGCGACGGCTTCGTCGACTACATGGAGGAGAACGAGCCCGGCATCGAGATCGTCGACATCCAGTACGGCGGCGGCGACCAGGCCAAGTCGGCCGACCTCGCCAAGGCGATCATCGCGGCGAACCCCGACCTCAAGGGCATCTACGGCTCGAACGAGGGATCGGCGATCGGCGTCGTGCAGGCGGTGAAGGAGCTCGGCATCGACCCGACGCAGCTCGTGGTCGTCGGCTTCGACTCGGGCAAGGCGCAGATGGATGCGATCCGCGACGGGCTCATGCTCGGCGCGATCACGCAGAACCCGGTCGGCATCGGCTACGAGACGGTGAAGGCGGCCGTCGAGGCGATCGACGGCGAGGAGCTGCCGAAGACGATCGACACGGGCTACTACTGGTACGACGGGTCGAACATCGACGACGAGGAGATCCAGGCCGTCCTCTACGAGTAGGCCCCAGCACAGCGGAACGGGGCGTCGGCTGCGGCCGGCGCCCCTTGCGCGTCGGCGCCACCAGGGGCGGCGCTCGGCGTGCAGCGTTCAGCGCTCGGCGCTCAGAGCGCCCGTCGCAGCCACTGCTCCACGCCCGACACGTGCACGACGGTGTGCGCCGAGGCCAGGTCGGCGTCGCCCGCCGCGATCGCGTCGAGGATCGCGTGGTGCTCCTGCAGGGTGCGGCCGACCACGTTCTCCTGGGTGATGCCGCGCCAGATGCGCGCGCGCACGGTGTGGCTCGACAGCGAGTCGATGAGGCTCGCGAGGTAGGTGTTGCCGGTCGCCTCGGCGATGCCGCGGTGGAACTCGAGGTCGTGCTCGACGAGGCTCTCGACGTCGGCGGCCTGGTCGACGCTCTCGACGACCTCGCGCAGGTGGGCGACCTCCTCGACGCCGGCGTTGCGTGCGGCGAGGGCGGATGCCGCGGGCTCGAGGATGCGGCGGACGGCGAAGATCTCGAGCACCGACTGGTCGTCGTGCAGGTCGACCACGAACGACATCGCCTCGAGGAGCAGCCGTGGTTCGAGGCTCGTGACGTAGGTGCCGTCGCCGCGCCGCACGTCGAGGACGCGGATGACCTCGAGCGCCTTCACCGCCTCGCGCAGCGACGACCGCGACAGGCCCAGTCGCTCGCTGAGCTCCTTCTCGGGCGGGAGCCGATCGCCGGGGGCGAGGTCGCCCGCGATGATCATCTCCTTGATGCGCAGGATCGCTTCGTCGGTGACCGCCATGTCGGCATCGTAGCGCGAGACGCCGCAGACATCGGACGTCTAGGGCGCGGCGCGCCAGAGGTGCATCGACGCATAGCTGCGCCAGGGCGCCCAGCGCGCCCCGTCGGCCATGAGCGCCGCGGCATCGGACGGCAGCCCGAGCGCCGCGGCACCGTAGCGCAGCACGAGGTCGCTGGTCAGGAGCACGTCGGGCGCGCGGGTGACCCGCATCGACACGTAGCCCGCCGTCCATGGCCCGATGCCCGGCACCGCGAGCAGGTCGCGCGCGAGCTCGTCGCGCTCGCGGTCGGCGGACACCACGAGGTCGCCGGTCTCGAGCCGGCGCGCGACGTCGACGATCGTGCGGATGCGCGCTGCGGGGCCGCGCAGCACGCGCTCGCCCTCCTCGGCGATCGCCGCCGTCGTGGGGAACAGCACCGACGGCCGGTCGCCGCCGACGTGCTCGCCGAGCTCGGCCGCGAGGCGCGCGAGCGCAGTGCGCGCGGCCTTCACCGAGACCTGCTGCCCGATGAGCGCGCGGAAGACGAGCTCATGGGCGTCGAGGCATCCGGGCACGCGGATGCCCGGGACGGCCGCGACGGATGCCGCGAGGCGCGGGTCGGCCGCGAGCGCTTCGTCGATCGCCACGGCGTCGGCGTCGAGGTCGAACAGGCGCCGCACGCGCGCGACGAGCGGCGGCAGGTCGGCCAGCGTCGCCAGGCGCGCCTCGACGTCGATGGACGGGGCGTCGGCGTCGCCGCCGGCCTCGAACCTCACGAGCGCCGGCCCGCCGGGCAGCCGCAGCGTGCGCCGGTAGTGCAGCGGCCCCGCCTCCTCGACACCGTCGAGCGCGCGCGTGCCGAGCCAATGGAACACGCCCGCCGCGTCGAACGGCGCCCGGGCGGGCAGCCGCAGCCGCACGAGGCCCGCGTGCGGGTCGATCTCGGGGTCGGCGACCGGGATCACCTGCCGATCGCGCAGCCGCGCCGTCGCCCGGAGCTCGAGCGGGCTGCGCTCGTACACCGCGCGGATCGTGTCGTTGAACTGGCGGATGCTGCCGAACCCCGACGCGAACGCGACGTCGGCCACGGGCAGCGACGTGGACGTGAGCAGGGCGCGCGCGGTCTGCGCGCGATGCGCTCGCGAGAGCGCGAGCGGCCCGGCGCCGAGCTCGGCGGTGAGCACGCGCGTGAGGTGGCGCGGCGTGTAGCCGAGGCGGGCGGCGAGGCCCGGCACGCCGTCGCGCTCGACGACGCCGTCGGCGATGAGGCGCATCGCCCGTGCGGCGAGGTCGTCGCGCAGGTCCCACTCGGGGGAGCCGGGCACGGCGTCGGGCAGGCAGCGCTTGCAGGCGCGCAGGCCCGCCTCGTGCGCGGCGGCGGCCGTGAGGTAGAAGCTCACGTTCGTCGGCTTCGGCGAGACCGCCGGGCAGCTCGGCCGGCAGTAGATGCCGGTGGAGTGCACGCCCGTGATGAACTGGCCGTCGAAGCGGGCGTCGCGAGCGCGCATGGCGCGGTACCGCTCGGCGAACACGGGGTCGGCGAGCGGATCGGCGGGCCGCGTGGCGGTGGCGTTCGGCGGGGTCATGGGTCCAGCCTCGCACGCCGCACCGACATCGACCAGCGGGAATCGGACATGGCCTCGGCGGCTCGGCGACGGCCCGCCGGCACGGACGCCTCGGCCCAGCGGCTAGCGTGGACGGATGCCGACCGACGTGCTCGCCCGCCTCCAGGACGCCCTCGGGGCATCCGTCACCACCGATGCCGCCGTGCTCGATGCGACGCGCGAGGACAAGTCGGGCTGGCGCAGCGCGAGCGCACCCCTGGCGGTCGTGCACGCGGCATCCGTCGACGACGTGCAGGCCGTGATGCGCCTCGCGCACGCCACCGGCACGCCCGTCGTGCCGCGCGGCGCCGGCACGGGCCTCGCCGGGGGCGCCCTCGCGAGCACGGGCGCGATCGTGCTCGACGTGACGCGAATGGACCGGATCCTCGAGGTCTCCGAGGCCGACGAGCTCGCGGTCGTCGAGCCGGGCGTGCTCAACGGCGACCTCAACGCCGCGCTCGCACCGCTCGGCCTCTGGTTCGCGCCCGACCCGGCAAGCCGCGCGATCTCGTCGATCGGCGGCAACATCGCCACCAATGCCGGGGGACTCCTGTGCGCGAAGTACGGCGTCACCCGCGAGGCCGTGCTCGGGCTCGCCGTCGTGCTCGCCGACGGACGACTGCTGCGCACGGGGCACCGCACCGTGAAGGGCGTCACCGGCTACGATCTCACGTCGCTCATGGTGGGCTCCGAGGGCACGCTCGGCGTCATCGTCGAGGCGACGCTGCGACTGCGTCCGCTGACGCCAGGCGACGTGGTGACGGTCGCGGCCGTGTTCCCCGACGTCGAGGCGGCCGCCGCGGCATCCGCCGCCGTCACCGCCGCGCGCATCAGGCCCGCCGTGCTCGAGCTCATCGACGCGGCCGGGCTCGCGCGCGTGGCGGCGCACCTCGGGCCGGTCGCGCTCGCCGGCACACCGCTCGAGTCGCTCGCGCCCGGCGAGGCGTTCCTGCTCGCGCAGAGCGACGGCGGCACGGCCGACGCCGAGGCGGCCCGCATCGGCGAGGCGTTCGCGAGCGCGGGCGGCCGGGTCACGGTGTCGACGGATGCCGCGACGGGCGAGCGGCTCCTCGCGATCCGCCGCTCGATGCATCCGGCGCTCGCCGCCTCGGGGCAGGTGCTCATCGAGGACGTCGCAGTGCCGCGCTCGCGGCTGCCCGAGATGTTCCGCGCGATCGAGGTGATCGGGCGACGTCACGGGGTGGAGATCCCGACGCTCGCGCACGCGGGCGACGGCAACCTGCACCCGAACTTCGTGTTCACGGGCGACGAGGTGCCCGCACACGTGTGGGCGGCGGCCGACGACATGTTCCGCACGGCCGTCGCGCTCGGCGGCACGCTCACGGGCGAGCACGGCGTCGGCATCCTGAAGCGGCGCTGGCTCGCCGACGAGCTCGGCGAGGACTCGTTCGAGCTGCAGCGCGGGATCAAGGCGCTCTTCGACCCGACGGGGATCCTCAATCCCGGTGTCATGTTCGAGGCATCCGCTCACTGACGCACCCGCTCGATATGCTGCGCGGGTGAGCAACGTGCCACTGCAGCCGCCGCCAGCCAACCCGTCGCCCGCGCCGCCGCTGTGGTCCGCGCCACCCCCGAAGGGGCGCACCGGCGGCATCGCGTTCGCGGTGACGGGCATCGTGATCGCCGGTGCGGTCGGGCTGCTCGTGCTCGGCTACCTCGCCGTCGGGCTCGGGGTGTCGACGCTCGCCATCGGCGCGGGCCTCGCGGTCCTGCCGCTCGTGGTCGTGCTGCTCACCATCCGGTGGGTCGACCGCTGGGAGCCCGAGCCGCGGTGGGCGCTCTGGTTCGCGTTCCTCTGGGGCGCCGCGGTCTCGGTCGCGTTCGCCCTCGTCGTCGACCTCGGCATCCAGCTGGCCGTCGCCTACGCGGAGTCGGGCGCGACGCTCGACGAGGCGATGCAGGCGGTCGTGCAGGCGCCGATCGTCGAGGAGACGGCGAAGGGCATCGGCGTGCTGCTCATCTACGCGTTCTCGCGCTCGCACTTCGACGGCCCGGTCGATGGGCTCGTCTACGGCGCCACGGTGGCCGCCGGCTTCGCCTTCACCGAGAACATCCTCTACTTCGGGGCGGCGCTCATCGAGGGCGGTGCGGAGGAGCTCGGCGCGACGTTCGTCGTGCGCGGCATCTTCTCGCCGTTCGCGCACGTGCTGTTCACGGCGTGCACGGGCATCGCGATCGGCATCGGCGCACGACGCGGCGGCGGCGCCGGCGTCATCGGCTGGTTCCTGTTCGGCCTGACCGGCGCGATCCTGCTGCACGCGCTGTGGAACGGCTCGCTCGCCTTCGCCGACGACGCGATCGGCCTCTACTTCACCGTGCAGGTGCCGATCTTCATCGGCTTCATCCTCGTGACGGTGTTCCTGCGGCGCGAGGAGGTCAGGGTCACGCGGACGCGGCTCGCCGAGTACGGCGCCGCCGGCTGGTTCAGCCCGGCCGAGGTGCAGATGCTCGCCACGCCGGCCGGCCGCCGGCAGGCGCGCGCGTGGGCGAGGGTGCAGTCGCCGCCGCGCACGGCCGAGATGCGCCGCCTGATCACGGATGCCACGCACCTGGCGTTCACGCGCCAGCGGCTCGTCACCGGGCGGGCAGGGCTGCGGTCCTCGGTCGACGAGGACGCCCTGCTCCGGGCGGTCGCCGCGGATCGTGCATCGCTGGTGCGCTGAGGCTGCGGTACCGCGAATCGCTCGCGGATGCCGCGACTAGGATGACGGCATCCGGAATCCACGGCGATCGGAGACGGCATGCCCGTGCCGCGGCATCCGCAGGGCTACGACCTGCACGACCTGCGCGACCGCCTGCTGCGCGCCCAGGAGACGGCGATCGCCACGGGCACCGTGCCGCCGACGCTCCGCCCGGTCGTGCGCGAGTCGTGGGAGCGGGCCATCCGCGGGCAGATCGACCCCGACCACGCGCTGCCGCGCGTCGACCTCGACGAGGACGCCTTCCGCGAGTACCGAGCCTCGCACGCGCTCGCACCCGTGCTCCCGGTCATCCGCCGACTGCTCGTCGACGGCGCCGACGACGCGGGCCTCGTGGTCGCCGTCGGCGACGAGCACGGCCGGCTGCTCTGGGTCGAGGGAGACCCCGGACTCCGCCGGCGCGCCGAGGACATGCTGTTCATCGCCGGCGCCGACTGGTCGGAGGCGAGCGTCGGCACGAGCGCGCCGGGCACCGCCCTGCAGCTCGACCGCGCCGTGCAGATCCGCGGCGCCGAGCACTACAACCGCATCGTGCACCCGTGGAGCTGCACCGCCGCGCCGGTGCACGACCCGGCGAGCGGCGAGCTCCTCGGGGTCATCGACATCACGGGCACCGACCACGCCGTCGCGCCGCACACGCTCTCGCTCGTGCAGGCGACGGTCGCCGCCGTCGAGGCGGAGCTGCGCATCGCGAGCCTCGAGTCCACCGTGCGCGCCACGCTGCGCCGCTCGCGCATGACCGCCGTGCCCGCACCGCGTCCGTCGCGCACGCCGCTCACGGTGCTCGGCGAGCGACGCCCGCGCCTCGGCGCCGTGGAGCTGAGCCCCCGGCACGCCGAGATCCTCACGCTCCTCGCGTGGCATCCGCAGGGCCTCGGCGCCGAGCGCCTCGCGAGCCTGGTCTACGAGACCGAGGCGTCCCCCGTCACGCTTCGCGCCGAGCTCGTGCGCCTGCGTCGCGTGCTCGACGCGGCGGGGGAGCCGCCGCTCGAGTCCCGCCCCTACCACCTCGGGCGCGAGGTCGACCTCGACGCGGCATCCGTGGCGAAGCTGCTCGCGCAGGGTGCGCTGAAGCGCGCCGCCGAGCGCTACGCCGGCCCCGTGCTGCCCGCCTCGACGGCGCCCGGCATCGTCGAGCTGCGCGACGAGCTCGCCGGGCGACTGCGCGAGTCGATGCTGTCGGATGCCTCGCCCGAGGTGCTCGCCGCCTACGCCGAGCGCGACGAGTGCCGCTACGACGCCGAGGTGTGGCGGGCGCTCCTCGAGGTGCTGCCGCCGCGTTCGCCGCGACGCGCCTCCGTCGTCGCGCACCTCGAGCGCATCGAGGCCGCGCTGCGGTAGCCGTCGGCCGCGACGCCCACTGCAACGTCATTGCAACCCTCGGGCAACGGGGCGGCAACCCGTGCGCGCCTAGCGTGGCAGCGCCCGCTTCGGGCACAGACGACGACGTCGAGGAGACACGATGACCGTGTACGCCGCGCCCGGCACCGCCGGCGCACTGATCGAGTTCAAGCCGCGCTACGACCACTTCATCGGCGGCGAGTGGGTGAAGCCGGCCGAGGGCGCCTACTTCGAGAACATCTCGCCCGTGAACGGCAAGCCGTTCACGGAGGTCGCTCGCGGCACCGCCGCGGACATCGACGCGGCGCTGGACGCGGCGCACAAGGCCGCGCCCGCGTGGGGCCGCACGAGCGCGGCGCACCGCGCCGGCATCCTGAACGCCATCGCCGACCGCATCGACCAGCACCGCGAGCTGCTCGCGGTGGCCGAGACCTGGGACAACGGCAAGTCCGTGCGGGAGCCGCTCAACGCCGACCTGCCGCTCGCGAGCGACCACTTCCGGTACTTCGCGAGCCTCATCCGCGCGCAGGAGGGCAGCTTCACGCAGCTCGACGAGGACACCGTCGCCTACCACTTCCAGGAGCCGCTCGGCGTGGTCGGGCAGATCATCCCGTGGAACTTCCCGCTGCTCATGGCCGTGTGGAAGCTCGCGCCGGCGCTCGCCGCGGGCAACGCCGTCGTGCTGAAGCCGGCCGAGCAGACGCCCACGTCGATCCTCGTGCTCGTCGAGCTCATCGCCGACCTGCTCCCGGCGGGCGTGCTCAACGTCGTGAACGGCTTCGGCGTCGAGGCCGGCAAGCCGCTCGCGTCGTCGAACCGCATCCGCAAGATCGCGTTCACGGGCGAGACGACGACCGGCCGGCTCATCCTGCAGTACGCCTCGAACAACATCATCCCGTCGACCGTCGAGCTCGGCGGCAAGAGCCCGAACATCGTGTTCGAGTCGGTGGCCGACCGCCGCGACTCGTTCTACGACAAGGCGCTCGAGGGCTTCAGCCTCTTCGCGTTCAACCAGGGCGAGGTGTGCACGTGCCCGAGCCGCTCGCTGATCCAGCGCTCGATCTACGACACGTTCCTCGACGACGCGATCGAGCGCACGAAGCTCGCGAAGCAGGGCAACCCGCTCGACACCGAGACGCAGGTCGGCGCGCAGGCCTCGAACGACCAGCTCGAGAAGATCCTGAGCTACATCGACATCGGCAAGCGCGAGGGCGCCCGGCTGCTGCTCGGCGGCGAACGGGTCGACCTCGGCGGCGACCTCAGCGAGGGCTACTACGTCGCGCCGACGATCTTCGAGGGCGAGAACCGCATGCGGCTCTTCCAGGAGGAGATCTTCGGGCCGGTCGTCGCGGTCACGAGCTTCCGCGACTACGACGATGCGATCTCGATCGCGAACGACACGCTCTACGGCCTCGGGGCCGGTGTCTGGAGCCGCAACGGCAACGAGGCGTACCGCGCCGGTCGCGACATCCAGGCCGGTCGCGTGTGGGTGAACAACTACCACGCGTATCCCGCGGGCGCGGCCTTCGGCGGCTACAAGTCCTCGGGCATCGGCCGCGAGAACAACAAGCAGGCCCTCGACCACTACCAACAGACGAAGAACCTCCTCGTCAGCTACAGCGAGAACCCGCTCGGGTTCTTCTGATCGGGGCTCTGGACGGGGTGAAGGGCCCGGTGCACAAGGAAACTCGCCGCCCTGTGGTGTGGCAATGCCGACATCTCTACCAGGCGACGAGTTCTCCGGATTCCAGCGTGCAGGCTGTTCGCAGTCAGCGCAAGAGGAGGGTGGACGGTTGTCCGCGAGGGCCGTCTCCAGTTGGATGGACCGCATGACTGACACCAACAGCAAGCCCGAGGTCGACGCTCCTGAGGGCCCGGCCCCCGTCGAACTCGTCATCGAGGACATCGTCGTCGGCGACGGTCCCGAGGCCACCCCGGGCTCGACCGTCGACGTGCACTACCTCGGCGTCGAGTACGAGACCGGCGACGAGTTCGACTCGTCGTGGAGTCGCGGGCAGTCCATCAACTTCCCGCTGCAGGCGCTCATCGCCGGCTGGCAGGAGGGCATCCCCGGCATGCGGGTCGGCGGTCGCCGCCAGCTCATCGTGCCCCCGCAGAAGGCCTACGGCCCCGCGGGCGGCGGTCACCAGCTGAGCGGCAAGACCCTCATCTTCGTGATCGACCTGCTCGGCGTCAGCTGAGCCGGCCGCGGCATCCCCGCGGCATCCGCGCACGCACCGAAGGCCGGTGGACCTCGTCGTCCACCGGCCTTCGCCATGCCCGTCGCACGCGTTCCATCCAGGGGCATCCGATTCCCAGGTGCATCCGATCCCGCGTCACCGTCCGAAGTAGGTGATGACAGGAGACTCGCCGCCCCGCCTCGTGGGGCCGACCTGGAGGGAACAATGAACAAGATCCTCATCGCCGGATTCGGCGCCGGCGCGCTCATCGCGCTCGGTGCCGTCGCGCCGGCCGGCGCGTCCGAGAACGCCGCGATGCTCTCCGTGCTCCACGGCGTTCCCGACCTTCCCGTCGACGTCTACGTCGACGACGAGCTCACGCTCGACGACTTCCAGCCCGGCGACCTGGCCGGCCCGTTGGAGCTCCCTGCCGGCACCTACTCCGTGGCGATCACGGCAGCGGATGCCGCGGACGCCTCGCAGCCCGCGATCGGACCGGTCGACCTCCCGCTCGAGGCGGGCGGGAACTACACCGCGGTCGCGCACCTCGACGCCGAGGGCGAGCCGACCGCGACGCTGTTCACGAACGACGTGTCTGGCATCCCCGCCGGACAGGGCCGGCTCACCGTGCGCCACACGGCGGCCGCCCCGGCCGTCGACGTGCTCGCGGGCGGGCAGGCCGTGATCTCCGGACTCGCGAACCCCGACGAGGCGACGCTCGACCTGCCGGCGGGCACCATCTCGGCGTCGGTCGCCGCGGCGGGCACCACCGAACCGGTGATCGGGCCGGCCGACGTGCAGGTCGCGGAGGGGACGCTCACGATCGCGTACGCCTGGGGGAGCCTGGAGGACGACAACCTGGCGCTGGCCGTGCAGACCGTCACCGGCATGCACTCCAGCCCCGACGGCGTGCCCGCGGGCACGGCCGGCGTCGTCGCGACGAACTCGCCCGAGCAGCAGCTCCGCGTCTGGGGCGCCGTCGGGCTGGGCGCGATCGCGATGATCGCCCTCGCGGCGGCCGTGCTCCGCAGGATCGCGACTGCCAAGGCGGAGCGCTGATCGGGATGCCCGGGCAGGGGGTCGCGGCCGAGGTGATCGGATCCCTCGCCGCGGCCTCCGCCGTGCTCGCCCTGCTGGCCGGGTGCTCCGTGACGCTGGGCCCGGATGGCACGGCATCGACCGCGGCGACCGCGGAGACCTCCGCGCCGAGTGCCGGCGAGTCCCCGTCGCGCCCGGCCGCGGCCGGGTCGGCGGCCGCGCTCCCCGATGTCCCGGTGACGTCGTCCGCGCTGGGGGACCAGCCGGCTGCGCCGCCGGCGCCGACGCGCCTCGAGGTGCCCGCGCTCGGCATCGACGTGCAGGTCCTGCCGACGGGTCTCGACGACCAGGGGCGGATGGGGCTCATCGATGACCCCACGATCGCGGCGTGGTACCAGTGGGGTCCCGCCCCGGCGAGCGCGGCCGGGTCGATGGTCATCGCCGCGCACGTCGACTCGCTGACCTACGACGTGCTGCCGTTCGCGCGGCTCAGGGACGCCGCGCCCGGCACCGAGGTCGTGCTGACGGATGCCGCGGGCACCCGCCACGCGTACGCCGTGCAGTCGCTCCAGGTCATCGAGAAGGCCGACGTCGACTGGGACGCCGCCTTCGACCGCTCGGGTGCGCCGCGCCTGACGCTCGTGACCTGCGGCGGCGAGTTCGACTACGGGAACCGCCGCTACCTGTCCAACCTCGTCGTCACCGCCTCACCGTTCGGCTGATCGGGATGGGGCATGGATATGCTGAGGCCGGTGCTGCAGGCGACCGTTGCCGCGCCGCCGTCGTCGGCACTCGCCGACGGGAGGCTCCCGAGCGGTCCACGAAGAGGTGAGGGTCGCCCGGTGACCACCACCTCGTTCGCCGAGATCGACGACCAGGCCCTTGCGCGCGAGTTCGCAGCAGGCGATGAGCGCGCCCTCCGCGAGGCGTACGCGCGCTGGTCGCCGCTGGTGTTCCGGCTGGCACTGCGATCCCTCGGCGATCGGACCGATGCCGAGGACGTGACCCAGCAGGTCTACATCTCGGCGTGGAACGGGCGCCACACGTTCGACCGCTCCCGCTCCACGCTCAGCGCGTGGATCGTCGGCATCACACGACACCGGATCGCGGATGCGCACGAGGGTCGCGCACGCGCCCGTCGCCTGCAGGAGGCGCTCGTCTCCGAGGCATCCGTCGCCCCGCAGCCCGCGACCGACGACCTCGCCGAACGCGTCATGGTGGCCGAGGAGCTCGAACGCCTCGAGCCGGTCCCGCGGCGCGTGATGGAGCTGGCGTTCTACGATCAGCTCAGCCACACGCAGATCGCCGACGCCCTCGACCTCCCGGTCGGAACCGTGAAGAGCCATGTCCGTCGCAGCCTGGCGAGGCTGCGCGCACGATGGGAGGTGGATGATGGACCACATCGAGCCTGATGAGCTCGCCGTGCTCGCGCTCGAGGGGCGCGAACCCGACGACGACGCGGCCCGCGCCCACCTCGCCGAGTGCGCGGAGTGCCGCGCCGAGTACGACACCCTCGCACGAACGGCTGCGCTCGGTCGCGCCGGCGTGCCCGAGGGCGAGCTCGAGGCGCCGCCCGCGTCCGTGTGGGCGGGCATCCACGCCGAGCTGGGACTCGCGCCCGAGCTCGCCGGGGATCCGCTCACGGGCGGGCGCGCGGTCGCGACGCCGGCCGCGCCGGCCGAGCCCCGTCCCGTCGCGGAGCTGCCGTCGCGTCGTCGGCCGTGGTGGCCGATCGCGGTCGCCGCAGCCGTCGGCGGCATCCTCGTCGGGGTCGGCGTCGGCGTGGCGATCGGCGGACTCGGCGACGCGGAGCCCACGCCCGTCCCTGCGGTCGTGCTCGCGAGCGCCGACCTGGCGGCCTTCCCCGGGTGGGACGGCGCGACCGGCCACGCCACCGTGGAGGAGGACGCCGACGGCATCCGCTCGATCGTGGTCGACCTCGATGCGTCGGTCCCGCAGGGCGACGTCAGCGAGGTGTGGCTCATCCGCTCGGATGCGTCGGGCCTCGTGAGCCTGGGCCTGCTCGACGGTTCCTCCGGGCGCTTCGTCCTGCCCGCGGGTATCGACCTGACGGAGTTCACGTTGGTCGACGTCTCAGCGGAGCCCGTGGATGGCGACCCGGCGCACTCCGGCGACTCGATCGTGCGCGGCGAGCTGGTGGAGAGCTGAGATGACCGTCGCCCCACCCGTCGCGTTCGCGCCGTACGCGGTGCTCTCGGTCGTGCACCTCGTGGTGCTCCAGGTGGCGCCCGATCCCACGGCGGTCACGGTCACCAAGGTGCTGCTCATGCCGGCGCTCGCGCTCGGGGTGCTCCTGGCGTTCCGGCCGTTGCACGGCGCAGTGCCCGTGCTGCTGCTCGCGGCCATCGCGCTCTCGTGGGGCGGTGACGTCCTGCTCACCTTCCCCGGCGACCTCTGGTTCGTCGTCGGGCTGGTCTCGTTCCTGCTCGGGCACGTCGCGTATATCGCGCTGTTCCAGCGGCTGCCACCGCGCGGCCGGCGTCTTCCCGTATGGACGCTCGTCTACGTCCTCTGGTACGCGGCGTTCCTCGCCCTGCTCGGGCCGCACCTCGGGGCGCTGTTCGTGCCGGTGGCGATCTACGGGCTCGTGCTCGGCACGATGGCGGCGCTCGCCGGCGGCATCGGCGGGGTCGTCGCGCTGGGCGGCGCGCTGTTCGTCGTCTCCGACTCGGTGCTCGCGCTCGGACGCTTCCTGCCGGGCTACGAGTTCGCGCTGCACGACCTCACCGTGATGACGACGTACCTCGCCGCCCAGGGCCTCATCGCGCTCGGCGTCGTGGGGCTGCAGCGTGCCGGCGTCAGCGCTCCGCGTCGGTCGGCGTCGGCCGCGCTGCCGGCGTAGCCGTGGGTCGTCGACCCTCGGCGCCGCCGGTCGCTCGCCCGCGCTCGGGCTCGCTCGCATCCTGCACGCGGTCGACGAGCTCCCGCCACGGACCCACGAGCTGGCGCTCCGCGAGCGTCGCCTCGTGCGGCGCGCACCGGATGCGGTAGACGAACCGGTCGGGCTCGGGCGGCACGGGCGGGGGCTTGCCCCACGGGATCTCCTCGATGAGGAGGTACCAGGCCTCGGCGTCGGGCTGCTCGTCGACGCGCACCTCCCACGTGAGCCGAAGGCCCGCCAGGCCGCCGCTCCGCGACACGATGACGTCCATGTCGCGATCGTACTCCCGGCGCCGCCGTGCCGAACCGGCCGCGGCCGTCGGGATCACGGGGTGGGCGGCACCTCGATGCCGACGGTGGCCCAGCCGTTCGCGACGGCCCGCGCCTCGCGCGACGTGCGCCCGTGGCGCTCCTGCGCGGCGCGCACCGTCTCCCGTGCGAACTCGCGGAAGTTCGACGTCGGCTTCAGCCGCCCCGAGGTGAGCACGTCGTACCAGATCCGGCCGACCGTCTCCCACGCGAAGCCGCCGAGCTCGACGGCCGCGAGTGCGAAGGCGCGGTTGGGGATGCCCGAGTTGAGGTGCACCCCGCCGTTGTCCTCGTCGGTCTCGATGTAGCGGTCGAAGTGGTCGGGCTGCGGGTCGCGCCCGAGCACGTCGTCGTCGTACGCGGTGCCCGGCTCGATCATCGAGCGGATGGCGCGACCGTCGACGGCGTCGGTGAAGACCCCCTCCCCGATGAGCCAGGTCGCCGACGCGGCATCCTGCCCCTTCGCGTACTGCTCGACGAGCGCGCCGAACACGTCGGAGACGTGCTCGTTGAGCGCGCCCGACTGCCCCTGGTAGCGCAGGCGCGCCGTGCGCTCGGTGACGCCGTGCGCGAGCTCGTGGCCGATGACGCTGATCGATTCGGTGAAGCCGCGGAACACCTCGCCGTCGCCGTCGCCGAACACCATGCGCTCGCCGTCCCAGAAGGCGTTGTCGTAGCGGTCGCCGTAGTGCACGGTGGCCTCGAGCGGCATTCCGGCGTCGTCGATCGAGTCGCGTGCGAAGACGCGGGCGAACATCTCGAAGGTGTCGCCGAGCCCGTCGTACGCCTGGTTCACCGCCGTGTCGGCGGTCGGCGGCTCGCCCTCGCGGCGCACGAGGCGCCCGGGCAGCTTGTCGTCGCCCTCGGCGTCGGAGATGCGCCGGTCGGGCTGCGGCGCCGTGCCGGGGGCCGCAGCAGGCCGCTCGTCGCGTGCCGGACGCTCGGGGCCCATGAACGACGGCAGTTCGCCGGCCGCGCGGAACTCGCGCAGCGGGGCGTCGCGCAGGAGCGAGCGCCGCGCGGCCTCCGCGGCGTCGGCGTAGGCGGGATCGTCGGTCGACGCGATGCGCATGAGCAGGTACGGCGGCACGATCGCCGGGTGAGTGGACGGATGGGGGAAGGGCCGGGGCATCCGTGTCATGCACCCGATCGTGCCATGTCGGGCCGACACGCATGGCCGCACTCGCCGCGGGCGCACTTGCCGCGGCAATCGCCGCTTGCGAAGCTGGAGCGGTGACCGCCGCTCCCGTCGCCGCCCCGAGCGAGGTGCGCACGCACCCGATCGGCCTCGTGCCCGCGGTGCTGGTGTGCGGCGCGGCGGTGCTGCTGTTCGGATTCGAGCAGAACCTCCTCGGCTACGCCGTGCTCGCCGTGGGCCTCGTGGTCGCGTGGCTGGTCGACCGGTCGGGTCGCACCGACCGACTCCTGCCCGACCTCCTCCTCATCGCGATCGGCCAGGTCATCATCTCGACGATGCCCCTCGAGGCGGACATCGCGTACTGGAGCATGGTGCGCTTCGCCGTGGTGCTCGGCCTCGCGGTGGCCGTGCCCTACGTGATCTCCCGCTACTGGTACGGCGACCGGGTCATCCGCTTCCCGTGGCGCACCGGACGGCGCTGGACCCGCACCCAGTGGATCTACCTCATCGCCGTCACCGTAGCGGGCTGGCTCATCCTGCCCTTCTACTTCATCACCTCGGGCGTCTACGAGAACTGGCCGACGGTCACTACGCCCGACGAGATCGCCCGCCTCTTCGTCGGCGTCAACGCCGTCGGCACGTGGGACGAGCTGTTCTTCATCTGCACGGTCTTCGCGCTGCTGCGCCGCCACTTCCCGACCTGGCAGGCCAACCTGCTGCAGTCGGTCGTGTTCGTCTCGTTCCTGTGGGAGCTCGGCTACCAGTCGTGGGGGCCCCTGCTCACGATCCCGTTCACGCTCATCCAGGGCTACACCTTCAAGCTCACGAAGTCGCTCACGTACGTGCTGATCGTGCACCTCATCTTCGACGCGGTCGTGTTCTGCGTCATCGTCTACGCGCACAACGGCTGGCCGGCGATCTTCCCGCTCGTGCCGTCGTGATCGAGCCAGGCGCGCCTCCGACGTTGCGCGCGCTCGCTCAGAACGGCACCGGCTCGTACCACTCGAGCAATGCCTGCCACTCCTCATCGATCGTTGGGCTCGGATCGGGCGGAATCGGCGGCGGTTCGATGCGCCGCGCGATCGCCGTCGACGCCGGGCACGCGGCATCCGCTGCGTCGACCCCCTCGCCCGCACCGACCGGCATGAACGGCCGCTCGGGCAGCGTTCTCAGCACGTGACCCGCTGGTGAGGTCCAGCGCATCACGCCGCCGGGCTCCTGCAGCACCCGCCACCTGCTCTCGTGCTTGAGGTGATGGTGAGGTTCGCAGAGCGCCGCGAGGTTCGTCGCGGAGGTCGTGCCCCCGCGTGCGAAGGCCGTGGTGTGGTCGAGATCGGCGTGCGTGGCGGGCCGTGAGCAGCCCGGAAAACGGCACTGCCCGTCGCGGAACCGCACGAGCCCGGCGAGATCGGCCGGCACTCGATAGCGCTCGCGGCCGTAGCTCACCACGGCGCCGGTCTCGGGGTGCACCAGGATGCGACGTATCCACGGCGCGTGCACGGTGAGCAGCCGGGCGGTCTCGGGGTCGATCGGGCCGTACCCCTCGAGCTCGGCCGGCTCGTCATCGAGCCCGAGCAGCGTCAGCACCGGCACGGTCACGTTGATGCGGGGCACCACTGCGCCGATGACGGTAGCGTCGTGGCGCGTGCGCTCGTCGTCGAGCAGCCCACCGCCGAGCAGCCCACCGCCGAGCAGCCCACCGCCGAGCAGCCCACCGCCGAGCAGCAGATCGGCCGCGACGTCGACGGCGCGTTGCAGTGACGTGCGCATGTCGCCGGCTTCGGTCGGGCGCGCCGCGAGCGCGGTGAGGCGCGCGTCGATCGCGACGGCGCGCTCGGCCTCGAGGTGCAGGCTCAGCCACGCCATGCCGTCGGGTGCGGGATCGAGGCAGACGCGCCGATCGTCGACGGCGCGCGCTCGTCGATCGGCCAACGGCTGGGGGTGCAGCCGCTCGCGCACGCGGCGCATGCGCCGCCGGACGTCGGCGTTCGTGGACACGACGCCGTTCGCCGCCGCGGCCGATGCCGCATCGAGGGCGACCTGCTCGACCGCGTCGGCGACCTCGACCGGAAGGTCGTGCGTCAGTTCGAGCACCGAGCGCACCTGCGTGAGCGCGAGCTCTCCCGCCGCCAGCGCGTCGAGCGTCGCGTGGCGGGGACCGGTGAGTCGTTCGGCCTCGGCAACGAGACGCGAAGCGGATGCCTCGTGCCGCCCGAGCGTCGTCGCGAGTTCGGCGACGAACGAGCGCTTCGCCATGTCGCGCTCGCGCGGGGTGCTCGACTCGGTCACGCGCTCGACGTCGGCCCCGAGCTCGCGAGCCCGCTGGATGCACCGGTACTGCCCGGGCCTGGAGCTGCCGGATCGCCGTCTCGAACGTGGAGATCGCCGCCAACTCCGCCTCGAGCGCCGCTTCATGCGCGAGGTCGAGGGAGGCGGGCATGGGTCCATCCAAACAGGACCCACTGACACCGCGATGAGCCGGAAAGCGCCGATCATCGCCTGAAACGCCACACCGTCAAGAGGATCTGCGCAACCGCAGCACGACGCGCACCGACAGGACCCCGAGCACGACCGCAGCAACCACGGCCGCCGCGCCGATCATCCATTCCAGGAGGCTCGGCGGCTCGGGCGGCGACTCGGACACCGTCCCCGTGCTGCTCAGGTAGACCGTCGCGGTCGTGCCGACGCCGAGGTCGGCGCTGCGCAGGTCGGCACGCGCGCCGTCGGGGAGCTCGACGCTCACGACGCGGACCGTCTCGGTGCGGTTGCCGCGCCGGTCGGCGACGACCAGCCGCTCGCCGTGCTCGTCGACGACGGACGCCTCGACCGGGGTGTAGGTCGCGAACGCGCGGGCCGACGTCTCGGCGAGCGCCCAGACCCCGACCACGGCGAGCACGATCGCGAGGACCGCGAGCACCGCTGCGGTGAGCGCGGGCGGCGGGTATCCGGTGCGCTCCTCGATTCGTCGCTCGGTGGTCATCATGGCGCGACCTCCCGGGTCACGTGAAGATCCGACCACCGAACGGCGTGAGGCGGCGCCCTGTGGCCGGTGCTACTTCAGCTGGCCCCGGATCTCCCCAGGCATGTTGTTCGCGTTGTGCACGTTGACGTAGTACGCGCCAGGGTTCGCCGCGATGTCGTCCAGCAGTGCCTCGTTGTTCACGATGGTGCAGCCGCTGACCGAGAAGTCGGTCTCATTCGGCACGACCAGCGGGACGACGACCGGACCCGGGACATTGCGTGGCGCGACGTGCACGTGCGCAGCGGTCGCCGGTGCGGAGAGTCCCGTCACGTCGAGCGTGTAGCAGAACTCGTTGAGGTCGTCGTCGATCTCGTAACTGAACGAGCCGTGCGCGCCGAAGTTGTTCGGCTTCGGCGCCTCCTGCCCGCCCGTGAGCGGGATGGCGGGTGCGGCCTGGGCCGCGCCGGCGCCGGCGAAGGTGAGTGCGGCTGCGGCGGCGATCGTCAGTGCCGCGGTCCGAGCGTGCCTCTTCGTGATCATGGTGATTGCTCACTTCCTCGCGTTTCTCGGCACGCTACGCCGCCGCCCGTGCACCTGCAAGGGGCCGCCCGCGGCATCCGTCGCCCTAGGACTCGACGGATGCCCCGTGGTCGGCCAGCCACCCGAGCAGCACGCTGACGTGGTTGACCTGCTCGTCGCGCGCGGCGAACACGAGGGTCACGCGGTCGTGCTCCCGACCCGCCTCGAGGAGGGCCTTCGCGGCCTCGCCCGCGTCGAGCTCCGCGCGGTACCGGGCAGCGAATTCGTCGAACCGCTCACGGTGGTGGTGCCATTCGGTGCGCAGTTCGGGGGAGGGCGCGACGTCCTTGTCCCACTCGTCGAGCTCCGCGCGCTCCTTCTTCACGCCGCGGGGCCAGAGGCGGTCGACGAGCACGCGATAGCCGTCGGATGCCTCGGCGGGCTCGTACACGCGCTTCATCGTGAACGCCATGCCGCCAGTCTGCCCCCGCCGCCGCGGGTCGGCAATCAGGCCGCGGATGCCGCGACGGCGGTTGCGACCCCGTCTCGACGTGCCTGCTCCGCCATCACGATCTGCTGCACGGCCGCGCGCCCGGCGCGGTTCGCGCCGACCGTGGACTGCGACGGCCCGTAGCCGATGAGGAACAGCCGCGGCTCGTCGAGCGACCGCGTGTCGGCGACGCGGAAGCCGCCCTCGGGCGTCCGCAGCCTGAGGGGTGCGAGGTGGTCGAGCGCCGGGCGGAACCCGGTCGCCCACAGGATGACGTCGGCCGCGATGAACGAGCCGTCGGGCATGCGCACGCCGTGCTCCTCGATCGACGCGAACATCGGATGCCGCACCAGCGCGCCGCGCGCCTGCGCCGCCCGTGCCCACGGCGTCCAGTGCATCCCGGTGACGGCGATGACGCTGCCCGGCGGCAGGCCGCGACGCACGCGCGCCTCGACGCCCGCGATCGCCGCGCTGCGCGCGGCGAGGTCGAAGTCCTCCTCGACCCACTCTGGCTCGCGTCGCGTCATCCAGACGGTCTCGGCGACATGCGAGATCTCGTCGAGCAGCTGCACGGCCGACACGCCGGCGCCCACGATGACGACGCGCTCGCCCGTGAACTCCTCGGCCGAGACGTAGTCGGCCACGTGCAGCTGCCGCCCGCGGAACCGCTCGATGCCGGGGTAGTACGGACGGAACGGGCGGGTCCAGGTGCCGGTCGCGTTGATGACGTAGCGTGCGGCCCACGTGCCCCGGTCGGTCTCGACGAGGAGGCGCCCGTCGGGGTCGTCGTCGGCGCGGCGCACCGCGCGGACCGACACCGGACGCTGCACCTCGAGGTCGAAGCGCCGCTCGTACTCCGCGAAGTACGGGGGCAGCGCGTCGCGGCTCGGCATGGCCGGGTCCGCGGGCGGCACCGGGAAGCCGGGCAGCTCGTGGATGCCGTTGACGGTCGCCATGCGCAGGGATGCCCAGCGATGCTGCCAGGCGCCTCCGGGAGCGGCGTTCGCGTCGAGCACCACGAACGTGCGGTCGGCCGACGGCTCGCGCGTCACGGGCACGAAACCGCGGCGCTGCAGGTGGTGGGCGGCCGAGAGGCCTGCCTGCCCGGCGCCGATCACGGCGACGTCCACCTCGATCACATCCACATGCATCGGAACCGGCGTGGCCCCGTCGGTATTCCGCGGACGCGTCGACCGGGCATTCCCGCCCCGGTCGGGCACCGCACCTCGATAGGCTCGCGGCATGCGGGCGGTGCGGTACGAGCGGTACGGCGGCCCTGAGCGCCTGCGCCTCGTCGACGCGCCGAGACCCGAGCCCGGCCCCGGGCAGGTACTCGTGCGGGTGCACGCGGCATCCGTGAACTCGTGGGACTGGGACCTGCTGCGCGGGCGCCCGTTGTTCGCCCGCATGGGCGGCTTGTTCCGACCGCGCATGCGCGTGCTCGGTGCGGACGTCGCGGGCGAGGTGGTCGCCCTCGGCGAGGGCGCGAGCGGGTTCGCCGTCGGCGACCGCGTGCACGGCGACCTCTCGGGCGCCGGCTGGGGCGGCTTCGCCGAGTTCGTCGCCGCTGATGCGACGGCGTTGCGGCGCATCCCCGACGCCATCGGCTTCGTCGACGCCGCCGCGCTGCCGCAGGCCGGCGGTCTCGCGGTGCAGGGGCTCGCCCTCGCGAAGGTCGGCCGAGGGGACCGGGTGCTCGTGAACGGCGCCGGCGGGGGAGCGGGCACGCTCGCCGTGCAGCTCGCGCATCGCGCGGGCGCGATCGTCACGGCCGTCGATCGCGCCGACAAGCTCGAGCTGCTCACCGGGCTCGGCGCGACGCACGCGATCGACCTCGCGGATGCCGCGGCGGCCGTGCCGCCCGACGGCGGCTACGACGCGATCATCGAGCTCGTCGCGCAGCGCCGCCTGCGCGAGTACCAGGCCATGCTGGCGCCCGGCGGACGGTTCGTGATCATCGGCGGCCGCATGGGCATCATCCTCGCGACGTTCGCGTTCGGCTCCCGGCTCGGGCGTGACGGGCGGTCGTACCGGTTGCTGGCGGCGAAGCCCAACGAGGGACTGGAGGAGCTCGACGCCGGCGTGGCGGAGGGCGAGGTGCATCCGGTGATCGATGCCGTGCTGCCGCTGGCCGAGGTGCCCGAAGCGCTGCGCCGGATCGGCGCCGGCGACGTGCACGGGAAGCTCGTCATCGACACGACGACCTGAGCCGGCGCACGATCTCACCCCGACGTGCGCCGCACGTCGAACGAGCCGTCGGCATGCCAGTCGACGGTGAGCAGGTCGGTGCGCGAGGCATCGCCCGAGATGCCGTCGCCGTCGAGGTCGGCATCCGTGCCGACGTTCGCGGGGATCGGGGCGTGCAGGCGCATCCCGTCCTCGAGCACGTTCCGGATCGGGCGGCAGTTCCACACCATCCCGCTCGCATCCAGGCGCACGATGAGGCACGCAGTCGTGTAGTCGGTCGTGGCCGCGTACACGCTCACGCCCGGGATCGGCCCGTCGGCCGCGGCGACGAGTCGCGCCACCCGGGCTTCGGGGAACACCTCGCGCAGCCACGACGGGAGCGAGCCGGGGTCGCGGGCCGGATCCCGGAAGATCTCGAGCGCCGCGGCGCTGTAGAGCGTCTCGTCGGCGAGCATCTCCGACGCCGTCGGCGCGGGGGTGATCGCCAGCTCGAGCGTCGGCGCCTGCTGGGTCGTGCCGGCAGCCCAGAGCCCGCCGGCGACCAGGGCGGCCCCTGCGGCGAGCCCGACCATCGCGGCGACGACCGTCGTCGTGGCCGGCCGCCAGCGTCGCCCTGTCGCGGCATCCGATGGGCCTTGCTCGGCGACGAACGCCTCCGCGGCCGACTCGTCCGCCGACGCCGACTCCGCATCGCCTGTCGCCGATCGCGCGGCCCGGTCGGCCTGCAGCAGCAGCCACTCGCTCTCCGAGACGACGAGCGTGTCGCCGGTCTCGGGATCGAACCGCTCGACGCGCGGCTCGTCGGCCCCGGCGCGGGAGTACACTCTCGCCTCGAGCTCCGATCGTGCGTCGTCCGGGGGCATCTCGACCACCTGGCCCGAACGCTACTCCGCGGCGGCCACGCCGGGCAGTCGCCAGAGTGGGGGGCGTGCCCGGCGCCGGCGTCGGGGTCGTCGGCCGCGCGGCATCCGCTCTGGTAGACTCTTCAGGTTGCCGTCATGACGGCCGCGCATCAAGAGAGCCCAGGCACAAGGCCCCGGGCAGCGCGCAACGAGGAGAAAGGGGATCCCATCTATGGCACTTGAAGCAGATGTCAAGAAGGCGATCATCGAAGAGTACGCGACGCACCCCGGTGACACTGGATCCCCCGAGGTCCAGATCGCGCTGCTCACCAAGCGCATCAAGGACCTCACCGAGCACCTCAAGGAGCACAAGCACGACCACCACTCGCGTCGTGGCCTGCTGCTCCTCGTCGGTCAGCGTCGTCGTCTGCTCGGCTACCTCGCCGACGTGGACATCAACCGCTACCGCTCGCTCATCGAGCGTCTCGGCCTGCGCCGCTAAGCGTCATTCGACGCGGCTCTCGCTGATACCGCGAACTTCTTGCGAAGGCCCCCACCGTGCATGCACGGTGGGGGCCTTCGTCATGTGTCGATGCCGCGGGCGGATGCCGCGACCGGCGCTATCCCGTGCTGCGCGCCCGGTACGCTCGCACGGCCATGCGATTGCCGCACCGCGTCGAGCAGAAGCGGCGGGAGCCGTTCTTCGAGAGGTCGAGGAAGATGCCCGTGCAGTCGTCGGCGGCGCACGCCCGCATGCGGTCGGCCTCGTCGGCGCGGATGACGTCGACGAGCGCCATCGCCGCCTCGACGAGGATGCGCTCGGCGAGCGGCGCGTCGAGCGACGTGGCGTGGATGTGCCAGTCGAGCGTGTCGTGCCGCACCAGGCGGGGGATCGCCCTCGACTCGGTGAGGATCGCGTTCACCTCGACGACCGCGTCGTCGCGGTCGAGCGCCCACAGCGCGCGCAGCCGCTCGCGCGCGGCGACGACCTCGGCGAGCTCGCGGGCGTCGCCGTCGCGCCGTCCGGAGTAGAGCCACGCGTCGAGCAGGGCGTCGAGCTGGGCCGTCGTGGCGAGCTCGTCCTCGCCGGACTCGGAGGCCTCGGGCACCGTGTCGGCGAGCGCCGCGACGAAGTTCAGCGCCGCGGTCGTGTCATCGGTGAAAATCATTTGACTCCTGACATCCTGCTCCGGTAACGTCATCAGCATAATGGCGTTCGCCCATGACGGCGCCGACATCCACGAACTTTCCGGGGAGGCGGCCATGCGCGCATCGCGAGGCCTGATCGGCATCGCGCTCGGCCTCGCGGCCGGGCTCGCGTTCGGCGCCGGCGGCGTGTTCGTGAAGCCGCTCCTCGAGAGCGGTTGGTCGCCCGGGGCGGCCGTGCTCGCGCGCATCACCGTGGCGGCCCTGCTGCTCGCCGTGCCGGGACTCATCGCCCTCCGCTTCGACCTGCGCCCGCTCTGGCGCGCGAAGTGGACGGTGCTCGTCTACGGCCTCGTCGCCGTCGCCGGCGTGCAGTTCGCGTTCTACGCCTCGCTCGAGCGCATCCCCGTCTCGATGACGCTCCTCATCGAGTACCTCGCGCCCATCGCGCTCGTGCTCTTCGCCTGGGTGCGCACGCGACGGATGCCGCAGCGCATCGTCCTCGCCGGCTCGGTGCTCGCCATCGCCGGGCTCGTGCTCGTCATCGGGCCGGGCGGCGGCTCGCTCGACCCCCTCGGGCTGCTGTTCGCGGCCGTGGCGATGATCGGCGTCTGCGTCTACTACGCGATCGGCGAGCGCGCCGCCGAGCAGCTCCCGCCCGTGGCGCTCATCGCTGCCGGGTTCGTCGTCGGCGCGATCGCGCTCGCGCTCACCGGGCTCGTGGGCCTGCTCCCGATGGAGGCGACGCTCACCGACGTCCCGTTCCTCGGCGGCACGGCGCCGTGGTGGGTGCCGCTGCTCACGGTCGGCGCGGTCTCGACGGCGTTCGCCTACGTGGCGGGCCTCGCCGCCATCCGAATGCTCGGCTCGCGCCTCGCGGCATTCCTCGGCCTCTCCGAGGTGGTGTTCGCGGGCATCGTCGGCTGGATCCTCATCGGCGAGGCGCTCGGTCCGCTGCAGATCCTCGGCGGCCTGTTGATCCTCGGCGGCATCATCTGCGTGCGCATGGAGCGCCCTGCGCCCGAGCCGGCCGGCGTCGCCGTCGAGCTCGGCGGCGAACCCGTGCCCGCCTCCGCGGCATCCGCCGACCGACGCTAGGCTCGGGCCCATGCGGTTCGGCGTCGTCATCCTGCCCCAGTACGACTGGCCCGAGGCGGCGAGACGCTGGCGCGCGGCCGAGGAGTACGGGTTCGACCACGCGTGGACCTACGACCACCTCGCGTGGCGCGGCCTCGCGGGCGAACGCTGGCACGCGACGGTCCCGACGCTGACCGCCGCGGCGACCGTCACGAGCCGCATCGGGCTCGGCACGTTCGTCGCGTCGCCGAACTACCGCCATCCCGTGCCGTTCGCGAAGGACATCGCCACGGTCGACCAGGTCGCGGGCGGCCGCGTGCTGCTCGGCCTCGGCTCGGGCGGCACCGGGTTCGACGCGTACGTGCTCGGCCAACCCGAGCTGACGCCCCGCGAGCGGTTCGAGCGGTACGCCGAGTTCGTCGAGGCGCTCGACGTGCTGCTGCGGTTCGAGGCGCCCGGGTCGGGCGGCGTCTCGTTCGAGGGATCCTGGTACACCGCGTCGAGTGCACGCATGGTCGGCGAGCCGTCGCAGCATCCGCGGATGCCGCTGCACCTCGCCGCGAACGGACCGAAGGCGCTCGCGCTGGCCGCCCGCCTCGGCGACGGCTGGGTCACCACGTCGCGCGACGGCGACGACGCCCAGTCGTGGTGGCGCGCGGCGGGCGAGCTCTCGGCGCGGCTCGACGACGCGTGCGACGCGATCGGCCGCGATCCGTCGACGATCGCCCGCACGCTCTCGCTCGATTCCGAGGCGTTCCACAGCCTCGCGAGCGTCCGGGCGTTCGAGGACGCCGTGGGCCGGGCCGCGGAACTCGGGTTCACCGACGTCGTGTCGCACTGGCCGCGCGAACACGGCCTCTACGCCGCCGACGAAGCCGTGCTCGACGAGGTCGCAGCGCGGCTGCCCGGCCTGCGCTGAGCGATAGCCTGAGAGGCATGCCCGCTCCCCGTTCGAAGCCCCTGCTCGCCTGGGAGCCGCTCCCGTTCCTCGTGCTCATCGGGCTGCTCCTGCTGACCGGGGTGGTCCGGCCCGAGGGCCCGCCCGCGGTGTTCTGGCCCTACATGGTGGTCATCGGCCTCGCGATCGCATGGCTCATCGTCTCGCTCGTCCGCAGCGCCCGGCGCACGAACCCCGACCGGTGGGGCGACCTCTCCACGCTCGAGGGACTCGACGTGCTCGACGCGCCCCGACGCGAGCGGGAGGTGCGTTCGGTCGTGCCCGTCGACGAGGCGAACCGGCACCAGCCCGCGATTGAGCTGGCGCGGCTCTACGGCGGCGCCGAGCAGCACGCCGTGCTCGTGCCCCGTGCGAGCCGGTGGCTGAAGCGCCGGTACCGCATCGGCGTGCAGCTCGTGGGCGGCGACCGTCCACGCCACGCCGGCTTCCTGGGCCGGGTCGCCGAGGACCGCTGGGTCGACCTGCTCGACGGGCTGCGCGAGCGGGGGACCTACGTGCGCGTCCCCGCGATCATCACGGGCGCATCACGCCCCTACGGCATCGATCTCGACCTCAGCGGGCTCGAAGGCCTCGACGCCTGAGCGCCGGGCTCAGCCCTCGGTGGCCTGCGAGGAGCCGACCGCCTGCTCGGTCTCGCGCTGCGCGAGCTCGGCGCGCACGCGGTCCATGTCGAGCGCCCGCACCTGGGAGATGAGGTCGTCGAGCATCGGACGGGGGAGTGCGCCGGCCTGCGCGAACACGCCGATGCCGTCCTTGAACGCCATGATCGTGGGGATCGACGTGATGTTCATCGCGGCGGCGAGCTGCTGCTGGTCCTCGGTGTCGACCTTCGCGAAGACGAGGTCGGGGTTCGCCTCGGACGCCGCCTCGTAGTTCGGCGCGAACTGGCGGCAGGGACCGCACCACTCCGCCCAGAAGTCGACGAGGACGGTGCCGCCCTCGAGGATGGTCTTCTCGAAGTCGTCAAGGGTGAGCGCCACGGTAGCCATGCGACCACCCTATGTCGGCCGGGCGGGGGATCGCCCGGTGTTCGCTGTGGGCGACCCGCACGCCGCGAGTATCCTCGTGGCGTGGTCGCATTCGGAGGGGTGCTCGGTTCGTTCCGTCGGCGCGGCGCGTCGCCCGACGACGTGCCCGTGAACGAGGCGGTGCCGTCGCACGAGGCCGTGCCCGGCGGCGAGGCCCTCGCGCTCGACGCCGCCATCCCCGACCTCGACTGGCGCGCCTTCCCGCCCGGCACCGAGCGGACCGAGTTCGCGGCGCCCAGCGGTCCGCTCGCGCGCGTCGCGCTCGGCCCGGCCGACGGGCCCCGTGTCGTGCTCGTACCCGGCGCGACGGGATCGAAGGAGGACTTCGTCCTCATGATGCCGCTCCTGGCCGACGCCGGATTCCGGGTGGAGTCCTACGACCTCGCCGGGCAGTACGAGTCGTGGAACGCCGGACCGTGGAACCTCGACCCGCCGCGCAGCCGCTACGACGAGCGCCTCTTCCTCGACGACCTGCTCGCGGTGCTCGACGACGGCGCCGGCGACGCGCACGTGCTGGGCTACAGCTTCGCGGCCACGCTCGCCGAGCTCGCGCTGCTCGAGCGCCCCGACCGGTTCGCGAGCCTCACCCTGCTGAGCGCGCCACCCGAGCCCGGGCAGGCCTTCCGGGGGGTGAAGCGGATCGGGCCGATCAGCGGGTTCACGTCGCCGCGGCAGGGCGCGGCGCTCATGCTCTGGGGCATCCGCAACAACCTCAACAAGGTGCCGCCGCGGCGCCTCGCGTTCGTGCGCGAGCGGTTCGCGCTGACCCGTCGGGAGAGCGTCGACGACATCATCGGGCTGATGATGCGCACGCCCGACCTGCGGGCGCGCCTCGCCGCGTCGCCCGTGCCGAAGCTCGTTGCCGTCGGGGCACACGACCTGTGGCCGCGCGAGCTGCACGAGCGGTTCGCGCAGCGGATCGGGGCGCGGCTCGCGGTCTACGCGACCGGGCACAGCCCGTGCGAGACGGCGCCGCACCAGCTCGTACGCGACATGCGGGAGCTCTTCGAACAGACCGATTCCGTGCCGTAGGCCCGGTCAGGCGGGCAGCGGCCGCTCGCCGTCGCCGTCGGGATCCGTCGCCTCGGCGAGCATGGCGGGCGACACGAGGTCGACCTCGATCCGCCGGTCGGCGCGTCGCTCCAACGGCGGCCACGCGCGCCACTCGACGCCGAGCGTGTGGAACGCCATGCGCACGCGCCGGCGCAGCTCGGCGAAGCTGTCGAACGGCCGCGCCGAGACGCCCACCACGAGCGACCGGTCGTACACGACCGTCATGCCGGGGCGCAGCCACCACGCGAGGTCGAGGTCGTCGTGCAGGTCTGGGCGATCGCGGTGCACGACGTCGCGCAGCACGAGCCACGCATCGGCGCGGATGGCGTAGTTCGATCCGTAGATCGGCGGATGCCCCAGCAGCGCGCCGATCACGGTGAAGTACCCCCCGAGGTAGACGTACCGGGCGATCCAGCGGCGCGGCGCGGTCTGCCCGTAGAACGCCCCCGTGCCGGTCACGACCGTCGGGTGGTCGCGGCGCGACATCCGCTGCTCGATGCGCTCGAGCCAGTCGGGCGCGGGCACCGAATCGGTGTCGAGGCGGGCCAGCACGTCGCCGGATGCCGCGTCGAATCCGGCCGCGGTCGCCGGCCAGATGCCGCGCACGGGCTGGTCGACCACGCGGGCGCCGGCGGCGAGCGCGACCTCGACCGAGGCATCCGTGGAGCCGTTGTCGACGACGATGACCTCGTCGGCCGGGCGGGTCTGCCTCGCCAGGGCGTCGAGGCAGGCGACGAGGAAACCCGCGTCGTCGAGACACGGGATGATGACCGAAATCGTGCCCATCACGGCAGAGTCTAGCCAGCGGGGAGCGCGACCACGCAGCAATCGTGCGCGGGGCGGGGCATTTCGGGTGCGGGGCTTCCGCCCGCGCACGGGCTCCGCTTAGGCTCCCCCAGACGAGTGTCAACGAGGACACTCGCACGGAAGGGAAGACGATGTACCCATCTGCACCACTTTCCAGGCGCGCCCGCACGCTCGCGATCGCGACGGCGGCGGCCTTCACCATCGCCCTCGTTCCGACCGGCGCCGCGCTCGCCGCCGCTCCCGCCCCCGCGGCGAAGTGCGACAACCGGAACAACAACACGGTGTCGAAGCTGCTCGAGTGCGTCGACGCCGACGGAGCACGCGAACACCTCGAGGCGCTCCAGGCGATCGCCGATGCGAACGGGGACACCCGGGCCGCGGGCACACCCGGCTACGAGGCGAGCGTCGACTACGTGGTCGAGACGCTCGAGGCCGCGGGCTGGAACGTGTCGATCGACGAGTTCCCCTTCACCTATGTCGGGCCGTCGACGCTCACCCAGCTGACCCCGGTCAACGCGGAGTACCCGACCGGGCCGTTCACCGGTAGCGGGCCCGGGAACGTCACCGCCGCGGTCGTCCCCGTGGACATCCAGCTCGGCATCGGCAACACGAGCACGAGCGGATGCGAGCCGGCGGACTTCGCCGCCTTCCCGGCCGGGAGCATCGCGCTGATCCAGCGCGGCACCTGCCCCTTCGCCGACAAGGCGATCAACGCCGATGCCGCCGGTGCCGCCGGCGTGATCATCTTCAACCAGGGCAACGACGCGACCGATGCTCGCAACGGGCTCATCGTCGGCACGCTCGGCGGCTCCAACGTGGTCGACATCCCCGTCGTCGGCGCGAGCTACCAGCAGGGCGTCGCCCTCTCGCAGGCCGGCTCGTCCGCGCACGTCTTCGTGCCCGCGCCCGAGTCGCGTCCGCAGAAGAACGTCATCGCCGAGAAGTCCGGCGTGAACGACGACAACGTGGTGATGGCGGGTGCGCACCTCGACAGCGTGCAGGCCGGGCCCGGCATCAACGACAACGGCAGCGGATCGGCCTCGCTGCTCGAGCTCGCCCAGAGCATCTCGAAGCTCGAGCCGCAGAACACCGTGCGCCTCGCGTGGTGGGGCGCCGAGGAGGCCGGCCTGATCGGCTCCGAGGAGTACGTCGCCGAGCTCAGCCAGGAGGAGCGCGACCGCATCGCGCTCTACCTGAACTTCGACATGGTGGCGTCGCCCAACCACATCTTCATGGTGTACGACGGCGACGAGACCGGCTGGAACGCCCCGCAGGGCGTGCCGATCCCCGACGGCTCGGTGCAGATCGAGGACCTCTTCGAGAGCTACTACACGTCGGTCGGCCAGCCGTACGACGACGCGCAGTTCAGCGGCCGGAGCGACTACGACGCCTTCATCCGCGTGGGCATCCCGGCGGGTGGCCTCTTCACGGGCGCCGAGGTCGTCAAGACCGCCGAGCAGCAGGCGATCTGGGGCGGCGTCGCCGGTGAGTCGTACGACCAGTGCTACCACCAGGCGTGCGACACGCTCGACAACATCAACATGGCGGCGTTCGACGTCAACGTCGACGCGATCGCCCTCGCGGTGCTCGCCTACGCGTACTCGACGGAGTCCGTGAACGGCGTCGTCGGCGTCCCGGTGCCCGGCGGCCTGACCCTGCCGGCACCCGCGGGACCCGAGGGCGTCGTCAACGGCGACGCGGGTGGTCTCGAGCACGACCACGACCACGGTCCCACCGAGACCGACTGATCCACGGTCGAGATCCGCGGGGCCCGTCGCATGCGGCGGGCCCCGCGTCCGTGCGCCAGACTGTCCCGGTGCGAACGATCGTGAAGCGCCGGGCGGATGCCCCCGACGGCTTCTTCGAGGCGGAGGCGGCCGGCCTGGCGTGGTTGGCCGCGGCGGGCGGCGCCGGCACGGTGGGCGTCGCGGCCGTGTCGCCCGGGCGGATCGAGCTCGAGCGCGTCGAGGAGACGCGTCCCGACCGTGCGGCGGCGCAGGCGTTCGGTGCCGCCCTCGCCCGCACGCACGCCGCCGGCGCCCGGGCGTTCGGCGCCCCGCCCGACGGGTGGCACGGGACGATGTTCATCGGCCGACGCCGGCTCCCCGCGGCATCCGAGCGCACCTGGGGCGTGTTCTACGCGCGCGACCGCGTGCTGCCGTACCTCGGGATCGCCGAGGAGGTGGGCGACACGACGCCGGCGGAGGGCCGACTCGTGCGCGCGGCGCTCGAGGTCATCGCGGCGGGTGCGTTCGACGACGACGAGCCGCCCGCCCGCCTGCACGGCGACCTCTGGAACGGCAACGTGCTCTGGTCGGCACGCGGCGTCGTGCTCATCGACCCGGCGGCGCACGGCGGCCACCGCGAGACCGACCTCGCGATGCTCGCGCTCTTCGGCTGTCCGCACCTCGACGCCGTGCTCGCCGCGTACGACGCGGCGGCGCCCCTGCGAGCGGGGTGGCGCGAGCGCGTCCCGCTGCATCAGCTGCATCCGCTCGCCGTGCACGCCGCGGGCCACGGCCGGGGCTACGGGGTCGCGCTCGCGGATGCCGCGGAGCGGGTGCTCGAGCTCGCGCGGACGTGACGGAAACGATGAGGGAATAAATTCGACGGGGCATCCGTTCGATACGATTGCATGCAAACGCATGGAGTAGCAGGAAGAGCCCAGGAGGGCGAGATGCAGTTCGGAATCTTCACGGTCAGCGACATCACGCAGGACCCCACGACCGGTCGAACCCCGACCGAGGCCGAGCGGATCCAGGCGACGCTGACGATCGCCAAGCACGCGGAGGAGGTCGGACTCGACGTCTTCGCGCTCGGTGAGCACCACAACCCGCCGTTCTGGTCGTCGTCGCCCACCACGACCCTCGCCTACATCGCCGGCCAGACGTCGACGTTGCAGCTGTCGACCGCGACCACGCTGATCACGACCAACGACCCGGTCAAGATCGCCGAGGACTACGCGATGCTGCAGCACGTGTCTGGCGGCCGCGCCGACCTCATGCTCGGCCGCGGCAACACCGGCCCCGTGTACCCGTGGTTCGGCAAGGACATCCGCCAGGGCCTGCCGATCACCCTCGAGTCCTACGAGCTGCTGCACCGCCTCTGGCGCGAGGACGTCGTCGACTGGGAGGGCAAGTTCCGCACCCCGCTCCAGGGCTTCACGTCGACCCCGCGCCCCCTCGACGGCGTGCCGCCGTTCGTGTGGCACGGTTCCATCCGCAGCCCCGAGATCGCCGAGCAGGCCGCGTTCTACGGCGACGGCTTCTTCGCGAACCACATCTTCTGGCCCGCCTCGCACACGCAGCGCATGATCGCGCTGTACCGCCAGCGCTTCGAGCACCACGGCCACGGCACCGCCGCGCAGGCGATCGTCGGCCTCGGCGGCCAGGTGTTCATGCGCAAGAACTCGCAGGACGCCGTGCGCGACTTCCGTCCGTACTTCGACAACGCGCCGGTCTACGGCCACGGCCCCAGCCTCGAGGAGTTCAGCCAGCAGACCCCGCTCACCGTGGGCAGCCCGCAGGAGGTCATCGACCGCACGCTCGGCTTCCGCGACTACGTCGGCGACTACCAGCGCCAGCTCTGGCTCATCGACCACGCCGGGCTCCCGCTGAAGACCGTGCTCGAGCAGCTCGACCTGCTCGGCGGCGAGGTCGTGCCGGTGCTGCGCGAGGAGTTCGCGAAGGACCGCCCCGCCGACGTGCCCGACGCGCCCACGCACGCGTCGCTCGTGCGCGCGAAGTACGGCGACGAGGCGCCCCGCCAGGCGACGCCCAACGCCAACCGCGGCGACAACCTGACCCTCGGCTCGCCCTACCAGGACGCCGAGCAGGCCGCGCCCGCCGCGTCCTCGCCCTCGAACCAGCGCGGCTCGGCCTTCGGCCCCGCCGCCACCAAGGAGGTCGTGCGATGAGCACGAAGAAGATCGTCGTCGTCTCGGCGGGGCTCTCGACCCCGAGCTCGACCCGCCAGCTGGCCGACCGGCTCGCCGCCGACACCCTCGGCATCCTGCGCGAGCGGGGCGTCGACGTGGAGGTGCAGACGTTCGAGCTGCGCGATCTCGCGCACGACATCACGAACCACCTGCTCATGGGCTTCGCCCCGCCGAAGCTGCAGGAGGCGCTCGACGCCGTGGCGTCGGCCGACGGCCTCATCGCCGTCACGCCGATCTTCACGACGAGCTATGCGGGCCTGTTCAAGTCGTTCATCGACGTGATCGACCCGCAGGCGCTCACCGACCTGCCCGTGCTGATCGGGGCGACCGGCGGCACCCCGCGCCACTCGCTCGCGATCGACTACGCGATCCGCCCGCTGTTCACCTACCTGCACGCGATCCCGGTCACGACCGGTGTCTTCGCCGCGACGAGCGACTGGGGCGGCACGGGCGAGGCCGGCGACGGCGTGCGCTCGCTGCCCGACCGCGTCTTCCGCGGCGCGAGCGAGCTCGCCGACCTCGTCGAGCGCACCGACCGTTCCGAGCTCGTGAACGACCCGTTCGCGCTCGATCGGCCGATGGGCCACCTCATCGGCGGTCTCGCGGGGGAGTAGGCCCGGAATCGCCGTCGGGGCTCGGCGCCGTCCTGGCGTCGAGCCCCGCGACGACCCGGTCGACGAGGAGCCCGAGTGCGATCGCGATCGGGATCGAGACCGCCACCGCGACGAGCGGGGCGTCGCGGAACGCGCTCCCGACGATGGCGCCGACGCCGACGTTGTAGAGCGCCCACGCGATGCCCGCCGCGAGCGAGAGCGGCAGGTAGTGCCGCAGCGGCACCCGTCCGGCCCCAGCCGCGAGGTTCACGGCGATGCGGGCGAACGGCACGTACCGTGCCGTGAACACGAGCACGGCCGCGCGCCGGTGCACCGTGGCCCGGGCGCGGGTGATCGCCGCCGCGGCGCGACCCTCGCGCTGCCAGCGCCACCGGTCCAGGCCGATGCGGCGCCCGATGAGGTAGCACAGGCCGTCGCCGACGACTGCGCCCGCGGCGGCCGCGACGACCACGGCGAGCAGGGGTGGTGCCCCCTCGCTCGCCCACAGCGCGCCGAGCGCCACGACCGCCGTCTCGCTCGGGAGGACGACGAGGAACGCGTCGCCGACGACGAGCGCGAACAACGCGGGCACGAGCCACGGCGAGGCCGCGAGGCCGGCGACCCACGCAGCATCCACCCGGCCGTTCTACCGAGGGAACGTGAACGGCCGGCGACGAGACGGTGTCGGGCGAGCCGGATGTCGTCGAGCGCGACATCGACCCACGACCGGGCGGGTGTCCCCAGATGGGGGGACATTTCATGAGGAAAGCTCATTCTCGTCTACCGACTGTTGGAGCGGGCGCGTACCGTTGCCATGGGGGCGCGGCCGATGGGCCGCGAACGCCGCGCGCAGTTCCGATCGAGCGGGCCACGGGGGTCGCGACCCGATGCGGCCGAGCCACCGGTTCGACAACCCGATCGGAAGGAACCTCCATGTCCATCCACCACCGCATTGCCACAGCGGCTGCCGCAGCCGTAGCCGCGGTCGCCCTCGTGCTCGTCGGCGCCGGACCCGCGGTCGCCGGCAGTCCGCACTTCATCAAGAACGCGACGACTGCGTCGCTCGACGGGACCTCACTGGTCGTCGACTTCAAGGAGGCCGGCCTCGAGTCAGGTTCGGTGGAGACCATCACGGTCACCGCGCACCTCGACGCGACCTTCTCGTGCGTCAACGGCGGCAACAACGTGCCGAGCGACCCGAAGAAGACCACCATCTCTGACGAGTTCTCGAACAGTGACGACTTCACCGCCGGCAAGAACGGCAACGTCGTCGGCTCGCTGCCGCTCAGCCCGCCGGCCGCGGCATCCGTGCTCGACTGCCCGAAGGGACAGAAGGCGACGCTGATCTCGGGTACCTGGTCGGACATCTCGATCGAAGACGAAACGAGCGGCGCGTTCCTCGCCATTCCCGGAAGCTTCAGCTTCTGATCGCACCCCGAGTCACGAAGGACGGGACGGGAGGGCTGAGGCCCTCCCGCCCCCGTTCCGAGCCGGCATCGTCGCCGTCGCCGACCGCTGCCGTCAGTCGAGCACGAAGCTGACCTCGAGGACGACCGACCAGGCGGTGATCTTGCCCTCGGTCGCCTCGACCTTCTGCTCCTTCACCCAGGCGCCGCTCACGTGGCGCAGGGTCTGCGCGGCCCGCTCGATGCCGACCGCGACGGCGTCCTCGAAGCTCTTGTCCGAACGGACGGTGATGGTGGTGACCCTTGCGACGGATGACATGGTGCTCCTCCTCAAACAGACGGGTTTCCCTCAGGCCCCATCATCCGCCGTCGGCGGGCCGCGCGCGAGGGGTTGACGGTCGGATGCCGCGAGCCGACGCCCCGGCGACGAGCCGGCGAACGGCGTCCGACGAGTCGATGAATCCTCGGCGATCGGGCTCGATCCGGGCACCCGTCGGCCGGCGACGCCCTCACGCTGGAGTCGTGAAGGTCGCCCTCCTCGCCGAATCGTTCCTCCCGCACATGAACGGCGT
The DNA here is from genome assembly GCF_008122505.1 of Agromyces mariniharenae. Classification (NCBI taxonomy): domain Bacteria; kingdom Bacillati; phylum Actinomycetota; class Actinomycetes; order Micrococcales; family Microbacteriaceae; genus Agromyces; species Agromyces mariniharenae. The sequence continues at coordinate 107,657 of NZ_VSSB01000001.1, read as the reverse complement.
GACCCACTCGCTGCTCCAGGTGCTGCGGCACCTCGAGCGGCGCGGACACGAGGCCCTCGTCGTCGCCCCGCGCTCCGGGCCCATCGACCGTCCGCTGCACGGTGCGCAGACCGTGCTGCTGCCGTCGGTGCCGCTGCCGAGCTACCCCGACGTGCGCGTCACGCTCGCGACGACGCAGCGACTGTCGGCCGTGCTGCGCGAGCACGGCGCCGACGTCATGCACCTCGCGTCCCCGTTCGTGCTCGGCTGGCGCGGGCTCGCGGCGGCCGAGCCACTCGGCATCCCCTCCGTGGCCGTGTACCAGACCGACATCCCGGCCTACGCGGAGAAGTACGGCGTGCCCGGCGCCGCGCCCGCACTCATGCGCCACCTGGGCCGCCTGCACCGCCGCGCGACCCTGACGCTCGCGCCGTCGTCGTCCGCCGTGGAGCGCCTCGCGTCGGCCGGCGTGGAGGACGACCGCGTCCGCATCTGGCGCCGCGGCGTCGACACCGAGCGATTCGCCCCCGGGCGCCGGAGCGAGCGCTGGCGTCGCGAGGTCGCGGCGCCCGGCGAGGTGATCGTGGGCTACGTCGGCCGCCTCGCTCCCGAGAAGCAGGTCGAGGACCTCCGGGCGCTCACGGCGCTGCCGGGCGTGCGCCTCGTCGTCATCGGCGACGGACCGTCACGTCCCGCCCTGGAGCGGCTCCTGCCCGAGGCGCGTTTCACGGGCTTCCTCGGCGGCGACGCGCTCGCCGAGGCGATGGCGAGCCTCGACGTGTTCGTGCACCCGGGGGAGCGCGAGACGTTCTGCCAGACCGTGCAGGAGGCGCTCGCGAGCGGCGTGCCCGTCGTCGCGACGGGCGCCGGCGGACCGCTCGATCTCGTGCGCTCGAGCGTCGACGGCTGGCTGTACCGGCCGGGCGACCTCGTCGAGCTCCGCGAGCGCGTGCGCGACCTCGCGGGCGACGACGCCAAGCGGCGCGCCTTCGGCGTGCGGGCACGGGAGGCGGTCCGAGGCCGCGGCTGGGACGTGCTCGGCGACGAGCTCATCGGCCACTACGAGGACGTGGTGGCGAATCGCGCCGGCCCCGGGCGCCGCGAGCCGATCACGACCGTCGATCGTGCGCCCGCGGCATCCGTCGTGACGCCGCCCCGCTGGCGGCGCTACGTCGCCGTCGGCGATTCGCTCACCGAGGGGCTCTGCGACACCTCGCGCATGCCGGCGGGGGAGTACCGCGGGTGGGCCGACCGCCTCGCCCTGCTGCTCGCGCTCGCGAGCCCCGCCGATGCCCCGGTCGAGTACGCCAATCTCGCGGTGCGGAGTCGCAAGGTCGCCGACGCCGTCGAGGACCAGCTGCCCTCGGCCGTCGACCTCGGGGCCGACCTCGTCAGCGTGCTCATCGGCGCCAACGACCTCGTCGGCCGCCGGGCGGATGCCGCGGGCCTGGCGACCCGGGTCGGGGAGGCGGTGCTCGCCGTTCGCGAAACCGGCGCCGACGTGCTGCTCGTCACGCCGTTCATGCCGGCCCGTCCTGCGGCGCGCCTGTTCGAGACGCGGTTCGCGACGTTCGCCGAGCATCTCGCCGCGATCGTCGACCAGGCGGGTGTGCGGCTCCTCGACGTGCGCTCGAATCCCGGACTCGTCGAACCCGCGATGTGGAGCGCCGACCGGGTGCACCTGAACTCGGCCGGGCACCGCGCGCTCGCCTACGCGGCGGCCGGAGTGCTGGGCGTCCCCGATGCCGCGGCGCTCGAGCGCCTCGAGCGGGCGGTGCACGACGACGGCGTGGCCCCCGACCGGCCGGTCGGCGATGCCGAGTGGCTGGCGCGCCATGCGACCCCGTGGGTGCTGCGGCGACTCCGCGGGCGCACCGCCGGCGACGGGCGGGATCCGAAGCGGCCGACGCTCCAGCCGGTCGATGCCGGGTCCCGTCGGGGTCGGAGCGTCGACGCGAGCTAGCGGTACGGGCGCTCAGCCGCTCTTGCGGCGGAACTCCCGCTTGTGGTCGACGGGGCCGTGCGTGTGGTTCGCGCCCGACGTGCCGTCGAGGTGGGACTCGCCCTCGCGCTGCTTCGAGGCCTTGTTCTTGCGATCGAGCGCCTCGCGGAACTTGCGCTTGGTCTCCTCGGAGGGTCCCGTGGTGCTCTGCTCGTCGGAAGTCATGTCCCCGAGTCTGGCACGGATGCCGCGCGGGACCGCTCTGCTAGGCTGGGACCGGTCGCCCGATGGGCCACCGCCGTCCGGGGTGCCGTGAAGCGGTATCGCATCCGCTCGGATCCCGGCGGCACAACTGCACATCGAGCACCGTGCTCACCTCGAGCACACACGGAGCAGGCCGGCAGGAAGCTGGTCCCCTGTGGTGGATCACCAATCGCGATCGAGTGGTGGACTTCTACTGGTGGCCAGCGTGAGCACATCGCCTGATGCGTTTCGTAATGCCTGTTCCTGCTCCTGACGTATGAGTCGCGCCCACGACGGGGGCGACGTAAAACAAAGGAGAAGACCTCTTGGAAGGTCCTGAGATCACGTTCGCCGAGACCGTCATCGACAACGGTCGCTTCGGCACCCGCACCATCCGCTTCGAGACCGGCCGCCTCGCCCAGCAGGCGCAGGGCTCCGCCGTCGCCTACATCGACGAGGAGACGATGCTGCTGTCGGCGACCTCGGTCTCCAAGCAGCCGAAGGAGCACTTCGACTTCTTCCCGCTCACGATCGACGTCGAGGAGCGCATGTACGCCGCGGGCCGCATCCCCGGCTCGTTCTTCCGCCGCGAGGGCCGCCCGTCGACCGAGGCGATCCTCACCTGCCGCCTCATCGACCGCCCCCTGCGCCCCTCGTTCGTCGAGGGCCTCCGCAACGAGGTGCAGGTCGTCGTGACCGTGCTCGCGATCGAGCCCGACGAGCTCTACGACGTGCTCGCCATCAACGCCGCGTCCATGTCGACCCAGCTCTCGGGCCTGCCGTTCTCCGGCCCGATCGGCGGCGTGCGCGTCGCGCTCATCGACGGCCAGTGGGTCGCGTTCCCCAAGTTCTCGCAGCTCGACGAGGCGGTGTTCAGCATGGTCGTCGCCGGCCGCGTGGTCACCGAGGCCGACGGCTCGCAGGACGTCGCGATCATGATGATCGAGGCCGAGGCCACCGACAACGCGTGGAACCTCATCCAGGCCGGTGCGGTCAAGCCCGACGAGACTGTCATCGCCGAGGGCATCGAGGCGTCGAAGCCGTTCATCAAGCAGCTCGTCGAGGCGCAGCAGCAGGTCGCGGCAACCGCGGCCAAGCCGACCGCCGACTACCCGACGTTCCCGCCCTACCAGCAGTCGACCTACGACGTGGTGGCCGCGGTTGCCTACGACGAGCTCAAGCGCGTCTACCAGATCGCCGGCAAGGTCGAGCGCCAGGACGCCGACGACGAGCTGAAGGCCCGCGTCAAGGCCGAGGTCGCCGCCAAGGTCGAGAGCGGCGAGCTCCCCGAGACCGCCAACGCCGAGGTGTCCGCCGCCTACAAGTCGGTCACGAAGCTCGTCGTCCGCTCGCGCGTGCTCGAGGAGGGCGTCCGCATCGACGGCCGCGGCCTCGCCGACATCCGCCCGCTCGACGCCGAGGTGCAGGTCGTGCCCCGCGTGCACGGCTCCGCCATCTTCCAGCGCGGCGAGACGCAGATCCTCGGCGTCACGACGCTGAACATGCTGAAGCTCGAGCAGCAGATCGACTCGCTGAGCCCGGTCACCAAGAAGCGCTACATGCACAACTACAACTTCCCGCCCTACTCGACCGGCGAGACCGGCCGCGTCGGGTCGCCGAAGCGTCGCGAGATCGGGCACGGCGCACTCGCCGAGCGCGCGCTCGTGCCGGTGCTGCCCACGCGCGAGGAGTTCCCCTACGCGATCCGCCAGGTGTCCGAGGCGCTCGGCTCCAACGGCTCGACCTCGATGGGCTCGGTCTGCGCGTCGACGCTCTCGCTGCTCAACGCGGGCGTGCCGCTGCGCGCTCCCGTCGCCGGCATCGCGATGGGCCTCATCTCCGACACCGTGAACGGCGAGACCCGCTACGCGGCGCTCACCGACATCCTCGGCGCCGAGGACGCGCTCGGCGACATGGACTTCAAGGTCGCCGGCACCTCGGAGTTCGTCACCGCGATCCAGCTCGACACCAAGCTCGACGGCATCCCCGCCTCGGTGCTGGCCGGCGCGCTGACGCAGGCGAAGGACGCCCGCACGACCATCCTCGCGGTGCTCAACGCCGCGATCGACGGTCCCGACGAGATGGCCCCGACCGCGCCGCGCGTGATCAGCGTGCAGATCCCGGTCGACAAGATCGGCGAGCTGATCGGCCCGAAGGGCAAGACGATCAACGCGATCCAGGACGAGACCGGAGCCGAGATCTCCATCGAGGAGGACGGCACCGTCTACATCGGCGCGACCGACGGCCCGTCGGCCGAGGCCGCCCGCGCCCAGGTCAACGCGATCGCCAACCCGACCAATCCCGAGGTCGGCGAGCAGTTCCTCGGCACGGTCGTGAAGATCGCCGCCTTCGGCGCCTTCATCTCGCTGCTGCCCGGCAAGGACGGCCTGCTGCACATCTCCGAGGTGCGCAAGCTCGCCGGCGGCAAGCGCGTCGAGAACGTCGAGGACGTGCTGGGCGTCGGCCAGAAGATCCTCGTCGAGATCACCAAGATCGACGACCGCGGCAAGCTCTCGCTCGCCCCGGTGCTGGCCGAGGAGGCCGACACCGAGGGCCGCGAGGCCACCGGCGTGCACGCCGACGCACCCGCCGAGGGCGCCGACGTCTAGTCCGTCGCCGCATCACCGGATGCCCGTCCCGACTCGTTCGGGGCGGGCATCCGTCGTCTCGCGGGTGCCTGGTGCGGGTCGCGTCACGCGGTGCCGAGCCGCGCGATCGTCGCATCCGCGAGGCGCCCCGCGCTGCCCGGCGCGAGGCCGAGGTAGAGCATCGGCTCGATGAGCTCGAGCTCGAGCACCGCGAGGCGCCCGCCGAAGCGCACGACGTCGAACCGGGCGTAGAGCACGTCGAACGGGAGCCGATCGAGCATCGTCGCGACCGCCGCGACGTCGGCGGGATCGGGGTCGACGCGCTCGACCGTGCCGCCGTAGATCCCGTGGGCGCGGAAGTCGCCCGCGGCCGGCCGCTTGCGCAGCGCATGGCTCGGCGCCCCGCCGAGGAACGCGAACGACAGCTCGCCCTCGCCGACGATCGCGTCCGCGAACGGCTGCACCATGACCTCGGTGGCGGGCGCCATGGCGCCGAGCGCGTCGGCGAGCCCCGCGGCATCCGTGCGCACGACGCCCGAGCCGCCCACGCCGATCGCGGGCTTCAGCACGAGCTCGTGCCAGCCCGCCTCGGACACCGCCGTGAGCAGGCGGGATGCCTCGGCCGCCGTGCCGCGCACGAGCGGCACGATCGGCACGCCGATCCGGTCGAGGTCGTCGAGGTAGTGCTTGTCGGCGTTCCAGTGCACGGCCCCGACCGGGTTGAGCAGCATGCACCGCGATCGGGCGATCCCGCCGGTGACGTCGAGGAACTCGCCGAGATGGTCGACGTAGTCCCAGGTGCTGCGCAGCAGCGCCACGTCGTAGGCGGCCCAGTCGACGTCGGGGCGCGACCAGGCCACGGGCTCGGCGTCGACGCCGCGCTCGGCGAAGGCCTCGAGCAGCCGGCGGTCGTCGTCGAAGAGCGCCTCCACGTCGGGGATCTCCCAGTCGACGAAGCTCGGGAGCCGCTCGCACCGCAGCACCGCGACGCGCATGGACGTCAGCCCCGCTGGTCGAGGAGGGGGGCGAGCCGGTAGGGGATCAGCTCGCCCATCGCGAGGGAGGTCTCGGTGCGCTCGACACCGTCGATCTCGAGGATGACGCCGTCGATGCGGAAGAGGTCGTGCGCGTCGCGGCACACCACCCGCACGAGCAGGTCGACCGTGCCCGAGAGCCCGTGCGCCTGGATCACCTCGGGGATGAGCGCGATCCGCTCGACCACCTCGGCGAGCTGCTTCTGCCGCACGTGCACCGAGATGAACGCCTCGAGCGGGTAGCCGAGCGGCACCGGATCGATGCTCCGCTCGAAGGAGAGGAAGGCCCCGGATGCCTCGAGCCGCGCCATGCGCGCCTGCACCGTGTTGCGCGACAGCGCGAGCCGATCGGCGAGGGCCACGACGGTCGCCCTGGGGTCCGCCGCGAGGGCCGCGAGCAGTGCCCGGTCCACGGAGTCGTAGCCGTTCATATCGCCACACGATAGCACCGGACAGGGGGGAGGTGCTTGGCAACATGCTCAACGCGTTCGTCGCAACTTGAGCGCAGTGACATATCGACGTAGTCTCACGGTATCCGGCAGAGCCGCCGGGCGCGGGCACGCCCACAAGGCAGCCCGCCGAGAGCGAGGATCGACGATGACCCCATCCGACCGAGACGCAACCGGGCTCCTCACCCGACCCGATCACTTCGTGCAGCTCGTCACCCCTGCCGGCGAGCGCCGCACCGACGCCGAGTTCGACCCGTGGGTCGCCGACGTCGACACCGCCGCCCTCGGCCGGCTCTACCGCGACATGGCGATCGTGCGCCGCATCGACACCGAGGCCACCGCGCTGCAGCGCCAGGGCGAGCTCGGACTCTGGCCGCCGCTCATGGGCCAGGAGGCCGCCCAGATCGGCTCCGCCCGCGGCCTGCGCGACGACGACTTCGTGTTCTCGAGCTACCGCGAGCACGCCGTGGCGTGGTGCCGCGGCGTGAGCGCCGCCGACCTGCTGCGCGTCTGGCGCGGCTCCGCGGCATCCGGCTGGAACCCCTACGACCACAACATGGCCGTGCCGCAGATCATCATCGGCGCGCAGGCGCTCCACGCGACCGGCTACGCCATGGGCGCGGCCTGGGAGGGCACCGACACCGCGACCATCGCGTACTTCGGCGATGGCGCCACGAGCGAGGGCGACGTGAACGAGGCGTTCATCTTCGCCGCGAGCTTCGACGCGCCGGTCGTGTTCTTCTGCCAGAACAACCAGTGGGCCATCTCCGAGCCAGTTGGCCTGCAGTCGAAGCAGCCGCTCGCGCGCCGAGCCGACGGCTTCGGCATGCCCGGCATCCGCGTCGACGGCAACGACGTGCTCGCCGTGCTCGCCGCCACCCGCATCGCGCTCGACCGCGCGCGCCGGGGCGAGGGCCCGACGCTCATCGAGGCCGTGACCTACCGCCTCGGTCCGCACACGACCGCCGACGACCCGAAGCGCTACCGCACCGAGGAGGAGCTCGCCGAGTGGGGCGCCCGCGACCCGCTCGCGCGCGTGCTCACGCTGCTCGCGTCGACGGGCTTCGACACCGAGGCGCTCGAGCGCGAGGTCGCCGAGGAGGCCGGCCGTGTCGCGGCGGAGCTCCGCGCGGCGATCACGACCATCCCCGACCCCGACGCCATGACGGTCTTCGACCACGTCTACGCCGAGCCCAACACGCACCTCGCGCGGCAGCGCGACCACTACGCCCGCTACCTCGCCATGTTCGACGAGGGCGCCGCGGCATCCGGCGAAGGAGCCGCACGATGACCACCCTCACCCTCGGCAAGGCCATCAACCAGGGCCTGCGCCGCTCCCTCGCCAGCGACGACAAGGTCGTGCTCATGGGCGAGGACATCGGCACGCTCGGCGGCGTGTTCCGCATCACCGACGGCCTCAAGGCCGAGTTCGGCGCGCACCGCGTGGTCGACACGCCCCTGTCCGAGGCGGGCATCATGGGCACCGCCGTCGGCCTCGCGTACCGGGGGTTCCGGCCTGTCGTCGAGATCCAGTTCGACGGCTTCGTCTACCCGGGCTTCGACCAGCTCGTCGCGCAGGTCGCGAAGCTGCACTACCGCTCGCGCGGCACGGTGCGGATGCCGCTGACGATCCGCATCCCGTTCGGCGGAGGCATCGGCGCGGCCGAGCACCACTCCGAGTCGCCCGAGGCGTACTTCGCGCACACCGCCGGCCTGCGGGTCGTGGCGTGCTCGAACCCCGCCGACGCGTACGTCATGATCCAGCAGGCCATCGCGAGCGACGACCCGGTGATCTTCCTCGAGCCCAAGCGCCGCTACCACGTGAAGGGCGAGGTCGACGAGACCGCGAGCCTCGCCGATGCGAAGCCCATGGGCGTCGCCTCCGTCGCGGCCGCCGGCTCCGACGTCACCCTCGTGACCTACGGCGCGCTCGTGCAGACCGCACGCGACGCCGCGATCGCGGCCGCGGAGGACGGGATCTCGATCGAGGTCATCGACCTGCGCTCGCTCGCGCCCGTCGACTACGCGACGGTCGAGGCATCCGTGCGCCGCACCGGCCGGCTCGTCGTCGCGCACGAGGCCGGCCAGCAGGGCGGCGTCGGCGCGGAGCTCGCCGCGAGCATCACCGAGCGCTGCTTCGAGTTCCTCGAGGCGGCGCCCGTGCGCGTCACCGGCCACGACATCCCGTACCCGCCCGCGAAGCTCGAGAAGCACCACCTGCCCGACCTCGACCGCATCCTCGACGGTGTCGACCGGGCGCTCGGACGACCGAACTCGCTGAGCGGAGTGGAGGCGTGACCGGAATGATCAGGGAGTTCCCGCTTCCCGACCTCGGCGAGGGCCTCACCGAGTCCGAGATCGTGGCCTGGCGCGTCGCGGTCGGCGACCGCGTCGAGCTCAACCAGATCATCGCCGACGTCGAGACGGCGAAGGCCGTCGTCGAGCTGCCGTCGCCGTACTCGGGCGTCATCACGGCGCTGCACGCCGCCGAGGGCGAGACCGTGAACGTCGGCGAGCCGCTGTTCTCGTGCGACACGGGCGAGGGCGCAGGCGAGGGCGGTCCCGCGGATGCCGCGACCGACGCCCGGGCGACCGCCGAGCCCGCGCCGGCGCCCGAGGCCGACGTCGCGCCCGGACCCAACCTCGTGGGCTACGGCGCCCGCGACGAGGGCGGGCCGAAGCGCCGCGCCCGACGCAGCGCGCTCGCGGCCGACCTCGTGCCTTCGGTCCCCGAGAAAGGGGCGGCGACCGACCTCGACGCACCGCCCGCCGGTGCTGCGGCGTCGGTGACGCCGCCGTCGACCGACCTCTCGACGGGTGCGCCCGAGCGTCCGCGCTCGACCCCGCCCGTGCGCAAGCTCGCGCGCGACCTCGGCATCGACCTCGCGACCGTGAACGGCACGGGGGAGCGCGGGCTCATCACGCGTGCCGACGTCGAGGCCGTGGCATCCGGTGCACCCGCGACCGCCGAGCCGCCCGTCGCCCCTGCGGGGATCGCAGGCGGCGCTCCGAGCGCTCCGACGGTCGCCGGCGCGGGCGCCGAACGACCCGCCGAGACGCGCATCCCGATCAAGGGCGTGCGCAAGCACACCGCGGCGGCCATGGTGCAGAGCGCGTTCACGGCCCCGCACGTGACGGAGTTCCTCACCGTCGACGTGACCGCGACCATGGAGCTCCTGCGCGGCATCCGCGACGACCGCGCGTTCGCCGGTCACAAGGTGACGCCGCTCACCGTGGTCGCGAAGGCCGTCTGCATCGCTGCGCGCCGCACGCCCGAGGTGAACTCGCGGTGGGACGAGGGTGCGCAGGAGATCGTGCAGTACGGCGGCGTCAACCTGGGCATCGCTGCGGCGACCGGTCGCGGGCTCGTGGTGCCGAACGTCAAGGGCGCCGAGCGGATGACGCTCATCGAGCTCGCCGACGCGATCTCCGCGCTCGCCGAGACCGCCCGCGCCGGGCGCACGCCGCCGGCCGACCTCTCGGGCGGCACGATCTCGATCACGAACATCGGCGTCTTCGGCATCGACGCGGGCACGCCGATCCTGAACCCGGGCGAGGCGGCCATCCTCGCCATGGGCGCCGTGCGACGCCAGCCGTGGGAGCACCGCGGCGAGATCGCGCTGCGCGAGCTCATGACGCTGAGCCTCTCGTTCGACCACCGCCTGGTCGACGGCGAGCAGGGCTCGCGGTTCCTCGCCGACATCGGCGCGATCCTCCGCGAGCCGGGGCTGGCGCTGACCATGGCGTGACGTCGCGATCGGCGGGAGGATGGAGCGTATGGACGCACGCAGCATCCTCTCGCCGGCCGAGACCGAAGCGACCCTCGCGGGCTCGGGGTTCCGCAACTCGCAGAGCCACCTCGTGGGCGCCTTCACGACGGCGGACTTCCGCAGCGCGGTGCAGTTCGTGGACGCGGTCGCCGACGTCGCCGAAGAGCTGAACCACCACCCCGACGTCCGGCTGGCGTGGGGCCACGTCGAGTTCGCACTGACGTCCCACGACGTCGGCGGGGTCACGCGGCGCGACGTGGCGCTCGCGCTGCGCATCCGCGCGATCGCCGACGAGCTCGGCGCGACGCCGGCCTGACGTCGCCGATCACCGCTCAGTCGAGGCGGTAGATCCGCTCCTCGACCTCGATGCCGCGTGCGTTCGCGAAGCTCAGCTCGGTGGCGACCTGCACGAAGCCGAGCTTCTCGACGATCGCGATCGACCGCGCGTTGTCAGCGGCAACGCGCACGCGCACGGGTCGATCGTGCACGGCGTCGAGGAAGAGCCGCACCGCGCGGCTGCCGATGCCCTCGCCCCAGTGCGCCGGGTCGATCCAGTAGGTCATCTCGGCCGTGCCCTCGTCGTACCAGCGGGCGACGCTGCCCACCACGGCGCCGTCGGCGCGCACCGTGCGCGCGTCGACCGAGGGGTCGGCGAGGAGCCGACGCCAGTGGGCGTCGAACGTGGCGCGGTCGGTCGGGTCGGGCGGCGTGAAGGCGGCCATCTGCACGGCCGCCTCGTCCTGCTCGAAGGCGAACAGTGCATCGAGATCCCCGTCGCGGGTCGCGCGCAGGGTCACGACATGAGGCTCGCCCATGTCATCTCCTCCAGGATGCCGCGGATGGTGCCGTCGGCGGGTCTGCGCCCAGGGATGCGGGCGCTGTGCGGAGTGGAGTTCAGGAGTCCGAAGGCGGCGTGTGCCCGGAACCTGAGCTCCGTCTCGGCCCGATCGGGCCGGAGTCGGGAGAGGGTGTCCACCCAGTGCTCGACGTAGCGCCGCTGGAGCGAGCGCACCTCGTGCCGCGCGCCGCCGTCGAGCTGCTCGAGCTCGCGGTCCTGCACGACGATGACGTCGGCCTCGCCGAGGGCGAAGTCGACGTGGAAGCGGATGAGCGAGCGGAGCGCCGCGGCCGCGTCGGGGGCGTCGCGGAGGACGAGCTCCGCACCCTCGAGCAGCGATCGGCTCGCGCCTTCGAGGATGGCGGCGAGCACGGCGGCCTTGCCCGGGAAGTGCCGGTAGACGGCCGGACCCGACACGCCGACGGCGGCGCCCAGGTCTTCGATGGTGACGCCGGCGTAGCCGCGCTCGGCGAACAGGGTCGCGGCCGAGCTCAGGATCGCCGCGCGGCGATCGGCCTTGAGGCGCCCGCGCTCGGTGCGCGGCAGCCCGGTCGGCTGCGCGTCGGCCGGCGCGCCCGCGAGGGGGATCGCCGCGTCGTCGAGGGTGCTTGCCATGTCCGTGGGTGCTCGCTAACATCGGGAATCGAGTTAGTGAACACTAACCGAAATGGCGTGCCCCGCACAAGAGGGCGCGCCGTCGACGAAGACGGGCAGGCGCATGACGACCCTCACGACGGGCATCGACCCCTCGAGCGACACGGCGCGGCGCTACGCCGCCGGGCACGCGGAGCTCGTGCGCGAGCTGCGCGAGAAGCTCGCCACGGCCGCTCTCGGCGGGCCCGAGGCATCCCGCGAACGGCACGTCTCGCGTGGCAAGCTGCTGCCCCGCGACCGCGTCGATCGGCTGCTCGACGAGGGCAGCCCGTTCCTCGAGCTCTCGCCGCTCGCCGCCGACGGGCTGTACGACGGCGACTCGCCGGGAGCCGGCATCATCACGGGCGTGGGACTCGTGCAGGGCCGGCCGGTCGTGGTCGTCTGCAACGACGCGACGGTCAAGGGCGGAACGTACTACCCGATGACCGTCAAGAAGCACCTGCGCGCGCAGGAGGTCGCCCGCGAGCACCGCCTCCCTTGCGTCTACCTCGTCGACTCGGGCGGCGCCTTCCTGCCCATGCAGGACGAGGTCTTCCCCGACCGCGACCACTTCGGCCGCATCTTCTACAACCAGGCGCAGCTCTCGTCGATGCGCATCCCGCAGCTCGCCGCCGTGCTCGGCTCGTGCACCGCGGGCGGCGCGTACGTGCCCGCGATGAGCGACGAGACCGTGATCGTGCGCAACCAGGGCACCATCTTCCTCGGCGGGCCGCCGCTCGTGAAGGCCGCCATCGGCGAGGTGGTCACCCCCGAAGAACTCGGCGGCGGCGACCTGCACTCGCGCATCTCGGGCGTCACCGACCACCTGGCCGACGACGACGAGCACGCGCTCGAGCTGGTGCGCGACATGGTGGCGACCCTCCCGCAGCCGGCCGAACGCGCCTGGGCGGTGCGGGAGTCGCGTCCGCCCGCCGTCGACCCGGGCGACCTCCTCGCCGCCGTGCCCGTCGACGTGCAGCAGCCCTACGACGTGCACGAGGTCATCGCGCGGCTGGTCGACGCGAGCGAGTTCAACGAGTTCAAGCCCGAGTACGGCGACACGCTCGTCACGGGCTTCGCCCACATCGACGGCCACCCGGTCGGCATCGTCGCGAACAACGGCGTGCTGTTCAGCGAGTCCGCCATGAAGGGCGCGCACTTCATCGAGCTCTGCGACCAGCGCGGCATCCCGCTCGTCTTCCTGCAGAACATCTCGGGCTTCATGGTCGGTCGCGACGCGGAGGCCGGCGGCATCGCGAAGCACGGCGCGAAGATGGTCACCGCGGTCGCCACGACCCGCGTGCCGAAGCTGACGGTCGTCATCGGCGGCTCGTTCGGCGCCGGCAACTACTCCATGTGCGGCCGGGCGTACTCGCCGCGGTTCCTGTGGATGTGGCCGAACGCGCGCATCTCGGTGATGGGGGGCGAGCAGGCGGCGTCCGTGCTCTCGACCGTCAAGCGCGACCAGCTCGCGGTGCGGGGCGAAGCGTGGTCGGATGACGCGGAGCAGGCGTTCAAGGCCCCGATCCGCGAGCAGTACGAGCACCAGGGGAGCCCGTACCACTCGACGGCCCGGCTCTGGGACGACGGGATCATCGATCCCGCCGACACTCGCACCGTGCTCGGCCTGGCGCTGGAGCTCGCGAGCCGCACGCCGCTGCCCGAGCCCGCGTTCGGCCTGTTCCGGATGTGACTCGAGGGCCCCGCCCCCATGGGGCCTGAGGCCCGTTGCGCCACTTCGCCCGCCCGCGCGCCAGTCGACATGGCGCAGGTGGCGTCGGAGTGGCGCAGCCGCTGCGGTGTTCAGGTCGCCGGATGCCCCGCCGCCGCGGTGACGCGTCGCACGGCCTCGTCGACGCCGTCGTTCCACGGCGTGCCGTGGCCGGGCAGCACCCACGTCGCCCCGAGCCCGGTGAGCCGCTGGAGCGAGGAGATCGCGCCGGCCGGGTCGTCGGTGAACGGTGCCGGCTGCGGGCCCTGCGCGCCGGTGAGCACGTGCCGCGTGGTGAGCGCGTCGCCGACGAACACCGCGTCGACCGCGGGCACGTGGATGGCGATGCTGCCGGGGGAGTGGCCGGGCAGTCCGATGACCCGCGGCGAGCCCGGGAGGTCGAGCACGTCGCCGTCGCGCACGGTGACGACCTCGGCGACCGGCGTGGTGCGCAGGCCGTTCTTGCGCATCGCGTACCAGAGGAACTTCGCGGTGGCGCCGAGCTTCAGGTGCCCCCACTCGGGCTTGGTCGAGACCTCGCCGCGGGCGCGCGCGGCATCCGCTTCGTGCACGTGGACCGGCACGCCGTGGTCGCGGCGGAGGCGCTCGGCGAAGCCGATGTGGTCGCTGTCGCCGTGCGTCAGCACGACGCCGCGCACGTCGTCGACCGAGCGGCCCATGGCGGCGAGCTCGGCGGTGAAGTCGGACCACTGCCCGGCGAGACCGGCGTCGATGACGGTGACGCCCTCGGGCGTGTCGACGAGGTAGACGGCGACGATGTCGTTGCCGACGCGGTGGAGGTTGGGGCGGAGTTGCATCCTGGATCCTCGATCTGGGGTGGCTGGGGTGGACGATAGCTATGATACATAGCTATGATGGCTACGGTCAATAGCCGATACTGGAGATCGACCGATGAACCCGGAGGACCACATGCCGACACCCGATCGCACGTCGCTCGCCGAGATCGTCGAGGCGGGGCGCGAGCTCCTCGAGCGCGACGGCCTCGACGGCCTCACCATGCAGGCGGTCGCCACGCGCGTCGGCGTGCGCGCGCCGTCGCTCTACAAGCGCGTGAGCAACCGCGACGCGCTCATCACGCTCGTGGCCGACGCCACGCTGCGCGAGCTCGGCGACTCCATCGACGCGGCGCCCGACGCTCGCGACGGCGATCCGCGAGCGCGGCTGCGGGCGATGGCACGTGCGGTCCGCGCATTCGCCCGGCGGCGGCCGGTGGCGTTCCGGCTGATCTTCGCGCCGGGCGCCGAGCTCCGCCTCGATCCCGACTCGCTGGCGCGGTCGAGCGCGTCGGTCCTTGCGGTCTCAGCCGAACTGGCGGGCGAGGAGCACGCGCTCGACGCCGCCCGCACGTTCACGGCCTGGGCCAACGGGTTCGTGAGCATGGAGCTCGCCGGCGCCTTCCGGCTCGGCGGCGACGTCGACCGCGCATTCGAGTTCGGCATCGAGCGCCTCGCCGACGCCGTCGCGGCATCCGGCACGCGCTGACCGTGGCGCTGCTTGCCATCTCAGTTAACGGCCACTAACCTAGTTTCGATTCATGCGCGCTCACGTCGAGCGCGCGAAGCACGTCGCAGAGAGGCGCCGATGGCCATGCTGAGCACGCCGGGGAGCCGGGCCCGATGAAGATCGTCGTCCTCGTGAAGGAGGTCCCCGACACCTACGGGGAACGCAAGCTCGACCTCGAGACGGGGCTCGCCGATCGCGCCGCGAGCGAGGCGGTGCTCGACGAGATCAGCGAGCGCGCCCTCGAGGTGGCACTGGCCCACGCCGACGCGCACGACGACGTCGAGGTGGTCGCGATGTCGATGGCGCCCGAGAGCGCCGCGACGACCATCCGCAAGGGCCTCGCGATGGGAGCCGCATCGGCCGTGCACATCGCCGACCCCGGCCTCGCGGCCGCGGACCTCGGCCTCACCGCGCGCACCCTCGCCGCGGCGATCCGGCGCACCGGGTTCGACCTCGTCATCACCGGCAACCTCTCGACCGACGGCAGCGGCGGCGTGATCCCCGCCATGCTCGCCGAGCTGCTCGAGGTGCCGAACGCGACCGCCCTCTCCTCGGTCGAGATCTCCGACGGTTCGGTGTCGGGAACGCGAAACGTCGAGGGCGGCACCATGCGCGTGAGCGCGCCGTTGCCGGCCGTCATCTCGATCACCGAGGCGCTCCCCGACGCCCGCTTCCCGAACTTCAAGGGCATCATGGCCGCGAAGAAGAAGCCGTTCGAGACGCTGAGCGCCGCCGACCTCGGCATCGAGCCCGAGGACCTCTCGGTCGCCATGTCGATCATGACCGCCATCGCCGAGAAGCCCCCGCGCAGCGCGGGGGTCAAGATCACGGACGAGGGCGACGGCGGCACCAGGATCGCCGAGTTCCTGATCGAGAACCGGCTGGTCTGAGAGGACGATCATGACCGACTATCCCGCAGACTCGATCCTCGTCGTGCTCGAGGCGACGCCGACCGGTGAGCTCGCGACGAGCGCGGCCGGCCTCCTCGCGACCGCCTCGCAGATCGGCACGCCGGTCGCGCTCGCCGTCACCGCACCAGGCCAGGCGCAGTCGCTCGCCGAGCAGGCCGCCGCGCTCGGGGCCGACCGGGTGCTCGCCGTCGAGACGGCCTCGACGCAGTCCGAGCTCACGATCCCGCACGTCGACGCGCTCGCCGCGGCTGCGGCGACCGTCGCGCCCGAGGCGGTGCTCGTCTCGAACTCGATCGACGGCCGCGACATCGCCGGCCGGTTCGCCGCCCGCACCGGCGCGCCGATCGCCGTGGACGCGATCGGCGTCTCGCGCGACGACGAGGGCGTCGTCGTCCGCCACTCGGTCTACGGGGGCGCGTACAACGTCGACTCCGCGGCGACGTTCGGACCGATCGTCGTGACCGTGCGCCAGGGCGCCGTCGACGCGCGCGCCGAAGCCCGCCCCGTCGTCCTCGAGACGCTCGAGGTGACGGCCTCGGGCGCGGCATCCGCGACCATCGAGTCGGTCGAGGCGGTGACCGAGACGTCGAGCCGACCCGAGCTGCGGGGGGCGAAGCGAGTCGTCTCGGGCGGTCGCGGCCTCGGCTCGGCCGAGAAGTTCGCGCTCGTCGAGGAGCTCGCCGACGCCCTCGGCGCCGCCATCGGCGCGTCGCGCGCGGCGGTCGACGCCGGCTACATCCCGGCGACCGCCCAGGTCGGGCAGACCGGTGTGTCCGTCTCGCCGCAGCTGTACGTCGCCCTCGGCATCTCGGGCGCCATCCAGCACCGCGCCGGCATGCAGACGGCCAAGAACATCGTCGCCGTGAACAAGGACCCCGACGCACCGATCTTCGAGGTCGCCGACTTCGGCGTCGTCGGCGACGTCTTCACCGTGGTCCCGCAGCTGATCAGCGCACTCGCCGAACGGAAGCGGTGACCCGTGGCCGCGAACGTGCGGAGCCTGCGCAGGGGACTGCCGCGCCAGCGCGGCGGTGAGCCCTGGCCGCCCGCCGGCGACGCGCCCGGCGGCGCCCGGGCGGCGTCGGTCGAAGCGGCCGCTGTGTCGGCTGCCTCTGCGGAGGCGCCGGTCGCGTCGACCCCGGCGGCTCCCGCCGCAGCGGTGGCGATTGCTCCGGCCGTGTCGACCCAGGAGGCGGTCGCCGTCGCGCCGGTCGCCGCGGCGTCGGTTCGCCGGCTTCGAAGCGGACTTCCTCGCGTGCGGGGCGGCCGGCCGTGGCCGGAGGCCGGCGAGGCGGCCCGTGCTGAGACGATCGAGGTGACGGATGCCGCGGCCGCCCCGCAGCCCGCAGCCATGATCGAGCCCGCCGCGGTCCCGACCGCGGCGCCGGCGGCCGCGACGGCCGCTGCACCGCAACTCGCAGCGGCCGCCGCTGCGGCGACGGCAGCGACCGGCACCGCGCTTCGCCGCGGGCTCCCGAGGGTCGCCGGGGGCGAGCCATGGCCGCCGGCGTCGGCGGTCGCACCGATGGCCGGGTCCGCGCCCCCGGCCCGCGCTCCGGCGGCGGCGGCATCCGCACCGATCGCCGAGCCCGCGCCCGCCGTGCCGGTGGCCGCATCCGCACCGCCCGCCGAGGCCGTCGAGCCGGCGCCCGCAGCCCCCACTCCCGTGACCGCGGCGCCCGCAGCATCCACGGCGCCCGCGGCATCCGTGGCGACGGCGCCCGCAGCGCCCACCCGACCGTCCGAGCCGGCCGCGCCGCCTGAGCCCGCGGCGGCGCCCGCCGCGCCGGCCGCGGCACCGACCGCCCCCTCGAAGCCCGCCCCGAAGCGCTACGGCCCGCTGACCCCCAGGCAATGGGTCGGGGCATCCGTCGTCGGCATCCTCGCGATCATCGGCGCCGCGACCATCGTCGTGCAGCTCACGCGGTGGTTCATGGGCCTGGACCTCATGCAGGACTTCCTCGCGACCTACCCCGGCGAGACGCCCCTTCCCGAGGGCGCGCCGGTGGGCCTGCCGGCCTGGCTCGGCTGGCAGCACTTCTTCAACGTCTTCCTCATCGTGCTGATCATCCGCTCGGGATTGCTGGTCCGCACCGAGCAGCGACCCCCGGCCTACTGGACGCCGCGCTGGGCGAAGGGCGGGCAGGGCCGGATCAGCCTGAACCTGTGGTTCCACCAGTCGCTCGACATCCTGTGGCTCGTGAACGGCCTCGTCTTCGTCGTGCTGCTGTTCGCGACCGGGCAGTGGATGCGCGTCGTGCCGACGAGCTGGGAGATCGTGCCGAACGCGATCTCGGCCCTGCTGCAGTACCTGTCGCTGGACTGGCCGCTCGAGAACGGCTGGGTGAACTACAACAGCCTCCAGGTGCTCGCCTACTTCGTGACGATCTTCATCGCGGCACCCCTCGCGGCGCTGACCGGCGTGCGCATGTCGGGGCTGTGGCCGAAGCAGGCGACGACGCTCAACCGCGTCTATCCCGTCGAGTGGGCGCGGGCCGTGCACTTCCCGGTCATGCTGTACTTCGTCGCCTTCATCGTGGTGCACGTCACCCTCGTCCTCCTGACCGGGGCGCTGCGCAACCTCAACCACATGTACGCGGCGCAAGACGCCGACGGCTGGCTCGGCTTCTGGATCTTCGTCGCGTCGCTCGTGGTCATCGCGGCGGCGTGGGTCGCCGCCCGCCCCTCGCTGCTCGCGCCGATCGCGGGGATGTTCGGCAAGGTGGGCCGCTGACTCTTGTCATTTCAGTTAGCGACCGCTAACATCGAATCCAGTTAGTGCGCGCTAACTGGATGGCGCGCGGACGACGTCGCAGAGAGGCGCGGATGGTCACGCTCACGAGCCCACCCGATCGGGCATCGGAACCGATGCGAAGCTCCGCACCCCGCCCGTTCGAACGCGTGCTGGTCGCCAACCGCGGTGAGATCGCCGTCCGGGTCATCCGCACGCTGCGCCGCCTCGGCATCCGCTCGATCGCCGTGTACTCCGATGCCGACGCCGACGCGCCGCACGTGCGACTCGCCGACGAGGCCGTGCGCATCGGCCCGGCCCCCGCGACCGAGAGCTACCTCGACCCCGAGCGCATCGTCGCCGCCGCCCTCGAGACCGGCGCCGAGGCGATCCACCCTGGCTACGGATTCCTCTCCGAGCACGCCGGGTTCGCCGAGGCGTGCCGCGATGCCGGGCTGGTGTTCGTCGGTCCCGGCATCGAGGCGCTCGAGGTGATGGGCGACAAGATCCGCGCGAAGCGGCACGTCGAGGCATCCGGCGTGCCGACCGTGCCCGGCATCGCCGACCCCACGCTCGACGACGAGGCGCTCATCGCCGCGTCCGCGTCGGTCGGCTTCCCGCTGCTCGTGAAGCCCTCGGCGGGCGGCGGCGGCAAGGGCATGCAGGTCGCGCGTGACGCCGACGAGCTCGCCGCCGCGCTGCCCGCGGCCCGCCGCATCGCCCTCGCCGCGTTCGGCGACGACACGATGCTCATCGAGCGACTCATCGAGCGCCCGCGCCACATCGAGGTGCAGGTGCTCGCCGACGCCCACGGCACCGTCGTGCACCTCGGCGAGCGCGAGTGCTCGCTGCAGCGCCGTCACCAGAAGGTCATCGAGGAGGCGCCCTCGCCGCTGCTCGACGCCGCGACGCGTTCGCGCATCGGACAGGCGGCGTGCGACGCAGCCCGCAGCGTCGACTACCTCGGCGCGGGCACGGTCGAGTTCCTGGTGTCGGATGCCGCGCCCGACGAGTTCTTCTTCATCGAGATGAACACGCGACTCCAGGTCGAGCACCCCGTGACCGAGCTCGTCACCGGCATCGACCTCGTGGAGCAGCAGCTCCGGATCGCCGCCGGCGAGCCGCTCGCGATCACGCAGCAGGACATCGAGCTGCACGGGCACGCGATCGAGGCCCGCGTCTACGCGGAGACGCCGCACCGCGGCTTCCTCCCGTCCACCGGTGAGGTGCTCGCCTGGCGTGCCCCGGTCGGCGACGGCGTGCGCGTCGACGCCGGCATCGACGAGGGCCTCGAGATCACCGCCCACTACGACCCGATGATCGCCAAGGTGATCACGTTCGGCTCCGATCGCGCCGAGGCGCTCGACCGACTCGACCGGGCACTCGTCGACACCGTCGTGCTCGGCGTCGACACGAACATCGCCTTCCTTCGGCGGCTGCTGGCCGATCCCGCCGTGCAGGCCGGCGACCTCGACACCGGACTCATCGATCGGATGCCCGAGGGCGACGCCGCCGCCGTGTCGCCGTGGCTCGTCGATGCGGCGGCGCTCCGATTCGCGAGCGACGACGTCGCCGACCGGCTCACGTCGTCCGACGGAGGACCGACGGCCTGGCAGTCGGCCGCGGGCTGGCGTCCGGGATCCGTCCGCCACGTCGAGGTGCTGCTCGCCCCCCGCGATCATCCGCACGACGTCCGCACGGTCGTGGCCGAGCCCGACGGTGCGGCCGCACGCCCGGCCGACTCGGTCGTCCGGGTCGGCGACGACGGAGCGGTCTGGGTGCACGGCGACGGCGAGTCGGTCGCCTTCGTGCGCATCGATCGTCGCGCCCGCGCCGAGCAGCGGCGCGCCGCGACCGAACGCGGCGGCCTCGCCGCCGAGCCCGACCTGCGCTCGCCCATGCCGGGCACCGTCACCGCGGTGTTCGCCGCCGACGGCGACCGCGTCGAGGAGGGCGACGCCATCGTCGCCATCGAGGCGATGAAGATGGAGCACCGCGTCGTCGCCGCCGTCGACGGCACCGTGCGCCTGAGCGTCGCCGTGGGCGACCTCGTGAGCCGCGACCAGGCGGTCGCGCGCATCGAGCCGCACCCCGCGGCATCCGGACCCCAGTCCATCGACGGCCCTCACGAGGGCGCCGTCGCGAACGCATCCGACCAGGAATGAGGAGCACCATGCACGACCTGACCGACGAGGAACAGCAGCTGTACGACATGGTCTGCGAGTTCGCCGACACCGTCGTCGCGCCGCAGGCCTACGAGGCCGACCGAACGCACGAACTGTCGATGGACGTCGTCGCGCAGATGGGCGAGCTCGGGCTCTTCGGCCTGCCGTTCCCCGAGGAGGTCGGGGGCCAGGGCGGCGACTACATGGCGCTGTGCCTCGCGATCGAGGCGCTCGCCCGCGTCGACCAGTCGATCGCGATCACCCTCGAGGCCGCCGTCGGCCTCGGCGCGATGCCGATCTACCGCCACGGCACCGAGGAGCAGAAGGCGCAGTTCCTGCCCGACCTCGTCGCAGGCCGCGCCCTCGCCGGCTTCGGCCTCACCGAGCCCGAGGCCGGATCCGACGCCGGCGCCACCCGCACCACGGCCGTGCTCGACGGCGACGAGTGGGTCATCAACGGGTCGAAGCAGTTCATCACCAACTCGGGCACGCCGATCACGTCGTTCGTCACCGTCACGGCGGTCACCGGCGAGCGCACGCGCCCCGACGGCTCCACTTCGAAGGAGCTCTCCACGATCATCGTGCCGAACGGTACGCCCGGCTTCACGGTCGGCCCGGGCTACGACAAGTCCGGCTGGCGCGCGTCCGACACCCACCCGCTGACGTTCGACGACGTCCGCGTGCCGGCCGCCAACCTGCTCGGCGAGCGCGGACGCGGCTTCGCCAACTTCCTCCAAGCGCTCGACGAGGGCCGCATCGCGATCGCCGCGCTCGCGACGGGCGCGGCCCAGGGATGCCTCGACGAGGCGCTGGCCTACGCGAAGACCCGCAACGTCTTCGGCGTGCCCATCGCGAGCCACCAGTACATCGCGTTCACCATCGCCGGGATGCAGGCCCGCGTGCACACCGCCCGCCTCGCCTGGCACGACGCCGCCCGCCGGGCCGATGCCGGCCTCCCGTTCAAGAAGGAGGCCGCGATCGCCAAGCTCGTCTCGAGCGACGCCGCCATGCTGAACGCCCGTGATGCGACCCAGATCTTCGGCGGCATGGGCTTCATGAACGAGACGACCGTGGCCCGGCACTACCGTGACTCGAAGATCCTCGAGATCGGCGAGGGCACGAACGAGGTGCAGCTCATGGTCATCGCCCGCGAGCTCGGGCTGGCCGGATAGGGGCGGCTCGGCCGCCGGGAAGGAACGAGCGTCATGACGGATGCCCCGATGCGCGAGGTCGTGCAGCGCGGACTCTGGTTCGAGGAGTTCGAGGAGGGCGTGCGCTACCTGCACCGCCCGGGCCGCACCGTGACGGAGGCCGACAACGTGCTCTTCACCACGCTCACCATGAACCCGCAGCCGCTGCACCTCGACGCGGCCTGGTCGGCGCGCCAGCCGTTCGGCCGCATCCTCGTGAACTCGCTGTTCACGCTGTCGACGCTCGTCGGCCAGTCCGTTGCGCAGCTGACGCAGGGCACGCTCGTCGCCAACCTCGGGTTCGGGGCGGTCGCGTTCCCGAACCCGGTGTTCGTGGGCGACACCCTCTACGGCGAGAGCGTCGTCGAGTCCAAGCGGCTGTCGTCCTCGCGGCCCGGGGAGGGCATCGTCGTGCTCGGGCACACCGCGCGCAACCAGGACGGCGTGGTCGTCGCCACGGCGTCGCGCACGATGCTCGTGTGGACGCGCGAGGCGGGCGAGCAGCAGGGGCTCGGCGGCGACGGCGCGGCCGCGGCATCCGGGAGCGACGGATGACGCACCCGCCGTTCCGCTTCGGCCCGGCGCTGCTGTTCTGCCCGGCCGATCGCCCCGACCGGTACGCGAAGGCCGCCGAGCGGGCCGATGCAGTGATCCTCGACCTCGAGGACGCCGTCGCCGATGCCGACAAGCGCGCCGCGCGCCTCGCGCTCGTCGAGTCCCGCCTCGACCCCGAGCGCGTCATCGTGCGCGTGAACCCGGCCGGCGGCCCCGACTTCGCCGACGACCTCGCGGCGGTCGCCGCCACGGAGTACCGCACCGTGATGCTCGCGAAGTGCGAGGGCACCGCCGACCTCGTCGACCTCGAGGACTTCGAGGTCATCGCGCTCTGCGAGACCGCGCGCGGCGTGCTCGCCGCGGCCGAGGTCGCCGCGCTCCCGAACGTCTCCGCGCTCATGTGGGGGGCTGAGGACCTCGTCGCGTCGCTCGGCGGGTCCTCGAGCCGGCACGCCGACGGCCGGTACCGCGACGTCGCGACGCACGCCAGGTCCCAGGTGCTGCTCGCGGCGGGTGCGCACGAGGTCGCGGCGATCGACACCGTGCACCTCGAGATCGGCGACCTCGACGGCCTGCGGGCCGAGGCGACGGATGCCGCGGCGGTCGGCTTCTCGGCCACCGCGTGCATCCACCCGTCCCAGGTGCCCGTCGTGCGCGACGCGTTCCGGCCCGATCCCGAGCGGCTGGAGTGGGCGCGAGCCGTGCTCGCGGCGGCCGCCCACGAGCCGGGGGTGTTCGCCTTCCGCGGCGCGATGGTCGACGCGCCGCTGCTGCGCCAGGCGGAGGCCGTCGTGCGCCGCGCCGGCCGCTGAACCTCCTCCTCAACCTCCCACCCTGCGCTTCGCCCCCCGAGATGGGCACATATCACGCGCCATGTCCTGCATTCGGGGGACACGCCGTACCGGAAGCGCAAACGATTCGGTAACGGTTCACCCGTTCTTCCGGGGGACAAGTACCCCGAGGACGTATCCTCGGAGTCAATCCTGGGGAGGAGGACGCGTGGCACGACGGCACATCCAGCGCGCCCACACGGCGAGCGTCGCGGGGGCGACGCTCGTCGAGGGCGGCATCACGACCGCGATCGACGACGCGACGAGCGTCACCGCCTCGACGACGACGCCGGCGCTTCGCGTCGAGACGGTCGAGACGAACACCATGTCGGGGCCGATCATGGTCCCGGTGCGGCGACCGCTCGGCGACACCGGAATGGCGACGCATCCGCTCGCGCTCGGCGGCAGCACCTTCGGGTGGACGCTCGGCCGCAACGAGGCGTTCGACGTGCTCGACCGATTCGCCGGCGTCGGCGGCGACCTCGTCGACACGGCCGACAGCTACGCGGCGGGTCGCAGCGAGTGCATCCTCGGCTCGTGGATGCGGGACCGGAACACGCGTGACCGCATGCGGGTCATGACGAAGGTCGGTCGCCACCCCGACCACCGCGGGCTCGCGCCGGTCGACATCCGCGCGGCCGTCGACGACTCGCTCCAGCGACTCGGCACCGATCGGATCGACGTGCTGTTCTTCCACGGCGACGACCCCGAGGTGCCGCTCGAGGAGAGCCTCGGCGAGGTCGACGCGCTCATCACGGCCGGCAAGGTGCTCGCGATCGGCGCGGCCGACTTCTCGCCCGAGCGCCTCATCGAGGCGCGGGTGCTGGCTGCGAACGGACTGCCGAGATTCGAGCTGCTGACGACGCGCTACAACCTGATGGAGCGCAAGCCGTTCGAGGGCGCCACCGAGCTCGTCGCGCACGCGCAGGGCCTCGCGGTGCTGCCGTACTTCGCGCTCGCCAACGGCTTCCTCGGCGGGCAGGTGCGTCGTCGCGCCGACGTACGGCACGACGCCCGCGGCCACCGGGTCGCGAAGCACCTCGGCCGCCGCGGCCACCGCGTGCTGGCCGCCGTCGACGAGATCGCCTTCGCGCACGGCGTGCAGCCCGCGTCGATCGCGCTGGCGTGGCTCCTCGCGAAGCCCACCGTCGTCGCGCCGGTGGCGAGCGCCACGCGGCCCGACCAGGTCGAGGCGCTCATCGCCGCGGCATCCGTGGAGCTGCACCGATCGGAGCTCGTCGAGCTCGACCGCGCCTCCGCCTGAGCCGCGCCGACACGTCTCGGCCCGCCCTGCCCATCGAGGGCGTCGTGACATAGGCTGTTCGGGATGAACGGCGCCGTCGACCTCCCACTCGGCCAGGCCGAACTCTCGTTCACGGCAGCAGGCGACGCGCGGGTTCGGCGCAGCGTGCTCCCCTCTGGCGTGCGGGTCCTCTCCGAGCACGTGCCCGGCAGTCGCAGCGTCACCGTCGGCTTCTGGGTCGCGGTGGGCTCGCGCGACGAGCAGCACGCGGATGCCGCGCACCCCGCGACGTACGGCTCCACGCACTTCCTCGAGCACCTGCTGTTCAAGGGCACCACGAGCCGCACGGCCCTCGACATCGCGATCTCGTTCGACGCCGTCGGGGGCGAGCACAACGCGCTCACGGCCAAGGAGTACACCTGCTACTACGCCAAGGTGCAGGATCGCGACCTCCCGATGGCCGTCGAGGTGCTCGCCGACATGTTCACGTCGTCGCTGCTCGACCCGGTCGAGTTCGACAACGAGCGCGGCGTCATCCTCGAGGAGCTCTCGATGGCCGGCGACGACCCCGCCGACGTCGCGAACGAGAAGTTCTTCGAGGCCGTGCTGGGGGAGCATCCGCTCGGCCGCCCGATCGGCGGCGACCCCGTGACCATCCGCGCCGCCACCCGCAACGCCGTGTGGGAGCACTACCGCGCCAACTACCGGCCGCAGGACCTGGTGGTCACGGTGGCGGGCGCCGTCGACCACGACGCCCTCGTCGCCGACCTCACGGCGGCGCTCACCCGGCACGGCTGGGACCTCGGCGTCGAGGCCGCGCCCCTCGACCGACGCAGCGAGTCGCCCGCGATGCTCGCGTCCGGCACCCCGCTCACGGTCGTCGAGCGCCCGATCGAGCAGGTCAACCTGCTGCTCGGGGTGCCCGGCATCGTCGCGACCGACGAGCGCCGCTCCACCATGAGCGTGCTCAACGCGATCTTCGGCTCGGGGATGTCGTCGCGGCTCTTCCAGCAGGTGCGCGAGCGGCGCGGGCTCGCCTACGCGGTCTACTCGTTCGCGCCGGCCTACTCCGACGCGGGCCTGTTCGGCATGTACGCCGGGTGCGCCCCGTCCAAGGCCGGCACCGTCGCCGGACTCATGCGCACCGAGCTCGAGCGCGTCGCCGAGCACGGCGTCACCGACGACGAGCTGCGTCGCGCCTCCGGCCAGCTCGCGGGCGCATCGGCGCTCGCGCTCGAGGACTCCGACACCCGCATGTCCCGGCTCGGGCGTGCCGAGCTCACGCTCGGCGAGTTCGCCGACCTCGACGAGGCCCTCCGCCGCATCTCGCTCGTCACCGTCGACGACGTGCAGGCGCTCGCGGCCGACCTCGTCTCCCGGCCGTTCTCACTGGTCGCCGTGGGCGCGACCGACGAGGCGGCGCTCCACGGCGCGGTCGACGAGATCGCCGCCGGCACCGACGTCGCCTGACGCCGGATCCGACCGACGCAGTCCACGACCGCGACGCAGCACAGGAAAGCAGGACCGTGCCACACCACCTCTACCTCGTCCGCCACGGCGAGCAGCTCGATGCGGAGCACGGCATGCCCGACGGACCCCTCTCGCCGCGCGGCCGCCGCCAGGCGGAGCTGCTGGGCGAACGCCTCGGCGGCGTGCCGTTCGACCACGCATGGCACTCGCCGCTGCAGCGGGCCGCCGAGACCGCGGCGATCATCGCGGCGAAGATGCCCGCCCTCGAGCCCGAGCCGTCGGCGCTGCTGTTCGACTGCATCCCGTCGGGTCCGGCGCCCGAGACGCCGAAGGCGTACGAGGGCTTCTTCGGGTCGGTCACCGAGGCGCAGATCGAGGCGGGCACTGCGCAGATGGCGGATGCCGCGGCGGAGTTCCTGCGGTCGCACCGCGAAGACCGCCACGACCTGCTCATCACGCACAACTTCGTCATCGCGTGGCTCGTGCGCGAGGCGCTCGGTGCGCCCGACTGGCGCTGGCTCTCGATCAACCAGGCGAACTGCGGGCTCACGGTGCTCACGCAGAAGAGCGGGCGCCCATGGAGCCTGCTCGTGCACAACGACATGGCGCACCTGCCGCCCGAGCTGCGCACGGGACTGCCCGAGCAGTACGCGCTGTAGGGCGCGCGTGCCCACGCCCGCGCCGGCTCAGCCGACGCGCTTGCCGTACCAGTGCGTCGCGTTCGGGTTCGCGTTGTAGGGCTCGACCTCGACGTAGCCGCTCGAGCGGTAGAGTCCGCCGGCAGCCTCGAGGCTCGCGTTCGTGTCGAGCACGAGCTCCTGGGCGCCGAACCCGATGGCGCGACGCTCGAGCTCGTGGAGCAGCTGCCGCCCGGCGCCCTTGCCGCGCGCGTTCGGCGAGAGCCAGAGGTGCTTCACCTCGAAGCGCACCTCGTACGTCTCGGGCCGGCGCTGGATGCGACGCACGCCGCCGCAGCCGATGACCTCCCCGTCGTCGTCCTCGACGACGAGGAACACGCCGGCGGGCGGCGTGAACTGCTCCGACGTGGGATACGTCGGGCGGTACGCGCCCTGCTCGACCGGAAACCCGGCCGCGCGTTCGGCGAAGTACGCATCGAGCAGGGCGAGCGCCTCGGCGCTCGTGACGTCGACCTCTCGGAACCGCATGGCCCCAGCCTAGGGCGGCCGGGCGGGGCATCCGATCGCCCTTGCTAGGGTGAAGCACGTGACGATACGGGTCGCCGTGGCCGGAGCCACGGGCAAGATGGGACGCCTGGCGATCGACCTCATCGAGGCATCCGACGACCTCGAACTGCATGCGGCGCTCGATTCGAGCTCCGAGCTCGACGAGATGCTCGGCGCCGACGTCGCGCTCGACGTCACGCACCCGGCCGCCAGCGCCGGCATCGTGGAGTTCGCCACGGGCGCCGGCATCCCGATCGTCGTGGGCACCTCGGGCTGGTCGCACGACCGCATCGCCGAGATCGCGCAGTTCGTGCGCGGCCACGACGACGCCGGCGCGGTGCTGTTCATCCCGAACTTCTCGATCGGCAGCGTGCTCGGCACCGCCTTCGCGGCCCTCGCGGCGCGCTTCTTCGACTCGATCGAGATCGTCGAGGCGCACCACGCCGGCAAGGTCGACTCCCCCTCGGGCACCGCCGTGCGGACCGCCGAGCTCATCGGCGAGGCCCGCGCCGCGATCGGACCGGTGTCGGCGCCGCACGCCGACCAGCGCGCCCGCGGCCAGCTCGTCTCGGGCGTGCCGGTGCACAGCCTGCGCCTCAACGGCCTTCTCGCCGAGCAGCGCGTGGTGCTCGGCGGCGACGGCGAGACGCTCACGATCGCGCACTCGACCGTGTCGTCGTCCGCCTACGAGCAGGGCATCCTGCTCGCGCTGCGACGCGCGCCGTCGGCCTCGGGCGTGATCGTCGGCCTCGACGCGCTGCTCGACCTCGGGCTCCCGGGCGCCCCGTGACCACGCGTGCGGGCGCCATCCTCATGGCGGTGCTGCTCGCGATCTACCTCGTGCTCGTCGGCTGGCGGGCGGTGCAGTTCGTGGCCACCGGCGAGCCCGTCGCCGTGGGCATCGGCATTGCGCTCATCGTGCTGCCGGTCATCGCGGCGTGGGCGCTGTGGCGCGAGATCGCGTTCGGCGTGCAGTCGCAGGCGCTCATGCGGCGCCTCGAGGCCGAGGACGGGCTCGACCTCGGCATCCCGACCACACCGAGCGGCCGTGCCGAGCGCGCCGGTGCGGATACCGCGTTCCCCGCGTTCCGCGAGGCGGCCGAGGCCGAACCCGACTCGTGGCGCGCCTGGCTGCGCCTCGGCCTCGCCTACGACGCCGCGGGCGACCGCCGACGCGCGCGCAGCGCCGTGCGCCGCGCGATCACGCTCGAGCGCGCGGAGCGCTGAGCATCGCGTCGAGCGCCGACTCGACGGTCACGTGCTCGAAGCGGAAGCCGTCGTCGATGAGGCGCTGCGGCCGCACCTTCTGGCTCGAGAGCAGCAGTTCGTCGGCGGCGCGGCCGAGCGCGAGCTCGAGCATGCGCTCGGGCACCGCGAACGTGTAGGGGCGGTGCATCCGCTCGGCCATCGCGGTCATCACGCGATCGGCGGTGGCGGGCGTCGGGCCGGCGAGGTTCACGGCGCCCGAGAGGTGCGACGTGAGCAGGTGCGCGATGCCGGCGATCTCGTCGTGCAGCGAGATCCACGGCCAGTGCTGGCCGCCCGTTCCGAGGCGGCCCGACAGCCCGAACCGGGTGAGGGTGCCGATGCGCTGCATGGCGCCGCCGTGGCCGACCACGATGCCCGTTCGGAAGACGACCGTGCGGGTCTCGTCGGGTGCGAGCGAGGCCGCGCCCTCCCAGCGCTGGACGACCTCGGCGAGGAAGCCCGAGCCCGCACTCGAGAACTCCGTCAGCAGCTCGCCGGGACGGTCGCCGTAGTAGCCGACCGCGGACGCGCTGAGGAACACCGCCGGCGGGCGCCGCGCCTTGCGCATCGCATCGGCGAGCGTGCGCGTCGCCGTCACGCGCGAGTCGACGATCTCGCCGCGGTAGCCCTTCGTCCACGGCAGCCGGGCGAGCGAGGCGCCCGACAGGTTGACGACCGCGTCGACACGGTCCATGACGGTGAAGTCGATGATCCCCGACGCCGGCGACCAGGATGCCTCATCCGCGCCCTGCGCACGGTGTCGCACCAGCCGCACGACCTGGTGGCCCTCGGCGGTGAGCCGCTCGGTGAGGGCCGTTCCGAGGAATCCGGAGGCGCCGGCGATGAGGATCCGCACGTCAGGCGAGCTCGGCTTCGATCGTGATCGGGATGGCGAGCGCCTGCGAGATGGGGCAGTTCGCCTTGGCGTCGTCGGCGAAGCGCTCGAACTCCTCCTCGGTGATGCCGGGCACGCGTGCGCTGACGAGCAGGTGGCTGCCGAGCACTCCGCGACCCGCCTCGAACGTCACGGCCGCGGTGGCCTGGATGCTCTCGGCCGGGTGGCCGGCCTGCGCGAGCGCGAGCGAGAGCGCCATGCAGAAGCACGCGGAGTGCGAGGCGGCGAGGAGCTCCTCGGGATTCGTCGTGTTGGCCACGCCCGCCGCCCGTGCGTCCCAGTTCACCCCGAAGGTCGCGAGCCCCGACGAGTCCAGGGACACGTCGCCGGACCCCTCGAACAGCGTGCCCTTCCAGATGGTGGTCGCTTCAGACGTCAGTGCCATGTGGTCCTCCTCCTCGAGCCGGGATCCCAGCCTAGCCCGGGGGGCACCGG
This sequence comes from Agromyces mariniharenae, assembly GCF_008122505.1. Taxonomy (NCBI): domain Bacteria; kingdom Bacillati; phylum Actinomycetota; class Actinomycetes; order Micrococcales; family Microbacteriaceae; genus Agromyces; species Agromyces mariniharenae. The sequence continues at coordinate 78,089 of NZ_VSSB01000001.1, read as the reverse complement.
CGTCGTCAGGTCCTGGGGATGACTCGCGCGCGCACCAGCAGGAGGTACAGCTGGCAGCCGAGGCAGTAGCCGAACACGGCGTTGAGGAAGGCCGCGACGAACGCCAGCGAAGCCGCGACGGGCACCGCGAGCTGCAGTCCGATCGCCCCCAGCAGCACGCCGGCGACAGTCACCGCGAACCCGACGCCCTGGGCGAAGGTCGGCGGCCGCGGGTCCTCGAGCTCGTCGGGCGGAGCGAGGCGGGGTCGCACGAACCGCTTGAAGAGCAGGCCGAACGGATGCCGCCGCACCCCCGCGAACGCGCCCCAGGCGAACAGCGCGGCGAGGCCCGCGAGCAGCAGCCACGCGGCGAGGTCGGCGCCGCCGAAGCCGAGCACGGCGACGACGAGGAGCAGCACGGCCGTGATGCCCGCGGTGAAGCGGGGACCGCGCGGATCGATGCCGGCGGGTTCAGGATGGGACACGGGACCTCCCGGTGAGTTCGTCGAGGCGGTCGCGCACCTCGTGCGACCGGGGGACCCCGGCGATGCGGGCCGTCGTCGCACCTCGCGCGTCGAGGATGAGCGTGGTGGGCGTCTGCAGCACGCGGAACCGGTCGGCAACCTCGGGCCGGTGCGTGAGGTCGACCTCGACGTGGCGCACGCCGGGGTAGTCGTCGGCGATCGACGCGAGCTCGCGCGCCGTGGCGGGGCAGCGGCTGCAGTAGGCGGTGGAGAACTGCACGAGCGTCGCCGAGTCGCCGAAGGCCTCGGTCGCGACGCCGAGGTCGCGGCTCGCGGTCGCGGTCGTCGACGTCGCGGCGTCGTCGCCGGCTCGGCCGCCGTCGTGGACGGTGCGGACGCGTCCGGCGCGCGACCTCCACGCGAGGCCGATCGCCGCGGCCGCCGCGGGCAGCGCGACGGCGGCGATGAGCGCAGCCGGCCAGTCCATGCGGGGATGCTACGCCGACGCGGCATCCGCCCGGCCCGGTGTGACGGCGGATGACGCACGGCGGGGTTACCATCGACGCGATGGCCGCGACGATCCAGACGCCCTACGAAGACCTCCTCCGCGACGTGCTCGAGCACGGCACGCACAAGACGGACCGCACGGGCACCGGCACGCGCAGCGTCTTCGGGCGGCAGCTGCGGTTCGACCTCGCGCAGGGCTTCCCGCTCGTCACCACCAAGCGCGTGCACTTCAAGTCGATCGCGTACGAGCTGCTCTGGTTCCTGCGCGGCGACTCCAACGTCGGGTGGTTGCAGGAGCACGGCGTCAGCATCTGGGACGAGTGGGCGGATGCCGCGGGCGAGCTCGGTCCCGTCTACGGCGTGCAGTGGCGCTCCTGGCCGACCCCGGGCGGCGACACCATCGACCAGATCTCGCAGGTGATCGAGCAGATCCGGGTGAACCCCGACTCCCGCCGGCTGATCGTCTCGGCGTGGAACCCCGCCGACATCCCCGACATGGCGCTCGCGCCGTGCCACGCGCTGTTCCAGTTCTACGTGGCCGACGGCCGGTTGTCGTGCCAGCTCTACCAGCGCAGCGCCGACCTGTTCCTCGGCGTCCCGTTCAACATCGCGTCCTACGCCTTGCTCACGCACATGGTCGCCCAGCAGACGGGCCTCGAGGTCGGCGACTTCGTCTGGACGGGCGGCGACTGCCACATCTACGACAACCACGTCGAGCAGGTGACCGAGCAGCTCTCGCGCGATCCCTACCCCGCGCCCAGGCTGCGGTTCGCGCGCAGGCCCGACTCGATCTTCGACTACGAATTCGACGACTTCGTCGTCGAGGGCTACCAGCACCACCCGGCGATCCGCGCGGCCGTCGCCGTATGACGACGAGCGGTGCGGATGCCGCGGCGCAGCGCCCTGCGCCTGGGGGCCGGTCGCGCATCGGACTGATCTGGGCGGAGTCCGCGGGCATCATCGGCCGCGACGGCGGCATGCCCTGGCACGTGCCCGAGGACCTGGCGCACTTCAAGGAGGTCACGCTCGGCGCGCCCGTGGTCATGGGGCGCCGCACGTGGGAGTCCCTCCCCCCGCGGTTCCGCCCCCTGCCCCGACGGACCAACATCGTGGTGACGCGCAACGACACGTGGGCCGCCGACGGCGCTGTGCGCGCGGCATCCGTCGACGACGCCCTCGCGCTCGCCGCGGCCGGAGACCCGCCGTGGACCTGGGTCATCGGCGGCGCCGACCTCTTCGGCCAGCTCATGCCGACGGCCGACCGCCTCGAGGTCACCGAGCTGCGCGCGCCGGGCGGCGGCGACGCGGTGGTGCCCGAGCCCGGCGACACGCCGGCACCCCGGATCGACTCCACGGAATGGCACCTCGCCCACGTCGACCCGCCCACGGGCTGGCTCCCCTCCCGCTCGGGCCTCGAGTACCGCTTCCTCCGCTACCTCCGCGCCTGACCCGCCGCGCCCTCCGGCACGCTGACGATGGTCCGACCTCCTGAGCCATCGACGTGATCCCTTGACGCAGGTACCGTCCGGCGGGCCCACGACCCCTCTGGTCCCCGAGACTCCTGAAGACAAGGACATCGCATCGCGCCGCGCCGCGCCGCGTCGACGATGGTGCTCTCCCATCCAGCGGCGTGATGCCCGCACTTGGTCCTTGGCGTTGATGCCCGTACGTGCTGTGGCATTCATACCCGTCCTTGTTCTCAGGAGTTGCCGGGGGTGCGTCCTTGTCCTCGGGAGTCTTCGGGAGTGTGAGCTCATCTTCTCCGGGTCGGAATGCCTGGGCGAGGGTATCGCGCGCGTGGTTCGGAGCAGCTCCGCTCATCCTCGGAGGAAGGGGGCACTCGGCATCGACTGCGGAGTCGTCCTGCACAGTGGCGTATCCGCGTCGATCTCCACGAAAGCGAGTTCGGCGCGACGGGCAGGGAGGGTGGACGGCGAGACTCGGGCGGTGAGATTCGAGCGTGAGACAGCGGAACTCGGCGGTATCGCACGCAGATCCGATCTGCGGAGGATCGGACTCGATGACGAAGCCGTTCGCATCCTGGTCGCGCACGGTCGACTGATCCGAGTGCGTCAGGCGTGGTACGCGCTGCCCGAGACCGACGCCGACGTGCTGCGAGCATGCAGCCTGGGCGGGCGGTTGGCGTGTGCGAGCGCCCTCCGCTTCCATGGCGAGGCGGTCGACGATGCGGGCGTCCTGCACGTCGAGCTGCCCGCGAACGCGATGGCGCGGAAGCCCGAGTGTGATTGGGATCACGTGCGGCTGCATCAGCCTCGAAGTCCGTCGATGGGGAATCGGGCCGTCGTCGACCTCTGCGCCGCCCAGCGTCAGTGGGAGCGGTGCGGGCGGGCGACCCGATAGCCTTGAGCACGTGGCTCAGGACAACCCCTTCGGACAGGTGCTCGTCGCGCTCGTCACGCCGATGACGGCGGACGGCGAGGTCGATTGGCCCGGGGTCGAGAAGCACATCGACGACGTCATCACCGCCGGCGCCGACGGCATCGTCGTCACGGGGACGACCGGCGAGACGAGCACGCTCACCGACCCCGAGAAGATCCGGCTCGTCGAGGTCGGAAAGGACGTTGCGGGCGGGCGCGCGAAGATCATCACGGGCGGCGGCTCGAACGAGACCGCGCACGCGATCGAGCTCTACAGGCACTCCGAGCAGGCCGGCGCCGACGGCATCATGATCGTCACGCCGTACTACAACAAGCCCACGCAGGCCGGCATCCTCACGCACTTCCGGCTGGTGGCGGATGCCACGGACCTCCCCGTCATCCTCTACGACATCCCCGGGCGCACGGGCGTGCCGATCAAGTACGAGACGATCCTGCGGCTCGCCAAGCACCCGAACATCCTCGCGATCAAGGACGCCAAGGGCGACTTCAGCGAGGTGAGCCGCGTGCTCAACCAGACCGACCTCATGTACTTCTCGGGCGACGACGCGAACGTGCTGCCGCACCTCGCGATCGGGGCGACGGGCCTCATCGGCGTCACCGCGAACATCGCGCCCGCGCCGTACCGCACGATCGTCGACGCCGTGAACGCCGGCGACCTGACCACGGCCACGGCCGAGCACCAGCGGCTCGAGCCGCTCGTGCGCGCGGTCATGACGCACGTGCCCGGCACGGTCGCGGCGAAGTACATCCTGCACGGGCTCGGCCGCATCGGCAGCCCGCGCGTGCGACTGCCGCTCGTCGGCCCCGAGGAGTGGGAGGCCGCCCTCATCGAGGACGAGATCGACCTCGTCCAGGGCATCCCCGGCGCCGACTTCCACAACTTCCGTCCCGACCGCAACGCCGCCGCGGGCGGCGCGCTGCCGAAGGTCGCGGGCACGACGCGCTGACGCGCGCCACGAGGCATCCGCGGCGCCGTGACGGCCCGCACGAACTGAACACCGCAACGTAAGGAGGGCCCATGCCCGACGTCGTCATCGAACCGGAGCCGCTCGATCCGGGGACCCTGCGCATCATCCCCATCGGCGGCCTCGGCGAGGTCGGCCGCAACATGACGAGCTACGAGATCGACGGCAAGATCCTCATCGTCGACTGCGGCGTGCTCTTCCCCGAGGAGCACCAGCCCGGCGTCGACCTGATCCTGCCCGACTTCGGGTTCCTGAGGGAGCGGCTCGACGACATCGTGGGCGTCGTGCTCACGCACGGCCACGAGGACCACATCGGCTCGGTGCCGTATCTCCTGAGACTGCGCCGCGACATCCCGCTCATCGGCTCGACGCTCACGCTCGCCCTCGTCGAGGCGAAGCTCAAGGAGCACCGCATCCAGCCCTACACGCTCACCGTGAGCGAGGGGCAGCGCGAGCGGATCGGGCCGTTCGACCTCGAGTTCGTCGCGGTGAACCACTCCATCCCCGACGCCCTCGCCGTGGCCATCAAGACCCGCGCGGGCACCGTGCTCGCGACCGGCGACTTCAAGATGGACCAGCTGCCGCTCGACGGCCGGCTCACCGACCTGCGCGAGTTCGCGCGCCTCGGCGAGGAAGGCGTCGACCTCTTCATGGTCGATTCCACCAACGCGGATGTCCCGGGCTTCACCCCGCTCGAGCGCTCGATCGGCCCCGTGCTCGACGAGGTCATCGCCCGCTCGCCGCGGCGTGTCATCGTCGCGAGCTTCTCGAGCCACGTGCACCGCGTGCAGCAGGTGCTCGACGCCGCGGCCTTCAACGGCCGCCGAGTGGCGCTCCTCGGGCGCAGCATGGTGCGCAACATGACGATCGCGGCCGAGCTCGGCTACCTGAAGGTGCCAGAGGGCGTGCTCGTCGACTACAAGAAGGCCGGCGACATCCCCGACGACGAGATCGTCTACATGTCGACGGGATCGCAGGGCGAGCCCATGGCCGTGCTCTCGCGCATGGCCAATCGCGACCACCAGATCGAGATCGGCGAGGGCGACACGGTCATCCTCGCGTCCAGCCTCATCCCGGGCAACGAGAACGCCGTGTACCGCGTCATCGACGGACTCACGAAGCTCGGCGCCAACGTCGTGCACAAGGGCAACGCGAAGGTGCACGTCTCGGGCCACGCGGCGGCGGGGGAGCTGCTGTACTGCTACAACATCCTGAAGCCGCGCAACGTGCTGCCGATCCACGGCGAGTACCGGCACCTGTTCGCGAACGCGAAGCTCGCGCAGGACACGGGCATCCCCGAGGCGAACACGTTCATCGGCGAGAACGGCACGGTGTACGACCTGCGCGACGGCGTCGTGCGGGTGACCGGCCAGCTCGACCTCGGCTTCGTGTACGTCGATGGCTCCACTGTCGGCGAGATCACCGACGCCGACCTCAAGGACCGCCGGATCCTCGGCGAGGAGGGCTTCATCTCGGTCATCATCGTCGTGGACGCCTCGACGGGTCGCATCATCGTCGGCCCCGAGATCCACGCCCGCGGGTTCGCCGAGGACGACGCCGTGTTCGAGGAGGTCAAGCCGAAGATCTCGGCCGCGCTCCTCGAGGCGGCGCAGAACGGCGTCCGCGACCAGCACGCGCTGCAGCAGACGGTGCGGCGCACGGTCGGCACGTGGGTGAACCGTCGGCTCCGTCGGCGTCCGATGCTCGTGCCGCTCGTCATCGAGGCGTAGCAGCCAGCCCCAAGCGTTGGGGGAGAAACACCGCGGAAACACGCCCCGCGTAGCATCCGCGCATGGCGGACTTCACCATCCGCCCGGCCATCCCCGGCGACGGCGCGTTCCTCGCGGACATGGTGGTCGAGGCGGCGAACTGGCGGGCGGGGGTCACCCGGCCCCGTCCGGTCGTGCTCGCCGACCCCGCCTATCGTGGCTACATCGCGGGCTGGCAGCGCCCCTCCGACCAGGGCGTGGTGGCGCTCGACCTCGACGGCAAGCCGGTCGGCGCCGCCTGGTACCGGCTCTTCGCCGCGGATGCCCCGGCGCACGGCTTCATCGGCAGCGGCGTGCCCGAGCTCATCATCGGGGTGCGTCCCCTCTGGCGGGCGCAGGGGGTCGGTCGCGCGCTGCTGCAATCGCTGGCGGATGCCGCGCGCGCGGCCGGATTCGCCCGCCTCACGCTGAGCGTGGAGCACGGCAACTTCGCCGAAGCGCTCTACCGCTCGGAGGGGTTCGCCGTCGTCGGCAGCGGCGACGGGCGCGACACGATGGTGCGCAGGCTGCGCTAAGGCGCGATCCGCGCGGTTTCGCCGATCGCGGACATGCGCCGCGTCCTGTCGGCCGGCGTCGTCCGTCGGCCGTAACGTTGGGGGCATGGCTACGAGCACCAGGTCGAACGGGCGTGCCTCGGGCGCGTCCGGGCGCGGCGGGAGCTCCAAGACCGCACCCACGAAGAAGCTGCCGGCGACGACCACGCGCGGCTCGAGCGGCACGGGTCGCGCGGCCGCCGCGAAGGCGAAGCCGGCCAAGTCTCCCTCCGACGGCCCGAACATCTTCGTGCGCGCCTGGATGGGCCTCGCGCATCTCACGGGCGGCGCCGCGCGCGCGCTCGGTCCCGAGACGCTCGCCAAGGAGGAACGCCGCGACGGCCTCCCCTTCTTCATCGTGCTGCTCGCCATCGCGGGCGCGGTCGTCGAGTGGTTCTTCATCAACGACCCGGTCGCGCAGCTGTTCGACGCGTGGACCTTCGGCGGGCTGTTCGGACGGGTCGCCTTCGCGCTGCCCGTCATCATGCTGCTCTTCGCGGTCTGGCTGTTCCGGCACCCCAGCTCGGTGCACGACAACACGCGCATCGGCATCGGGCTCTCCCTGCTGCTCCTCACGGTCTCGGGGCTCTGCCACCTGTTCGGCGGCCAGCCCGAGCCGAGCCAGGGCATGGCGGTGCTCGCCCGCGCCGGCGGCATCCTCGGCTGGATGCTCGCGCAGCCGCTGATCCTCCTCATCACCGAGGTCGGCGCGGCGGTCGTCATCGTCCTGCTCCTGCTGCTGTCGCTCCTCATCATCACGAAGACCCCGCCGAACCGGATCCCGGCTCGCTTCCGCGAGCTGTACGTCTGGCTCTTCGGCGCGCCCGAGCCCGACGAGGAGGCCGCCGACGCCAAGGCGTCGCGCCGCAAGGGCAAGTCGGTCCAGACCGAGCTCGACGGGATCGACGACCCCGACGGCGAGCGTGGCGGGCTCGTGCCGTGGTGGCGCCGCAACGCGTCGAACCGCGAGGAGGATCCCGCGTTCGCGGCCGGCGGCGTCGACGGCATCACCGAGGTGTTCGGCCCCGGATCCGCGGCGGGCAGCTTCGAGTCGCCGCTCGAGGGCGTCGGCGGCGCGGGCGCCTACAGCACCGAGGTCATGGGCGACCTCGAGCGGGCCGAGTCGGCGCTCCAGTCGTTCACCGGCGACGTGCCGCACGGCGGCACTGGCCTCCGCGGCGACGACGCCGGCGCGACCAACGTGCTCTCGGTGTTCGACGAGCCCGCCGACGGCGAGCCCGGGGCGCCGGGTGCCGCGGATGCCGCGCTCGGCGACCCCGCGGCATCCGTGCCCGAGCGCCCGTACCACCTGCCGGCCTCCTCGACCCTCGCGGCCGGTGCGCCCGCGAAGTCGCGCTCGGCGGCGAACGACGACGTCGTGCGTCAGATCACGGGCGTGCTCGAGCAGTTCCAGGTCGACGCGAAGGTCACGGGCTTCTCCCGCGGCCCGACCGTGACGCAGTACGAGATCGAGCTCGGGCCCGGGGTGAAGGTCGAGCGGGTCACGGCCCTGTCGAAGAACCTCTCGTACGCGGTCGCGTCGAACGAGGTGCGCATCCTCTCACCGATCCCGGGCAAGAGCGCGATCGGCGTCGAGATCCCGAACGCCGACCGCGAGATCGTCACGCTCGGCGACGTGTTGCGCTCGGGGGCGTCGGTGAACGCCAAGCACCCGATGACCATCGGCGTCGGCAAGGACGTCGGCGGCGGCTACGTCGTCGCGAACCTCGCGAAGATGCCGCACCTGCTCGTGGCCGGCTCGACCGGCTCGGGCAAGTCGAGCTTCGTGAACTCGATGATCACGTCGCTGCTCATGCGGGCGAAGCCCGCCGACGTGCGCATGGTGCTCATCGACCCGAAGCGCGTCGAGCTCGCGCCGTACGGCGGCGTGCCGCACCTCATCACGCCCATCATCACGAACCCGAAGAAGGCCGCCGAGGCGCTGCAGTGGGTCGTGAAGGAGATGGACATGCGGTACGACGACCTCGCGTCGTTCGGGTTCCGCCACATCGACGACTTCAACAAGGCCGTCGTCAACGACGAGATCGTGCTGCCCGCCGGCTCGGAGCGCAAGCTCAAGCCGTACCCCTACCTGCTCGTCGTCGTCGACGAGCTCGCCGACCTCATGATGGTCGCGCCGCGCGACGTCGAGGACTCGATCGTGCGCATCACGCAGCTGGCCCGTGCCTCCGGCATCCACCTCGTGCTCGCGACGCAGCGTCCGTCGGTCGACGTGGTCACGGGCCTCATCAAGGCCAACGTGCCGTCGCGGCTCGCGTTCGCCGTGACGAGCGTCACCGACTCCCGCGTCATCCTCGACCAGCCGGGCGCCGACAAGCTCATCGGCCAGGGCGACGGCCTCTTCCTGCCGATGGGCGCGTCGAAGCCCATCCGCGTGCAGGGTGCGTGGGTGAGCGAGGCCGAGATCGAGAAGGTCGTCACGCACGTCACGCGGCAGGCGCGTCCCGAGTACCGGCAGGATGTCGCGGCCGCCGTCGAGAAGAAGGAGATCGACGCGGACATCGGCGACGACCTCGAGCTGCTGCTCGCCGCCGCCGAGCTCGTGGTGTCGACCCAGTTCGGCTCGACGTCGATGCTGCAGCGCAAGCTCCGCGTGGGCTTCGCGAAGGCCGGCCGCCTCATGGACCTGCTCGAGTCGCGCGAGATCGTCGGTCCGTCCGAGGGATCGAAGGCCCGCGACGTGCTCGTGACTGCCGAGCAGCTGCCCGGCGTGCTCGCGCGGCTGCGCGGCGAGGAGCCCGCGGGCGGCGCGGGCGGCGGGGCATCCGCTGCGCCCGCCTCTGGCATGAGCGCCTCGGCGGCGGCGCACGCGGCCGCCCAGCGGGCCGCCGACGACCGCTACGACGACCCCGTGGGCCGCATCCCCGAGGGACTCGAGGAGGTCGACGGCGACTCCGGCGAGGACGCCTGGGGACTGACCGGTCGCGACTGAACGCCGCCCGTTATCCTTGGCCCTATGACCTCCTCCGCCGGCAGCCCGGCGCGCTCGGCCAACTGGAACCTTCCCAACGCGATCACGGTGGTGCGGATCCTGCTCGCACCCGTGTTCTTCTGGCTGCTGCTGGCCGACGCCGGCGAGGGCGGCGCCCTCCGCTGGATCGCCACCGCGCTCTTCGTCGTCGCGATCTCGACCGACGGCCTCGACGGCTACCTCGCGCGCAGCCGCGGGCAGGTCACCGACCTCGGCAAGATCCTCGACCCCATCGCCGACAAGCTGCTCACGAGCGGTGCGCTGGTCTGCCTCTCGATCCTCGGCGAGGTGCCGTGGTGGGTCACCGGGCTCATCGTCGTGCGCGAGGTCGGCATCACGATCTGGCGCTTCGTCGAGCTCGGCCGCGGCAACGTGGTCCCCGCCTCGTCGGGCGGCAAGCTCAAGACGCTCGCCCAGTCGATCGCGATCTCGTTCGCACTGGCGCCGCTGCCCGCACTGCTCGGCGAGTGGATGGCGTGGGTCAACGCCGTGCTCATGGCGATCGCGCTCGTGCTCACGGTCTGGTCCGGCCTGCTCTACGTGCGCGACGCGGTGCGCCTGAACCGGGAGCATCGAAGCGACGCCGATGGTCGATGAGCGGATGCCGCCGCCGCCCGAACCCGCAGCCGACGCGGTCGCGCTCGTGGCGGAGCTCACGCGTCGAGGGCTCACGCTCGCCGTCGCCGAGTCGCTGACGGGTGGCCTCCTCACGGCGGCGATCGTCGCGGTGCCCGGTGCATCCGTGGCGCTGAACGGGGGCGTCGTCGCCTACGCGACGCCGCTCAAGTCGGCCCTCCTCGGGGTGGACGAGCGGTTGCTCGACGAGCGCGGAGCCGTCGATCCCGACGTCGCGCGGGCGATGGCGGACGGCGTCCGTCACGCGTGCGCGGTGGACGGCCGTCCGGCGGATCTCGGCCTGGCGACGACGGGCGTGGCCGGACCCGACCAGCAGGACGGTCACGAGCCGGGGACGGCCTTCGTCGCGGTGTCGGGCCTCGGGCCGTCGGAGTCGATGGCCCTGGCGCTGACGGGCGACCGGGCGGCCATCCGTGCGGCGACCGTCGAGGCGGCCCTTCGCCTCGCGCTCGCGCGCCTCGCCTAGGGGCGGCTCAGGGGCGACGGCCGGGCCGGCGGTAGCGGTTCTCCGGCCGTCCCGCCGATCCGTACCGCGGCGACACCTCGGCGGCGCCGAGCTCGACGAGGTGCTCGAGGTAGCGGCGGGCACTGACCCGCGACATCCCGAGGGCAGCGGCGACCTCGGCGGCTGAGGCGTCCCCCTCGAGGCCGGCGAGCGCAGCGGCGACCCGATCGAGGCTGGGCCGCGAGAGGCCTTTCGGCAGCGGCGCACGCCGCTCGGGACCTGCTGTGCCGAGCATCCGGTCGACGGCGCGCTGGTCGAGGGGCGCCGCCGCCGCACCGCGGTCGGCCGTGATGCCGCGCCGCACCTCCTCGAGGCGTTCGGCGAGCACCGCCCCGGTGAAGGGCTTCACGAGGTAGTGGCGCACGCCGAGGAGGCGAGCCGTGCGCACGGAGTCGAGGTCGCGGGCGGCCGTCACCGCGATGACCTCCACGCGATCGTCGGCCGCCCTGAGCTGGCGGAGCACGTCCAGGCCGCTCTGGTCGGGAAGGTAGACGTCGAGCAGCACGAGGTCGGGGTGGTGCGCTTCGATCGCAGCCAGGGCCTCCGACCCCGTGTGGGCGACGGCGACGACGGTGAAGCCGTCGATGGCGTCGACGAAGCCGCGATGAACGTCGGCGACGGCGAAGTCGTCGTCGACGATGACGACCCGGATGCCCGTCACACGCGGCTCTCCGACCGCTCCGCTCGGTGGGCGGCGGGCGCGGCGGCCCACGGCAGCCGCACGGTGAACGCCGCGCCGCCGGCGGGGGAGCGCCCCGCGGTCGCCTGGCCGCCGAGTCGCTCGGCGACGCGCTTCACGATCGTCAGCCCGATGCCCCGCCTGGCCTTGCCGGGAACGGGCGCCTTGTCGCTGACGTCGGCATCGAAGATGGCACGTCGGCGGTCGGCGGGGATGCCCGGACCGTCGTCGTCGACGCGCACCACGACGTGTCCCGGCTCCAGGTCGTCACGGACCTCGAGGCTCACGTTGCCGCCGAGCAGGGTCGCCTCGATCGCGTTGTCGAGCAGGTTGCCGACGACCGTGAGCAGGTCGCCGCGCGGGGCGTCGGGCGGAGCCGCCGCCAGTCGCGACGACGACGCGACGGTGAGCGTGATGCCGAGCTCCTGTGCCCGGGACCGCTTGGCGAGCAGGAGCGCGGCGAGCTCCACCTCGTCGATCCCGTCCTGGCCGTCGACGGTGGAGATCGCGCCGCCCGAGCCGACGCGGTCGATGAACGCGCGCGCAGCGTCGACGTGCCCGAGCTCGAGCAGCCCGCTGAGGACGTGCAGCGTGTTGGCGAACTCGTGCGAGGCCGCCCTGAGGTCCTCCGCGAGGCTCTGGGCGCCCTCGAGCTCGCGGAGCGTCGTCTCCAGCTCGGTGCGATCGCGCAGGATCGCGATCGAGCCGACGTCGCGACCCTCGACCAGCATGCGATCCCCGTGCACGAGCAGCACCCGCTCGCCCGACAGGACGGCGGTCTCGACGTCGTGCCCGGTCGTGATGAACCCGGCGAGCTCCGAGTCGAGCACGTCGTCGACGGGCCGTCCGAGCGTGGCGGCCGCATCGTCGATGTCGAGCAGGCGCGCTGCAGCGTCGTTCACGAGGACGATGCGTCCGCGGTCGTCGACGGCCACCAGCCCTTCGCGGATGCCGTGCAGCATCGCCTCCCGGGTCTCGAGGAGCCCCCGGATCTCGTCGGGTTCGAGGCCGTAGATCCGGCGGCGGATCAATCGTGCGATCCACGCGGAGCCGACCACGCCGACGACCGACGCGACGCCGAGCGCGATCAGCAGGCCGGGCAGGCCGCCGAGGAAGTCCTCGCGGAGCTCCGACTCGAGGATGCCCACCGAGACCTGGCCCATGACGGCGCCGTCCTCCGCGAAGATCGGCACCTTGACGCGCCAGGACTCGCCGAGGGTGCCCGTCTGGGTGCCGACGTAGATCTCGCCCGCCAGGGGGATGGACGGATCGGTGGAAACCCGCTCGCCGATCCGGGCCGGGTTCGGGTGGGAGTAGCGGATGCCGTCGTCGTTCGCGACGACGACGTAGGTGACGTCCGAGGCGCGCCGCACCACCTCGGCGATGGGCTGGATCGCCTCGGACGGCGTCGCGTCGTCGAAGGCGTCCGTGATCGCGGGGAGGCCGGCGACCGACTGCGCGACCGCGATCATGCGGTCCTCGTACGCGTCCCGCAGCTGCCGCTCCTGCAGCCATCCGGCGGTGACGCCCGTGCCGATCACGGTCGTGAGCACGATGGCGACCTGCAGCAGCAGCAACTGCGTGCGCAGCGACATCGACCGGCTCACCCCAACAGTGTGCCCGATCGGGCAGAGGCGGGGCCGACCTGCGCCGTGACCATTGCGACCGAAACGACCGATACGACCGATACGACCCTTACGACCGCAGCATTCCGAGGTCGGATGCCGCGCCCTACCGTCTGAGCCACCGGATCGTTCGGACCGGCGACGACGCCGGCGCACTCGAGGAGGAGTCTTTGCGATCACCGTTCCGGCCGCACCCTGCGGCCACCCCCACCAGCCCTGCCCGTCGCTTCGCCCGCACGGCGGGCCTCGCGACGGCCGGCATCGTGCTGGCCATCGGCGCAGCCGGCTGCGCACCGACCGACGCCGGCGCCGACGACGCGGGTGAGGCCCCCGTCGCCCTCGAGTCCGTCAACCTCATCGCCCCCGCCGATCCGGGTGGCGGCTGGGACCAGACCGCGCGTGCCGCCTCGGAGGCGCTCGTCGCCGAGGACCTCGTGGGCTCGGCGCCGGTCGAGAACATTCCGGGCGCCGGCGGCACCATCGGCCTCGCGGCGCTCGCGAACGAACGCGATGCGGCGACGCTCATGGTCACCGGGCTCGTCATGGTCGGCGCGGTCGAGACCAACGCGTCCGACGTGCGCATCGAGGACCTGACCCCGGTCGCGAAGCTCACTGAGGAACCGCTCGTGATCGTGGTGCCCGCGTCATCGGAGTACGAGACGACGGAGGACCTCGTCGACGCGATCGTCGACGAGGGCGCCGCGATCTCGGTCACGGGCGGCTCGGCCGGAGGCGCCGACCACATCCTCGCCGGCATGCTCCTGACCGAGGCCGGCGTGGCCCCGGATGAGATCCCGTCCACCCTGAACTACATCCCCAACGCCGGCGGTGGGGAGGCCGTGACGATGCTGCTCGGCAACACCGTGAACGCCGGCATCTCGGGTGTCGGCGAGTTCGCCGAGCAGGTCGAGGCCGGCGAGCTGCGCGCCCTCGCCGTGTCGGGGGCGGAGCGGTCGGAGGTCCTGCCCGACGTCCCGACCCTTGCCGAGGAGGGCTACGACGTCGAGCTCACCAACTGGCGCGGGCTGCTCGCACCGTCGGGGCTCACCGATGCGGAGGTGCAGGCGCTGCAGGACCTCGTCACCGGGCTGCACGACTCCGAGAGCTGGCAGTCCACGCTCGAGGAGCGCGGCTGGGCGGACGCCTTCCTCATCGGCGACGAGTTCGCCTCGTTCCTGGACGGGAACATCGGCCAGGTGACGACGACGCTCGAGTCGATCGGCCTGGTCGCACGATGACCGATCGCCACGCGGGACCCCCCGGCGCCTCGGCGCCGGGGGGCCCCTCGGCGGCCCCGGACGGCGGAGCGGCGGTCCCCGGCGATCGGTGCGGGATCGTCGGCGAGGTCGCCTTCGCCGCGGTGTGTGCGGCGCTCGGGGTGTACGCGGTCGTCGCCGCCGGCTCCATCCGCGTCCCGCCGGGGTCGTCGAGCGTGCTCGGCCCCCGGTTCTTCCCCTACTTCGTCGGCACCCTCCTGCTCGCGGCATCCGTGGCCGTGATCGTCGCGATCGCCCGCGGACATCGCGGGCTCCCCGAGGAGGAGGAGGACGTCGACCCGGCCGCGAAGACCGACTGGCGCACCGTCCTGCTGCTCGTCCTGTGCCTCCTCTCGCAGCTCGTCCTCATCGAGCTGGCCGGCTGGCCGATCGCCGTCGCGGTCCTCTTCACCGGAGCCGCGCTCGCGCTCGGGGCGAAGCGGTGGTGGGTGGCCGCTCCCAGCGGGCTCGGACTCGGGCTCCTCACGCAACTCGTCTTCGGCGCCTGGCTCGGGCTCTCGCTCCCCGCCGGCCCGCTCCTCGACTGGATCCCGGTGCTCCATGGATAGCCTCAACGCCCTGCTCGAGGGCTTCGCGACCGCACTCCAGCCGCAGTACCTGCTGTACGCCTTCTTCGGCGTCTTCGTCGGCACCGCCGTCGGCGTGCTGCCCGGGATCGGGCCGGCCATGACGGTGGCGCTGCTGCTGCCCCTGACCTACTCGCTCGACCCGACGGGCGCGCTGATCCTCTTCGCCGGCATCTACTACGGCGGCATGTACGGGGGCTCGACCACCTCGATCCTCCTGAACACGCCGGGCGAGTCCGCCTCCATCGTCACCGCGCTCGAGGGGAACCGGATGGCGAAGGCCGGGCGCGGCGCCGCCGCGCTCGCGACCGCGGCCATCGGCTCGTTCGTCGCGGGGACCGTGGCCACCGTACTGCTCACGTTCCTCGCGCCGACCATCGCAAGCGTCGCCGTGCAACTCGGCCCGGCCGACTACTTCGCCCTCATCGTCGTGGCGTTCCTCACCGTGGGCGCGCTGCTCGGCTCGAGCGTCCCGCGAGGCCTGGTGTCGCTGGGGCTCGGGCTCCTGCTCGGGCTGGTGGGCACGGAGGTGCTCTCCGGACAGCAGCGCTACACGTTCGGCATCCCGGCCCTGGCCGACGGCATCGACGTGGTGCTCATCGCCGTCGGCCTCTTCGCGCTCGGCGAGACGCTCTACGTCGCGTCCCGCCTCCGCCACGGGCCGGTGAACGTGATCCCCGTCACGCGCGGCTGGCGCACCTGGCTCACGCGCGCCGACCTGCGCAGGTCCTGGCGGCCGTGGCTCCGGGGGACGGCGATCGGCTTCCCGATCGGCACCATCCCGGCCGGCGGGGCGGATGTCGCGACCTTCCTTTCCTATGCGACCGAGCGGCGGCTCGCGAAGGGACCCGCTCGCGCGGAGTTCGGACGCGGCGCGATCGAGGGGGTGGCCGGACCCGAGTCCGCGAACAACGCGGCCGCTGCGGGCGTCCTCGTGCCGCTGCTGACCCTCGGCCTGCCGACCACCGCCACGGCCGCGATCATCCTGTCCGCGTTCCAGTCGTACGGCATCCGGCCGGGCCCGTTGCTGTTCGAGAACCAGCCGGGCCTCGTGTGGGCGCTGATCGCCAGCCTCTACATCGGCAACGTCCTGCTGCTCGTGCTCAACCTGCCGCTCGTCGGGATGTGGGTGAAGGTGCTGCGAATCCCGCGGCCGTACCTCTACGCCGGCATCCTCGCCTTCGCGGGCCTCGGCGCCTACGCCCTCCACTTCAACGTGGTCGACGTCCTGATCCTGCTGGTGATCGGGGTGGTCGGATTCCTCATGCGACGGTACGGGTACCCGATCGCGCCGATGGTCGTGGGCGGCATCCTCGGGCCGATGGCGGAGGAGCAGCTGCGCAAGGCCATGGCCATCAGCCAGGGCGACGTCGCCTACCTCGTGCACAGTCCCTTCGCGATCGCGGCGTACGCCACCCTCGCCCTGATCATCACGACCGGACTCTGGCTGAAGCGACGTCGAGCCCGGCTCGAGGCGTCGCCGAAGCTCGTGGCGACGTCGGCCATCGCGGCGATCGAGGACTCGCCGAACCGGCGACCCTGAGACCGCTGGGAGGGCGGAATAACGTTCGTGAACACCCTGTTACAAGTGTCGAGTTCACACCGAAGCCACAGTGTGCGACGCTAGGTTAGAGGGTACGGAGAGTCAGTGTAGACTGACGCTCCCATTCCGGCTCCGGCGGAGTCGCAGGGCAGAGAGAAGGAGGTTCCGATGGTTCTGGTTCGACAAGAGATCGGCGACGTGCTGAGGGACTTCCGTCTGCAGAAGGGGCGCACGCTCCGGCAGGTCGCGTCGAAGGCGAGCGTCGCGCTCGGTTACCTGAGCGAGGTGGAGCGTGGCCAGAAGGAGGCCTCGTCCGAGATCCTCGCGTCGGTCGCCGAGGCGCTCGACACGCCCATCTCCGTCATCATGCACGAGGTCGGCGACCGCATCGCGGTCCTCGAGGGTCTGGCTACCGTTCCCGACAGCCTCCCCGACGAGCTCGTGGCGGAGTTCGATGCGGACATGATGGTCCGCTGATCACGCACGTTCCAACCCGATCGGCCGGTCTTCGGACCGGCCGATCGCGTGTCCGGGGGAGTTCCCGGAGTTCCGGAGGGGTCCGATGAAGCTCAGCGAGTTCCAGATCGCGGTCGACGACGAGTTCGGTCCCGCGTACGGCAACGTCGTCGTCAACGACCTCGTGCTCTCGGGCGTCGGCGATCGCACGGCGCGTGAGGCGCTCGCGGCCGGCGTACCCGCCCGCGAGGTCTGGCACGCCCTGTGCGAGGCGACGGATGTCCCGCCCTCGCGCCGGCACGGCGTCGGCCTCCGCGAGCCCGCGGAGGGCTGACTCCAGGCGGCCCGTTTCGGCTTGCCAGGTGTCGCCGGCGGGTCGCAGGAGACGGCCCGAAGACGTGTTCGACACGCGGGCGTGCCTTCGAACATCCGTTCGGATGCTCGGATAGGCTCGTCCTCGACAGCAGGAGGAACGACGCGTCCCTCCACATCCGTCTCCTCGGGGCTCCGGATGTCGGTGGGCGGCCATACGGTCGATGCGTCGGAACACACCGCAACCGCCTTGTCGCGAGACGTCGCAGGTCACGGCCCGCACGTGGAACGACAGCCTAGAGGCAGCAGCATCGAGCATCGAAGGAGCCAGCAATGCCATCACCTGCAGACCGCGAGAAAGCACTCGAGACGGCACTCGCGCAGATCGACCGCCAGTTCGGCAAGGGGTCGGTCATGCGCCTCGGCAGCGAGGAGCGCGCTCCCGTCGAGGTCATCCCCACCGGGTCGATCGCGCTCGACGTGGCGCTCGGCGTCGGCGGGCTTCCCCGCGGCCGCATCATCGAGATCTACGGTCCCGAGTCCTCGGGCAAGACCACGCTCACGCTCCACGCGATCGCCAACGTGCAGCGCGCCGGCGGCATCGCGGCGTTCATCGACGCCGAGCACGCCCTCGATCCCGACTACGCCAAGAAGCTCGGCGTCGACATCGACTCGCTGCTCGTCTCGCAGCCCGACACCGGTGAGCAGGCGCTCGAGATCGCCGACATGCTCATCCGCTCGGGCTCGATCGACCTCGTCGTCATCGACTCGGTCGCGGCGCTCGTGCCCCGCGCCGAGATCGAGGGCGAGATGGGCGACTCGCACGTCGGCCTCCAGGCCCGCCTCATGTCCCAGGCGCTCCGCAAGCTCACGGGCGGTCTGAACCAGACGAAGACCACCGCGATCTTCATCAACCAGCTCCGCGAGAAGATCGGCGTGTTCTTCGGCAGCCCCGAGACCACCGCGGGCGGCAAGGCGCTGAAGTTCTACGCCTCGGTGCGCCTCGACATCCGCCGCATCGAGACGCTGAAAGACGGCAGCGAGGCCGTGGGCAACCGCACGCGTGTCAAGGTCGTCAAGAACAAGATGGCGCCGCCCTTCAAGCAGGCCGAGTTCGACATCCTCTACGGCGTCGGCATCTCCCGCGAGGGCAGCCTCATCGACTACGGCGTCGACCAGGCCATCGTGAAGAAGTCGGGCGCCTGGTACACCTACGACGGCGACCAGCTCGGGCAGGGCAAGGAGAATGCACGCACGTTCCTCCTCCAGAACCCCGACATCGCCGCCGACATCGAGAAGAAGATCCTCGTGAAGCTCGGCATCGGCCAGCAGGTCGGCGGCGCGCAGGCCGCGCCGTCCAACGTCGAGTCCATCGAGGCCAAGCTCGGGCGCAAGGGCGCCTGAGCGACCACCGCACAGTCCGAGCAGCCGAGACCGGGGAGGGGAACCAGATGAGCGACGCATCCGAGCACCTCGCCCCGGTCTCGTACCTGCCGTGGGCGAAGCCGGGCGAGGTCGCCGCCGAGCGGTGGGCGAAGCCCGACGATATCGCCGACGAGCCGGCGGCCGAGCCGTGGTCCGACGTGCCGAACGACGAGCCGGACGAGCTCGACGAAGCCGCTCAGGGGGAGCATCCCGCCGACCGGGCCGATCGCGGTGAACACGGGCGAGCCGAACGTCGTGATCGCACGCGATCCGAGGATCGGCGTGCAGCACGCCGACGGGCGCGGTTCACGGTCGTCGACGACGATCCCGACGAGACGGGTCCTGAGCGCGACGAGCGCATCGACCGCCTGGTCGTGTCGCGACTGCGGCGATCGGCGCTGTCGGTCGCCGAGGTGCGCTCGGTGCTCGCCGAGCACGGGCTCGACGACGTCGAGATCGAGGACTGGATAGAGCGCTACGAGCGGCTCGGCTACCTCGACGACGCCCGCCTCGCCGAGCAGCTCGTCCACGTCAACGGCGCGCGCCGGGGCCGGGGGAGCGGCGCGATCCTGCAGGAGCTCGCGCGGCGCGGCGTCGACGCGTCCGCGGCCCGGGCGGCGGTCGAGGAGCTCGATCCCGAGGTGGAGCGCCGCAACGCCTACGCCGTCGCCGAGCGGCGGGCACGCCAACTGGCCGGGCTCGACCGGCAGACGGCCGAGCGTCGACTGTCGGCGTTCCTGCAGCGGCGCGGGTATCCGGGCGAGATGGTGCGCGAGGTGGTGACGGCGGCGCTGTCAGCCGAGGGCTCGTAGACTGGTGCGATCATGAGCACCCTTCACGAGGCCCCGACCGTCGAGGCCGTCGAACCGGCCACGACGCCGCGCACCTACGAGGTCCGCACCTTCGGCTGCCAGATGAACGTGCACGACTCCGAGCGGCTGAGCGGTTCGCTCGAGGCCGCCGGGTACGTCCCCGCCGACGGCGCCGAGCCCGACGTCGTCGTCATCAACACCTGCGCCGTGCGCGAGAACGCCGACAACAAGCTGTACGGCAACCTCGGCCACCTCGCGGGCGTCAAGCGCCGCCATGCCGGCATGCAGATCGCCGTCGGCGGCTGCCTCGCCCAGAAGGACAAGAACGTCATCCTCGAGAAGGCGCCCTGGGTCGACGTGGTCTTCGGCACCCACAACATGGGCTCGCTCCCGAGCCTGCTGGAGCGGGCCCGCCACAACGACGAGGCGCAGCTCGAGATCCTCGACGCGCTGGAGGTGTTCCCCTCGACGCTGCCCACCAAGCGCGACTCCACCTACAGCGGCTGGGTCTCGATCTCGGTCGGCTGCAACAACACCTGCACGTTCTGCATCGTGCCCGCCCTGCGCGGCAAGGAAAAGGACCGCCGGCCCGGCGAGATCCTCGCCGAGATCCAGGCGCTCGTCGACGATGGCGCGGTCGAGGTCACCCTCCTCGGCCAGAACGTGAACTCCTACGGCGTCGAGTTCGGCGACCGGCAGGCGTTCGGCAAGCTGCTTCGGGCCGCCGGCCGGATCGAGGGCCTCGAGCGCATCCGCTTCACGAGCCCGCACCCCGCCGCCTTCACCGACGACGTCATCGACGCGATGGCCGAGACGCCGTCGGTCATGCCCCAGCTGCATATGCCCCTGCAGTCGGGGTCCGACCGCATCCTGAAGGCGATGCGGCGCTCCTACCGCTCCGAGAAGTTCCTCGGCATCCTCGACCGCGTGCGTGCGAAGATCCCGAACGCGGCGATCTCGACCGACATCATCGTGGGCTTCCCAGGCGAGACCGAGGAGGACTTCGAGGAGACCCTCCGCGTGGTCGAGGCGGCACGCTTCGCGTCCGCGTTCACGTTCCAGTACTCGATCCGCCCCGGGACGCCCGCCGCGACCATGGACGACCAGGTGCCGAAGGAGGTCGTGCAGGAGCGCTATGAGCGCCTCACCGCGCTGCAGGAGCGGATCTCCTGGGAGGAGAACCAGCGACTCGTGGGCCGCGCCGTCGAGGTGCTCGTCTCCACGGGCGACGGCAAGAAGGACGCCGAGACGCACCGCCTGAGCGGTCGTGCCGAGGACAGCCGACTCGTGCACTTCGAGGTCCCGGCGGGCTCCGAGCTGCCTCGGCCGGGCGACGTCGTCTCGGTCACGATCACGCAGGCGGCGCCGTTCCACCTGCTCGCCGACTCGCTCGACGACGCGCCGCTGCGCATCCGCCGCACGCGCGCGGGCGACGCGTGGGACCGGGCGCAGGCCGAGAGCTGCGGCGTGCCGGCGGCTCCCGGGGCATCCGCCGCAGGCAAGGTCTCGCTCGGGCTGCCCGTGCTCCGCGCCCGCGGCACCGAGCCGCTCGTCGCGCCCGGCGTCGGCACCATGCCGATCTACGACCCCACCGACGCCCAGCGCTGACGTGACCCTCATCGCGATCGTCGGCGCCACCGGCACCGGCAAGTCCGACTTCGCGCTCGACCTCGCCGAGGCGTTCGCGCGTGTCGGCCGGGTCGCCGAGGTCGTGAACGCCGACGCGATGCAGCTGTACCGCGGCATGGACATCGGCACGGCGAAGCTGCCGCCCGGCGAGCGACGCGGGGTGCCGCACCACCTGCTCGACGTGCTCGACGTCACGCAGGAGGCTTCCGTCGCCGCCTACCAGCCCGACGCGCGCGCGACCATCGACGACATCGTCGCGCGCGACGGCGTCGCCCTGCTCGTCGGCGGCTCGGGCCTCTACGTGTCGTCCGTGATCCACGACTTCCGGTTCCCGGGCACGG
The DNA here is from genome assembly GCF_008122505.1 of Agromyces mariniharenae. Lineage (NCBI taxonomy): Bacteria > Bacillati > Actinomycetota > Actinomycetes > Micrococcales > Microbacteriaceae > Agromyces > Agromyces mariniharenae. Next base: position 56,675 of record NZ_VSSB01000001.1, on the reverse strand, counting down.
ATGCCGCGATCCGCGCGCGACTCGAAGCCGAGCTCGCCGAGCTCGGGCCGGGCCTGCTGCACGCTCGTTTGCGGGCCATCGACGCCGAGACCGCCGCGAGCGTCGACGCCCAGAACGGGCGCCGGATCGTGCGCGCGCTCGAGGTCATCGAGCTGACGGGGGAGCCGAAGGCCGCGCGCCTGCCCGACGAGCCCACCCCGTGGGGGCCGCACCGCATCGTGCACCTCCGCAGCGACCGCGGGCGCCTCGTCGAGCGCCTCGACGCCCGGGTCGAGCGCATGTGGCGCGACGGGCTCGTCGACGAGGTGGAGGCGCTCGTGCCGCTGGGACTCGAGCGCGGCGTCACCGCACGCAAGGCGATCGGCTACGCCCAGGCGCTCGCCGAGCTGCACGGGCGGATGTCGCGGGACGAGGCCGTCGCCGAGACGCAGCAGCTCACCCGCACCTACGCCCGGCGGCAGGTCGGCTGGTTCCGCCGCTACGCGGACGCGACCACGATCGACGGCGACGACGTCGTCGAGCGAGGCGCGGAACTCGCCCGTCAAGCGACCCTGGACTGAGCAGGATGTCCCGATGTCGTCTCGGGATGGGCGGATGTGCCGGCGCGATCAGGCGTCGCCCGAGGCATCCTTCGCCTGCCACCATGCGTCCCCGGTCGTGACCGGTCGGCGGGGCGGAGCCGGGCGCACCTCCCGCCGCGTGAACGGGGTCGACATGACCATCGTCGTCTCGAGCGGGCCGTGCGTTCCGATGCGCTCGACGAGCCCCTCGAAATGCGCGATCGACGCGACGCGAACGCGCAGCATCGTGCAGTGGCGTCCGGCCAGCTTGTGGATCTCGACGACCTCGGGGAACTCCTCCGGATCGGCGGTCTTCAGGAGGCAGCGTCCGGGATCGCACCGCAGGTTGATGTAGGCGGTCACGTCCTGGCCGACCGCGGCCGGATCGACGTGCGCCGCGTAACCGGTGAGGATGCCGTGCCCCTCGAGGCGACGCACGCGTTCGGCGACGGAGGGCGGGGAGAGGTGGATCCGCCGGCCGAGTTCGTTGAAGGAGATCCGGGCGTCGAGCTGCAGCTCGTGGAGGATCGCCCAGTCGGTGTCATCGGGTTCGTACGCACGCAATGCGGATCACTCCCTTCGCGTTCCGAATGCGAGCGAATCAGGGAGAGTGGATGCTCGATGGCCATTCAGAGCGCTCGCCGCCATTCCTAGCATGATCCGCATGACCACGGAATCCGCCCCGACCAGGGCCACGACCGATCGGCTGAGCGCCCGCACCCCCTTCCTTCCGATCGGCGCCGCCGTGGGAGCGCTCGCGAACTCCGTCGCGGGGTCGGCCGCTGGACTGCTCGCCGTCCGTCTCGGCGGCGAGGCGTGGTTCGCCGGGTGGCCGCAGGCCATGCTCGTGATCGGCACGGCCCTCGCCGCGCTCGCCATCAGCCGGGCCTCCCGACGGGGCGGACGGTCGCCGGCGTTGGCGGCGGGGGCCGCCCTCGCGGCGATCGGGGCCGCCGTCGTGGTGTGGTCGGCGATCGTCGGCGCCATCGGGCCGATGCTGCTCGGAAGCCTGGTGTTCGGTGCCGGCAATGCCGCCGTGATGCTGAGCCGTTACGCGGCGGCGGAGCGGGCGACGACCGAGCATCGCGTGCGGGCGCTCACGCGACTCCTCGTCGCAACCTCCGTCGGCGCCGTCATCGGGCCGCTCCTGCTGGCTCCGAGCGATGTCGCGGGGCAGGCGATGGGGATGCCGCCGCTCGCCGGCTGCTTCGCGCTCGGCGCCCTCGGATTCGCCGTGGCCGCCGGCGCGTTCGTGGCCAGCGCTCCGCGCGTCCCGAGTGCGGCCCGCTCGATGGCTCCGCCGGCGGGAGGGACCGCGCCGGCCCGGGGTGCGATCTCGGCCGATGGTGGACGTATGACGGGCGGCGGGCGAACGACACGACGGGACACGATCCTCGGCGTCGGCATCCTGTCGCTCGCGAACATCGTGATGGTGATCGTGATGACGGTGGTGCCGGTGCATCTCGAGCACCTCCATGCCGACCTCGGCACGGTCGGCCTCCTCATCTCGGCGCACATCGCGGCCATGTTCGCGCCGTCCCCGCTCTCGGGGCTGCTCGTCGGCCGGTGGGGCGCCGAGCGGGTGGCCGCGGTGAGCGCCGTCGCGCTCGGTGCGGCGTCGCTCATGGCCGCGTCGGTCCCGCACTCGCTGCCGGGCGTCGCCGTCTCGGTCGTGGTGATCGGCGCCGGGTGGAACCTCGCACTCGTCGCTGGCAGCACGGTGCTCGCGCGTGACGCGGCAGAGCGGGTCCGACTCCGGCGAGAGGGCTGGGGGGAGGTCGGCATGGGGCTGGCCGCAGCAGGTGGGGGAGCTGCGTCGGGCATCCTCCTCCAGGCCGCGGGATTCGCGAGCGTCGCGGCCACGGCGGGGGTGTTCGCGGCGGCGCTGGTGGCGGCTGCGGCGACGGGCGCGGCGCGGAGCCGGCCCGCCGGGCGGCCCTAGACTGATCGAATGTCCTTCGATCTGCGATTCACCAAGGGGCAGGGCACCGGCAACGACTTCGTGCTCTTCAGCGACCCCGAGGGCGACACCGAGCTCACGCCCACGCAGATCGCCGCGATCTGCGATCGCCGGTTCGGCGTCGGCGCCGACGGCGTCATCCGCGCCGTGCGATCGAGCAACCTCGACGACGGCGCCGCGGCCCTCGCCGCCGACCCCGACGCCGTCTGGTTCATGGACTACTGGAACGCCGACGGCACGGTCTCCGAGATGTGCGGCAACGGCATCCGGGTCTTCACGAGCTACCTCCTCGACCAGGGCCTCGCCGAGCTGCCCCCGGGCGAGTCGATCGCGATCGGCACACGCGCGGGCGTCCGCACCGTGAGCCGCACGGCGACCGGGTTCCAGGCCGACCTCGGCCCGTGGCGCCTCGCCGGCGGCGAGCCGCTCGTGCGCGCGAAGGAGCTGCCCGTCGCGCGGCCGGGCCTCGGCATCGACGTCGGCAACCCGCACGTCGTGGTGGCCCTCGCCGACGACGACGAGCTCGAGGCGATCGACCTCGCCTACCAGCCGATCCTCGACCCGGTCCCCGAGGCGGGCGCCAACATCGAGTTCGTCGTGCCGGCGGAGCCGCTCGTCGAGGACGGCATCGGGCGCGTCCGCATGCGCGTGCACGAGCGCGGCTCGGGCGAGACGCTCTCGTGCGGCACGGGCGCCGTGGCATCCGCCCTCGCCGTGCGGCACTGGGCGGGCGAGGGCGCGCCGAACGACTGGCGCGTGCACGTGCCCGGCGGGGTGCTCGGCGTGCGGATGTTCCAGGCCCACGACGGCGAGCACGTCGCACTGGCCGGGCCGGCCGAGCTCGTCTTCGACGGCGTCCTCAGCCTCGGCTGACCCGCGGGCTCGCCGCGGCTCGCTGACCGCTCACGCGCCGGCCGCGTGCCGCACCTCGAGCACCCGGAACCCCTTCGAGTTCGCCGACCGCTCGACGTCGAACCCGAGGTCGGTCCCGACCCAGCGCTGCAGCGAATCGGCGCCCAGGTGCTTCGCGACCACGAGCCACGCGGCGGCGTCGGACTCGAGGCGCGGCAGCCACCGTCCGAGCATCGCGTGCAGCTCGGCCGTGCCCACGCGGATCGGCGGATTCGAGACGATCTGCGCGAATCGCACCTGCGCGGGAACATCGTCGGGCACCACGGCGTTGACATTCGATATGGAGAGCCGCTGACAGTTCCGCCGCACGAGGTCGAGCGCACGTTCGTTGACGTCGACCGCCCAGACCGTGGCATCCGGCGACTGCAGCGCGAGGCTCACCGCGATCGGGCCCCATCCGGCGCCGAGGTCGAGCAGGTGGCCCGCAGCGGGCGGCTCGGGCACCGCGTCGAGCAGCACGCGCGTCCCCTTGTCGAGGTGCTCGGGGCTGAAGACGCCGGCGGACGTCACGAGTTCGAGCTCGCGTCCGGCCAGCCGGGCACGGATGGTGCGGACGGTGGAATCGCTCCGAGGGGCAGGGGAGAAGTAGTGGTCGGAGCCCATGCAAGCAAGCTATCGCACGACACGAGGACTGAGAGAAGTAGGGTGGAATCGATGAACGAAGCAGAGCGAAGCACCGCCGACGACGCCGTCGAGCGCGTGCTGCGCAGCGCGGAGACCCGCGCGGGCGTGGCGCGATTCGGCGCCGCCGAGGCGTCGGCGATCCAGAAGGACTGGTCGGATGCCGCGGGCGCCGACACGGCCGACGGCGAGCAGTACGACCGCGAGGAGCGCGCGGCGCTCCGTCGCGTCAGCGGGCTCTCCACCGAGCTCGAGGACGTCACCGAGGTCGAGTACCGGCAGCTGCGACTCGAGAACGTCGTGCTCATCGGCGTGTACTCGCAGGGATCGCAGGAGGACGCGGAGAACTCGCTCCGCGAGCTCGCCGCCCTCGCCGAGACCGCGGGCGCGCGGGTGCTCGACGGGCTGCTCCAGCGTCGTCCGCACCCCGACCCCAGCACGTACCTCGGCAGCGGCAAGGCGGAGGAGCTGCGGCACATCGTCGCCGCGCTCGGCGCCGACACCGTGATCGCCGACACCGAGCTCGCGCCCAGCCAGCGGCGTGCGCTGGAGGACGTCGTGAAGGTCAAGGTCATCGACCGCACCGCGACGATCCTCGACATCTTCAGCCAGCACGCGAAGAGCCGCGAGGGCAAGGCCCAGGTCGAGCTCGCGCAGCTCGAGTACCTCCTCCCGCGCCTGCGCGGCTGGGGTGAGTCGATGTCCCGGCAGGCCGGTGGCCAGGTCGGCGGCGCGGGTGCGGGCATGGGTTCGCGTGGACCCGGTGAGACGAAGATCGAGCTCGATCGACGCCGCATCCACTCGCGCATGGCGAAGCTGCGCCGGCAGATCGTCGGCATGAAGCCCGCGCGCGAGGCGAAGCGGGCCAACCGCCGCCGCAACGCCGTGCCGTCGGTCGCGATCGCCGGGTACACGAACGCCGGCAAGTCGAGCCTGCTCAACCGCATCACGGGCGCGGGCGTGCTCGTCGAGAACGCCCTGTTCGCGACCCTCGACGCCACCGTTCGCCGCAACACCACGGCCGACGGCCGCGTCTACACGATCGCCGACACCGTCGGGTTCGTGCGCAACCTGCCGCACCAGCTCGTCGAGGCGTTCCGCTCGACGCTCGAGGAGGTCGGCGACGCCGACCTGATCGTGCACGTCGTCGACGCGGCGCACCCCGACCCGGCCGGCCAGATCGCCACCGTGCGCGACGTGATCGGCGAGGTGGGCGCGCGCGACGTGCCCGAGCTCGTGGTATTCAACAAGGCCGACCTCATCACGCCCGAGGATCGCCTCGTGCTGCGCGGTCTCGAGCCGAACGCCGTGTTCGCGTCGGCGCGCACGGGCGCGGGCGTCGCCGACGTGCTCGAGGCGATCGGGCGGATGCTGCCCGACCCCGCCGTGCAGGTCGACCTGCTCGTGCCGTACGACCGCGGCGACGTGGTCTCCACGCTGCACGAGACGGGCCGCGTGCTCTCGGTGGAGTACGTCGAGGACGGCACCCGCATCACGGCGCTCGCGTCGCCCGAGCAGGCCGCCCAGCTCGCGGAGTTCGACGCGGCATCCGTGCCCGCCTGACGGGCGAGCTGAGCGCTCGACACGATCGGCGCACCCGACCCCGGGTGTGCCGATCGTCCCGTTTCGGGGCGTCACGTCGCGTCATAGTGCCCATTTCGAGGGATCCCAGGCGTATCGTCGCTGGTGATCGTCGGTGCACGGCCGGATGCCGGGCACCTGGAGCGACCGCCGAGCCCGGCACCCGCCCGCGACACCCACCCGCCGAGTACGGCCGGGGGACGCGGCCTGCCGTGCATTCCTCGACGACACGGCCCCGCCACGCAGGAGCACCATGGCAGAGACCGGACAGGACGCCGGCGGCGCCGACTGTCGGCCCCGCACGCCGGTCTCGTTCGAGCTGTATCCGCCGCGATCGGATGCCGCGGCGCTCGCCCTGGGGCGCACCATCGACCGCCTCGCCGAGGCGGACCCCGCGTTCATCTCGGTGACGTTCGGCGCGGGCGGCACGTCGCGCGACCGCTCGCTCACGGTGCTCCGCTACATGCTCGAGAACACCGACGTCGAGCCCATGGCGCACCTCACGTGCGTCGGCTCCTCGCACGCGGAGGCGAACCGCCTCGTGCGCGAGTTCCTGGACGCCGGCATCACGAGCTTCCTCGCGCTCCGGGGGGACCCACCGGTGGGCGCCGACTCCGACGAGGGCATCGGCGACCTCGACAGCGCCGCCGAGCTCGTGCAGCTCATCCACCGCGTGCAGGAGGAGCGGGAGCCGTTCGCGCAGGTCGGCATCCCCGGCCTGCCCGGCGTGACGCAGATCGGCGAGCGGCCGCGGCCCGAGCGCGTGGCCGTGGCGGCGTTCCCCACGGGGCATCCGCGCTCGCGTGGCGCCGCGCAGGACGTGGACACGCTGCTCGCGAAGGAGATCGCCGGCGCGAACCTCGCGATCACCCAGCTCTTCTGGCACGCCGACGACTACCTCGGGTTCGTCGAACGGGCCCGGGCAGGCGGCGTGACCATCCCGATCCTCCCGGGCATCATGCCGGTCACCACGCCCGCCCGGCTCGCGCGGCTCACCGAGCTCACGGGCGTCGAGCCGCCCGCGTCGCTCGCGATCGACCTCGAGATCGAGCCCGACGCCGCCGCGCAGGTCGAGATCGGCATCGACTTCGCCACCCGGCTCGCCGCCGACGTGCTCGACGGCGGCGCACCCGGCCTGCACCTGTACACCTTCAACCGCCACGAAGCCGTGCTCGACGTCGTCGACCGCCTCGGCCTCGGCCCCCACGACCGACTCGTCAACGAGAGGAACACCACAGAACGATGACCGCACACGCCTTCCCCACCGGCACGATCCTGGGCTACCCGCGCATCGGCCGCCGCCGCGAGCTGAAGAAGGCCGTCGAGGCCTTCTGGACCGGCACGATCGACGCCGCCGAGCTCGAGGCCGCCTCGGCGGAGCTCCGGGCAGCGACCAGGGAGCGGCTCGCGTCGCTCGGCCTCGGGCGCGACGACTCGTCGATCCCCGAGTCGTTCTCGTACTACGACCAGGTGCTCGACGCCGCGATCGCCGTCGGCGCCGTGCCCGAGCGCTTCCACCGCCTGCAGGACGAGGCCGGCCGGGTCGACCTCGCCGGGTACTTCACCATCGCCCGCGGCGAGGGCGAGGACGCCCCGCTCGAGATGACGAAGTGGTTCGACTCGAACTACCACTACCTGGTGCCCGAGATCGGCCCCGACACCGCCTTCGCGCTGCACGCCGACCGCATCCTCGCCGAGTTCGCCGAGGCCAGGGCGGCCGGGTTCCTGACCCGCCCCGTCATCGTCGGCCCGGTCACGTTCCTCCTGCTCGCGAAGGCAGCCGACGGCGCGCCCGAGGGCTTCCGCCCGCTCGACCGCCTCGACGAGCTCGTGCCCGTCTACGCCGCACTCCTGGCCGAGCTCGCCGCCGCCGGCGCCGCCTGGGTCCAGCTCGACGAGCCGGCGCTCGTGAGCGAGAGCATCGACGAGCCCCGCGAGCGCGTCCTCGACGCGATCGGCCGCGCCTACGACGCCCTCGGCACTGCCGAAGAGCGTCCCGCGATCTTCGTGGCCGCGCCCTACGGCGCACTCGACGACGCGCTGCCGGCTCTCGCCGCCGCCCCCGTCGAGGCGATCTCGTTCGACCTCGTGCGCGGCACCGCGCCCGAGCAGCTCGACCCGGCGACCGAGGAGTCGCTCGCCGCGAAGACGCTCGTCGCGGGCGTCATCGACGGTCACAACATCTGGCGCGGCGACCTCGCGCACGCGTTCGAGCGCGCCGACGCGCTGCGCTCGCGCTCGGGCGATGTCGCGGTGTCGACCTCCACGTCGCTGCTGCACGTGCCGCACGACGTCGACGACGAGACGCTGCTCGACCCGCGCCTCGTGAGCTGGCTCGCGTTCGCCGACCAGAAGGTCGCGCAGGTCGCGACGCTCGCGCGCGGCCTCGCCGAGGGACGCGACGCGATCGCGACCGAGCTCGACGCGGCATCCGCTGCCCTGGCCGACCGCGCGGGCGCGCCGGGCGTGCGCGTGCCCGCCGTGCGCCACCGCCTCGACGCCCTCGCCGATCGCGACTTCACCCGCGCGGCGTACGACGAGCGCGTGGCGGCGCAGGAGGCCCTCGAGCTGCCCGAGCTGCCGACCACGACGATCGGCTCGTTCCCGCAGACGGCCGACATCCGCCGTGCTCGCGCCCGGCTCGTGAAGGCCGAGCTGACGGATGCCGAGTACCGTGCGCTCATGCGCGACGAGATCGAACGCGTCATCCGCCTGCAGGAGGACCTCGGCCTCGACGTGCTCGTGCACGGCGAGCCCGAGCGCAACGACATGGTGCAGTACTTCGCCGAGCTGCTCGACGGCTTCGCCGTGACGCAGCACGGCTGGGTGCAGTCCTATGGCTCGCGCTGCACGCGTCCGTCGATCCTGTGGGGCGACGTCTCGCGCCCTGCTCCCATGACGGTCGAGTGGTCGACGCACGCGCAGTCGCTCACCGAGAAGCCCGTGAAGGGCATGCTCACCGGGCCCGTGACGATCCTGGCGTGGTCGTTCGTGCGCGACGACCAGCCGCTCGGCGACACCGCCCGCCAGGTCGCGCTCGCCCTGCGCGACGAGATCGCCGACCTCGAGCAGGCCGGCATCCGCGTGATCCAGGTCGACGAGCCCGCGCTGCGCGAGCTCCTGCCGCTGAAGCTCGCCGACCAGCCGGCGTACCTCGACTGGTCGGTCGGCTCGTTCCGCCTGGCCACGGGCGGCGCGGCGTCGGCGACCCAGGTGCACACGCACCTCTGCTACTCGGAGTTCGGCGTGGTGATCGACGCGATCCGCAACCTCGACGCCGACGTCACGTCGATCGAGGCCGCGCGCAGCCGCATGGAGGTCGTCGACGACCTGTCGTCGAGCGGCTTCGACCACGGCATCGGGCCGGGCGTCTACGACATCCACTCGCCGCGCGTGCCGAGCGCCGCCGAGGTGCAGGCGCTCCTCGAGCGGGCCGTCGCCGAGATCCCCGCGTCGAAGCTGTGGGTCAACCCCGACTGCGGCCTGAAGACGCGCGGCTACGACGAGACGGTCGCCTCGCTCGAGCACATCATCGAGGCGACGCGCGCGGTGCGCGCCGAGCTCGCGGAGCCCGTGCTGGCCGAGTAGTCGGCATCGACGAAGGGGGCGGATGCCGCGGGCTCGCGGCATCCGCCCCTCGTCGTCTCGCACGCACACCGACGGGCTCGTGGCAACCCCTCGGCCGTCGTCGGGGGATTCCACAGGTGCGTCGCGTACGGTCGGCGCATGCGTCTCGCAGTGAACGAATCCGGCAGCGGCACGAAGACCGCCGTGCTCATCCACGGCATCATGTCGGATTCGCGAGCCTGGCACCGCGTCACCGCTGAACTGCACGAGCACGGCTTCCGCGTGCTCGCGGTCGACCTGGCCGGGCACGGGCGCAGCCCGCGTGCACGCCGGTACTCGCCGGCCGCCTGGGCGGACGACGTCGTCGAGACGCTGACGCCGCTGGTCGACGGTCCGCCCGACGTGGTCATGGGCCACTCGCTCGGCGGCCTCGTCGCGAGCCTCGTCGCCGACCGCATGGCGCCCCGGGCTGCGATCTACATCGACCCGGCCTTCTCGTTCCCCACCGGCATCCGCGGCTGGGCGTTCAAGGCGTTCTTCGCGGTCGCGCCGCGACCGAGGCGCTCGGCGCTCGTGCGCATGAACCCGAAGTGGAGCGCGGCCGACGTCGACATCGAGCTGGCCACCCTGCGGGACTGGGACCGACGGACGATCCTCGGCTTCGCCGACACCCGGCCGCTCGTGCCGCCGGCGCGGCTCGTCGCGCCGAGCCTCGTCGTGCTCGCGGAGAAGAGCCTGCTCATCACCGAGCGCGTCGCGGCGCAGCTGCGCCGGCAGGGCATGACCGTCGAGACCGTGGAGGGTACGGGCCACACCGTGTTCCGCGATGACCACGCCCGCTTCATGGACACGGTCGTCGGCTGGCTGCGCGGGGTGGCGAAGCCGCAGCCCCAGCCGGCAGCGGCGGTCGCCGCCGCCTGATCGCGCCGTCGCGGCATCCGTCGCGGTATCGGGCGCGAGCCCGGAATGCCACCGGCTCAGGTGCTGGGATCAGACCGTGCGCAGGACTGCCACGACCTTGCCGAGCACCTCGGCCTGGTCGCCGAGGATGGGCTCGAACGCGCTGTTGCGGGGGAGCAGCCAGGTATGGCCGTCGCGCTGACGGAACACCTTGACCGTCGCCTCGCCGTCGAGCATTGCGGCGACGATCTCGCCGTTCTCCGCCGTGCGCTGTGAGCGCACGACGACCCAGTCGCCGTCGCAGATGGCGGCGTCGATCATGGAGTCGCCGACGACCTTGAGGATGAAGAGCTCGCCCTTGCCGACGAGCTGGCGGGGGAGCGGGAACACCTCGTCGATCTGCTGCTCGGCCGTGATGGGGATGCCGGCGGCGATGCGCCCCACGAGCGGCACCATCGCGGCGTCGCCGACGGGGATGGGCTCACCGGCGGACGGCGCGCGATCGGCCGAACCGGGCAGCTCGATGAGCACCTCGAGGGCGCGCGGGCGGTTGGGGTCGCGACGCAGGTAGCCGGCCAGCTCGAGCTGGTTCAGCTGGTGCGTGACGCTGGAGAGCGACGAGAGCCCGACCGCGTCGCCGATCTCGCGCATGCTCGGCGGGTAGCCACGGCTCGACACCGAGCGCTGGATGACCTCGAGGATGGCGACCTGCTTGGCGCTGAGGCTCTTGCGGCGGCGCGCCCTGCCCTGGTCCCGCACGTCGTCGATGTCGGTGCTCAAGGTCTCCGCCCCTCGTTGCGGCCGCTCGCGACCGGATGTCGGTGGTCTCTGATCGACTGTGGTCGAACATTCGAAACTGTATCCGGCAGATGTCGGTGCGGCAAACATTCGTTCGAGTGTGTCGCGGAATCCGCGGGCGCATTCCGGCGAGTCGGGTGCTTGCAGCTTCGAACATTCGAAGATATATTCGGAACAGAGCTTCGCATCCGGCCCTCCCGGCCGAGGGTCGGATGCGACTCGTCCAGGAGGTGTGACATGAGCGCAGCGATCGTCCCGACCCGCACGATGACGGTGGAGTCGGCACCGCGCACGGCGACGCGGCTCCGACTCACGCGCCGGGGGCGCATCGTCTTCACCGCGCTGGCGTCCCTGCCGCTCGTCGTCTGGGCGCTCGTCACCGTCCTCGGTTCGGGTGGTGCAGCCGCCGACGGCGGCTCGTCGGCGCCGGCCTCCTCGTTCGAGTACGTCACGATCGGCCAGGGCGACTCGCTCTGGGCCATCGCCGAGTCGCTCGCGCCCGAGGGCGACCCGCGCGTCCTCATCGACGAGATCATCCGCCTCAACGGCCTCGACGACGCGGTCGTCGAGCCGGGGCAGCGGCTCGCCCTCCCGGTCGTCCCATGACGTCACGGCCGCGGGGCGCGCGTGAGCCCGTGGCTAGCATGGACGGGTGACGAGCCTCGACGACCTGCCCATCCGCGACGACCTGCGCGGGCGCACGCCCTACGGCGCGCCGCAGAAGTCGGTCCCGGTCGCGCTCAACGTCAACGAGAACACGCATCCGATCCCCGAGGACGTCGCGCACGACATCGTCGCCCGGGTCGCCGCGGCGATCCTCAGCCTCAATCGGTATCCCGACCGCGAGTTCACGGCGCTCCGACGCGCGCTCGCGGACTACCTCGGGCACGACCTCGACATCGACCGCATCTGGGCGGCGAACGGCTCGAACGAGGTGCTCCAGCACATCCTGCAGGCCTTCGGCGGACCCGGTCGCAGCGTGCTCGGCTTCGCCCCGACGTACTCCATGTACGGGCTGCTCGCGTCGGGCACCGGCACCGAGTGGATCACGGCCGGCCGCGACGACGAGTTCGAGCTCTCGCCCGAGACCGCCGTGGCCGCGGTGCGCGAGCACGACCCCGACATCGTGCTGCTCTGCGCACCGAACAACCCCACGGGCACGCCGCTCTCCCTCGAGACCATCACCGCGGTGGCGGATGCCGCGCGCGGCATCGTCGTGGTCGACGAGGCGTACATCGAGTTCGCCGATCCCGGCACCGCGAGCGCACTGACACTGCTCGAGGGCCGGCCCCGGCTGCTCGTGTCGCGCACCATGAGCAAGGCGTTCGCCTTCGCGGGCGCGCGGGTCGGCTACCTCGCCGCGGATCCCGCCGTCATCGACGCGCTCCGCCTCGTGCGCCTGCCGTACCACCTCTCGGCGCTGACGCAGGCCGCCGCGCTCGGCGCCCTGGCGCACTCGGACGAGATGCTCGCCATGGTCGGCGAGATCCGCGCGCAGCGCGAGCGGATCTCGACCGAGCTGGCCCGACTCGGCTTCCACCCCTATCGCAGCGGATCGAACTTCGTGCTCTTCGGCGGCGTCGACGACCCGCACGCCGTGTTCCAGGCGCTGCTCGACCGCGGCATCCTGATCCGCGAGATCGGCCTGCCCGGCTGCCTCCGCGTGACCGCGGGCACCGAGGCCGAGACGAGCGCGTTCCTCGAGGCGATCGCGGTCTTCGCGCCCGCCACCGCGGCCTCCTGACCCACGACCGGCGCACCTCGCGCCCCGACGAGCGCCCAGCGCGCCCGAATAGGATGACGACATGACCACTCCCGGCGCCCCGCGCACCGCACGCGTGCAGCGCGAGACGAGCGAGTCCAGCATCGACCTGTCGCTGAACCTCGACGGCTCGGGCAGTAGCGACATCGAGACCACGGTGCCGTTCTACGACCACCTGCTCACCGCGTTCGCGAAGCACTCGCTCACCGACCTCACCGTGCGCGCCCGCGGCGACATCGAGATCGACGTGCACCACACCGTGGAGGACGTCGGCATCGTGCTCGGCCAGGCGATCCGCGAGGCCCTCGACGACAAGCGGGGCATCTCCCGCTACGGCGACGCGCTCGTGCCGCTCGACGAGGCGCTCGCGCAGGCCGTGGTCGACATCTCGGGCCGCCCGTTCCTGGTGCACACGGGGGAGCCCGCCGGATTCGAGTTCCACCTCATCGGCGGCCACTTCACGGGCTCCATGGTGCGCCACGTGTTCGAGGCGATCGCGTTCAACGCGGGCCTCACGGTCCACGTCAACGTGCTCGCCGGGCGCGACCCGCACCACATCGCGGAGGCCGAGTTCAAGGCGTTCGCCCGCGCCTTCCGCCAGGCGAAGGCCCTCGACCCGCTCGTCAGCGGCATCCCGTCGACGAAGGGCGCCCTGTGACCGCGACGCGCCGCGTGGTGCTGCTCGACTACGGCTCGGGCAACATCCACTCGGCCGCGAAGGCGCTCGAACGCGCCGGCGCCGAGGTGCAGGTCACGGCGGATCGCGCCGCCGCAATGGAGGCCGACGGGCTCGTCGTCCCGGGCGTCGGGGCGTTCAAGGCCGTCATGGACCAGCTGCGGGCCGTGCGGGGCGACGAGATCATCGACCGGCGGCTCGCAGGCGGGCGCCCGGTGCTCGGGATCTGCGTCGGCATGCAGGTGCTGTTCGACCGCGGCGTCGAGCGCGGCGTCGACACCGAGGGCCTCGGCGAATGGCCGGGCGTCGTGACCGAGCTGCCGTCGCCGGTGCTGCCGCACATGGGCTGGAACACGGTGCGTCCCGACGTCGGCAGCGTGCTGTTCGAGGGCATCGAGGACGAGCGGTTCTACTTCGTGCACTCCTACGCCGCGCAGGAGTGGCTCCTCGACGTGGTCCCGCCGTTCCCGCAGCCGAGGCTGACCTGGTCGGAGCACGGCGGCCCGTTCCTCGCGGCGGTCGAGAACGGCCCGCTGTCGGCGACGCAGTTCCACCCCGAGAAGTCGTCCGAGGCCGGCATCCGGCTGCTCGCGAACTGGCTGGGCACGCTCGGCTGACCTGCGGGGCGCACCGGGGCCGGCGGGGGGCGTCATCCACGGGCCGCCGGCGCGCGACCCGACTAGGATGCTGTGACTGTGCCGCTGTGGTGCCTCACAGCCACCGATACGAGGACAGTGATGAGTGAGTTCAACAAGACCCCCCGTCTCGTGCTGCTTCCGGCAGTCGACGTCGCGGGGGGCAAGGCCGTCCGCCTGACGAAGGGCGAGGCCGGCACCGAGACGAACTACGGCGACCCGGTCGACGCGGCCGCCGACTGGGCCGACCAGGGGGCGGAGTGGATCCACCTCGTCGACCTCGACGCCGCCTTCGGCCGCGGCTCCAACGCGGGCATCCTGAAGAAGGTCATCCGCCAGGTGCGCGGGGTGAACGTCGAGCTGTCCGGCGGCATCCGCGACGACGCGTCGCTCGAGCACGCGCTCGAGATCGGCGCGAAGCGCATCAACCTCGGCACCGCGGCGCTCGAGAACCCCGAGTGGGCGGCATCCGTCATCGCCCAGTACGGCGAGGCCATCGCCGTCGGCCTCGACGTGCGCGGCACGACCCTCGCGGCCCGCGGCTGGACGAAGGACGGCGGCGACCTCTGGCAGGTCATGGACCGCCTCGAGGAGGCGGGCGCCGCTCGCTACGTCGTGACCGACGTCACCAAGGACGGCACGCTGCAGGGCCCGAACCTCGACCTGCTGCGCCAGATCATGGATCGCACGCACCGGCCTGTCGTGGCCTCCGGCGGCGTCTCCAGCCTCGACGACATCGCGGCGCTTCGCGAGCTCGTGCCGCTCGGGCTCGAGGGTTCGATCGTCGGCAAGGCGCTCTACGCGGGCGCGTTCACGCTGGCCGAGGCCCTGGATGTCGCCGGCCGCTGACCCCGTCGACGGGCGGGCGGATGCCGCGTCCGCCGGCCGTGACGACGACGCCGTCCGCCACGACCCGGCCGCGACCGACTCCGCCGGCGTGCCGTGGGCCGGACGCTCGTTCCAGCCCAATCCGCACGCCGCCGACGACGGACGCGCGCCCGAGGCGCTCGCCGCCGCCGTCCGCCGCTTCCGCGCGGGCGAGGGCGGGCAGGCGGAGGTGGTCGCCGCGTTCGGGCCCGCGCGCCTGCTGATCCCGCTCCTCGCCGACCTCGGCGACGGCGGCGCGGAGGTCGGCGCGGGCGGCCTCGCGGTCGACAAGAGCCAGGAGCTCTCGATCGTCACGGTCGAGGGCCCTGGTGGACGTCGCGTCCTGCCCGTGTTCGCCTCGGTCGACGCGATGTCGGCGTGGAACCCGGTCGCCCGGCCCGTGCCCGCCGACGGGGTGCGCGTCGCGCTCGCCGCGGCCGACGACGGCACCGACCTGGTGGTGCTCGACCCGGGCTCCGCAGGCGAGTTCGTGCTCCGGCGGCCGGCCGTCTGGGCCGTCGCCCAGTCGCAGGCGTGGACGCCGCCGTTCGAGTCCGACGTGGTGCAGGCCGCGTTCGAGCGGTCGATCGGCACGGAGCTGGCCGTGCTCGGCGTCGAGCTGTCCGCCGGGGATCCGGGCGCGCGGCTCGCGGGCCCCGAGCTCGTGGTGCGCCTCGAGCTCGTCGGCGGGCTCACCCGCGCCGAGCTCGACGCCGTGCTGCAGCGCCTGGCCGCGAGATGGGCCGCCGACGACGCGATCGCGACGCTCGTGGACTCGCTCGCGGTGCGGCTCGTCGGCCCGGCCGACGGCGTCGGCGACGCCTCCGCGTGACCGCGACCGCGCTGCCGTAGGCTGGCGCTCATGGGGGACAGGTCCATCGGGGACGGCGAGTCGCGGCATCCGGAGCACGACGTCGAGGGGGCCGATGACGGGTCGCGCGGGCCGACGCACCATGCCGCGATCGAGCGGGAGACCGATCCCGACGACCCGCGCTACCGCCCGCTCGTGCCCGACGACGACCCCGACGCGGTGCCGCCGCCGGCACGACCGGTCATGTCCGACCGAACGAAGCCGCCCGTGCTGCGCCCGCTCCCGCCGCCGCGGTCGATCCGCACGTCGCGGTCGCTCTGGCTTCTGAGCTTCGTGCTCGGCGCGGTCGGCGTGCTCCTCGCCTTCCTCTCGCACGGGGCCGTCACGACCGAGCTGACCGAGGTGATCGGGCGCCTGTCGCCGACGTACGACGAGTCGGAGGTCGGCGCCATCGTCGACGTCGTCTACTGGGCGAGCCTCGCCGGGATGGGCGTCGTCGTGGCCGTCGAGGCGGCGCTGCTCGCGTTCATGATGAACCGTCGCGGCGGCGCGAGGTGGCTGCTGCTGATCGCGCTGGCGCTCCAGGCCGGCGTGGTGCTCATGGGGTCGGCGTTCCTCGCGGTCGGCGACCTGGCCGTGCCGGTGCAGCTCCTGCTCGTCGGGGGGTTCGTCGTCGCATTCGCCGCGTGGGTGTGCTCACTCGCCCCCTCCGCCCACCGGTGGTTCCGGATGAAGGACGAGGCGCAGTTGGCGACGCTCGACTGACGCGGGCGCCGTCGCGACCACGAGCGCCTCGCACGAGCGGGTCACGATGTCGCAGGCCTCCGCCGAGGCACGATCGAGCAGCGGACTGCCGGCCAGCGCCCGCCAGCGCCCCAGCGCGGTCATCGCGGCCGCCCGCACCTCGTCGGCGCCGACGCCGTCGGGGAGCCCGAGGCGTCGCTCGGGCGACGTGCCCGCGCCGCCGATGAGCCGCTCGGCCGCTGCGGCCTCGTCGGGCGGCAGGTCGAGGCCGGTCGTGCGAGCCGTCGACAGGAGCGCGAGCTCGCGGAGCTCGTGCGCGTTCGACTCGAGCCGCTCGATCGCGGCCGGCAGGCGTGAGCCCTCGGGGCGGGGCCGGTCGCGCACGAGGGCGCCGAGCGCGGCGAGGGCGGTGCGCGCCTTCAGCACGTCGGCGCGGGAGCGGAACTGGTCGCCGACGAGCCGCACGAGCTCCTCGAGGCCGCTGCGCCGGTACAGCTCGTCGGCGAGCTCGGTCGAGTCGTCGCAGCCCGACCGGATCGCGACCGTCGACATCCGGATCCCGAACATCCCGAACCGATCGAGCAGGTTCCGCCGCGCGTCGGGGCTCACGTCGATGCCCGCGTCGGCCCGCACGAAGCGGTCGACCGACACGAGCATGCGCTCGCGTGCGTCGCGGCCGAGCCGGGCGAGCTCGCGCAGCGCCTCGAACTCGTGCTCGCGCAGGGTGCGGGCGGACTGCGCGACGAGCCCCGCGATGGGCACGATGTCGAGTGCGAGCGATCGCAGCGCGCCGTCGGTGCGGTAGCGCTCGGCGATCGTGCGCGCGGAGAGCAGGGCGTCGATGCGCCCGGCGCCGATCTCGTCGGCACGTGAGAGCACCGCCATCGCGTTGACCGTGCGCGATCTCCCGACCGCGGTGTCGTGGAATGCGGAGAGGAACCCGAGGTCGGCGGAGTGCAGGTGGCGCATCAGGTAGACGATCGCGTCGGCTTCGGGCGGCGACTCGGTCGGCGTGAGGAAGGCCGCCGACCGGGCCGAGATCTCGGTCGAGAGCGAGGCGATGCCCGGCGTGTCGATGAGGGTTACCTCCTCGAGCCGCCGCGAGGGCCACTCGACGACGATCCGGTCGATGTCCTCGTGCGGCGTGCCGTCGAGGTCGATCTGCAGCCGACCCTCGATGCGCCGCACGGGCAGGGTGCGCTCGGCGCCCGACGCGAGGTGCATCGTGATGCGGGGCGCGGTGCCGTGGCGGTACCAGATGACGACCTTCGTGCATTCCGCGGCATCCGTCGGCGCGATCTCCTCGCCGATGATCGCGTTCAGGAGCGTCGACTTGCCCGCCTTGACCATGCCCGCCAACGCGACGCGCAGCGGGTCGCGAAGCCGCGTCGCGTGCTCCTCGAGCTGCGAGAGGGCGGCCGGGTCGTCGCGGTACTCGTCGGCCGCGGCATCCAGCAGCGCGCGGGTCTGATCGAGGAGCGCTGCGGTCACGCCCGCCCGACCTCGATCGTCGAGCGGGTCGACGAGCCGGCGGATGCCGCGGCGGCGCGTTCGCGGCCGGTCGGTGTCGTGGCATCCGCTGCGGCCTGTGCGGCCGCGGCGGCGGACTCGATCGCCCGCGCCCGCGCCGACAGCGCATCGACCCGCTGCAGGTCGCGCTTCAGGTCGGCCACGCGGCGGTCGCGCTCGTTGGCGTACATCGTCGCCGCCTTCTGCGCGGCGAGCACGGAGTCGGCCAGCGACCGGTGGTGCTCGTCGGCGATCGCGGTGAAGTGGTCGCGCGTGATGCGCTGCACGAGGCGGAGCCGGTCCTTCAACTGCTTGCCGACCTGGAAGACGACGTCGTCGACCTGCCGCCGGATCAGCGCCTTCGCCTCGGTGCGACGCCGCAGCAGGCGGGCCGCCGTGTCGTCCTTGTAGGCCTTGCGACCGATCACCGCCCCGGCGGCCAGCGAGAGCGGGTTGATGATCGACATGCCGACGATGCCGGTGATGATGCCCACCATGAGCACGCCGCCGTACGAGCCCTTGAGCCCGATGTAGAACTTCTGCATGGCGCCGAGGCGGCCGGACTCGAGGGTCGCCATATCGGCGACGGGGTCGAGCACGTCGCGGGTGTCGTCGACGTGGATGGTCGGCAGCGAGATCTCGTCCTCGGTGAAGTGCCTGGCCACCTTGGCGGAGAGCCACTGCGCACGCTCCTGCGTCCACACGAACGTGTCGGTCACGGCCGAGGAGACGCGCTGCTCGAACCACTCCACGATCTGGTCCCACACGGGGCCGGGGTCGCCCTCGTCGATGGCGTCCTCGGCCTCGCGCTGGATCTGCCGCATGCGGTCGCGCAGGTCGTGCTCCATGTCGGAGATCAGGTCGGTCGCACCGTCGTTGAGCGTGATCTGCCAGCGCGACGAGTTGCGCCGGAGCTCGTCGGCGCGACCCTTCGTCGCCTCGAGCTCGGCGATGATCTCGGGCGTCTTCTCGGGGTTGACGAGCGCGCTCATCTCGGTGTCGATCGACAACCGGAGGTGCTCCGTCGTCGAGACCAGGTCGACGGCGGAGGAGCGGCGCTGCAGGAGCTCCGCTCGCCCGACGATGTCGCGCCGCAGGTAGGCGGTGAGGTCGGCGAAGCCCGACTCGATGTTCAGCTCGGGATCCTCGGCCTTCATCGCCGCGAGGCGGAGGTTGGACGAGACCGGGAACAGGCGGATGTCGGGGTCGATGGCCGCGAGATGCGCGCGATCGAGCTCCTCGACCCGGCGCCATTGGGGGTACATGTCGACCTTGGTGAGCACGCACGCGACGTTGGGGCAGATCCGCATGGCGTGCCGGAGGAACTGGATCTCGGGCTCGGTGTACTCCTGCGAGGCGTCGGAGACGAAGAGCATGGCGTTCGTCGATGGGAGCGTCGCGAGGGTGGTCAGCGCGTGCGCGGAGTTGAGCCCGCCGACGCCGGGGGAGTCGATGAGGGTCAGCCCGCCGCGCAGGAGCTTCCGCGGCAGCTCCACCTCGGCGGCGTGGACCTCGGGCTCCCCACCCGGCTTCGCGCGCTCGGACACGTAGCGGGGGAGATCGCCGATCGGCACCGGGATGCGTCGTGGCCGGCCCTCCGCGTCGACCGGCCCGCCGTCGGCGCGCTGCGGCACCACCCACGCCGCCGAGGTCTCGCCGTGGCGGACGCTCGTGGGAACGGCCGTCGCGATGTCGTCGTCGACGGGGCACACGGGCGCGTTCACGAGTGCGTTGATCAACTGGCTCTTGCCCTGCTTGAATTCGCCGACGACGATGACCCGCACGCTCGGATCGAGGATCCGCTCCCTGGTCTGCTCGAGCCGGCGCCGCAGGTCGGCCCGATCGCCGCTCCCCGCCAGCGCGATGCCCTGGTCCACGAGTTCGATCAGCTGATGCACTCGATGCCCTCCCCTTCGAGTTCCTTCGATTCAACCAGATACGCAGCGGAACGGCCCGGTGCGGGATGTCCCGCACCGGGCCGCAGCCGGCAGGTGATTACAGGGTGATGTCGTCGACCTCGACATCGACGTCGACCTGGTCGCCGGGGCCGGTCTCGACGTTGTTGTCGTTCAGCGAGTCCTCGACCACGACGTTGTCGTTGAGCGAGTCGTCGACCACGACGTTGTCGTTGAGCGAGTCGTCGACCACGACGTTGTCGTTGAGCGAGTCGTCGACCACGGTGTTGTCGTTCAGCGAGTCGTCGACCACGACGTTGTCGTTGAACGAGTCGACGGCCACGTTGTTGTCGTTCGCCTGGAACGAGTCCTCGACCACGACGTTGTCGTTGAACGAGTCGTTGACCGAGTTGTCCTGGAAGGAGTCCTCGATGTCGACGTCGACGTCGACGTCGTTGTCCTGGAACGAGTCCTCGATGTCGACCTCGGTCGAGTTGTCCTGGAAGGAGTCCTCGATCTCGACCGAGTTGTCCTGGAAGGAGTCCTCGATGACGACGTTCGTCGAGTTGTCGGTCGAGTTGTCGGAGTTGTCGTTGAACGAGTCCTCGATCTCGAGCTCGTTCTCCTCGTTGAACGAGTCGTCGATGTCGACGTCCAGGTCGAACTCGGTGTTGCCCACCGCAACGTTGCCGCCGGCGACGATGTTGCCGTCGCCCATGTTGTTGGCCTCGTTCTCGAACACCTGGTTCACGTCGCCGTTCGCCCAGATGTTCTGGTTGACCGACTGGTCCTGGATGACGTCGCGGTCGTCGATGTAGGAGTAGTTGTTCACGACGCTGAGCAGCTTCGCCTTGGCCGCTGCGTAGTCGCCGCCGCCGTGACCGCCGGACCAGCCGCCGCCACCGCCGCCGCCGTGACCGCCGCTCCAGCCGCCGCCACCGCCGCCGCCGCTCCAGCCGCCGCCACCGCCGCCGCCGGCCGCCGCGGAGTTGATCTCGTTGCCGCCCGTGTCGTACTCGCGGTTGCCCACCGGCGAGAAGTCGAGCGCGACCGGCAGGACCGCGTCGACGTCCGCCGCGCAGATGCCCTGCAGACCGGCGCTCTGGAGCGCACCGTCAGGGTCGGCGGCGAAATCGGCGCCGGCCTGCGGGCTCTTCAGCAGGTCCATCAGGAAGTCCAGCAGTGCCGTCGTGATGTTCGTCATGATGTTTCCCCTCCACTTCGAGGTATCGGTTCGATGACCGACATCGACGCCGGCCCCCACGAGCAAGCCTGTCGCGCGGCCGGCGTCGCGGCATCGGGTCATGTCCCCCCATGCGGCGGGGGGCCGATGGGGGTTTCGGCGCGCGGCGTTAGGGGATCGCGGGGGACACGACGGCGGATTCCGGCTCGCCGGGATGACGGGACCGGGTGCGGGGCACGTGCGGATCGGGGGACGTTCCGAAGCGCTATTGCCCGGGGTCCTCCTCCAGCGCCACCCGCAGCCTCGCGAGCAGCTCGGAGCGGGTGGTGACGCCGAGGCGTCGCCGGATGCGCGCGATGTGGTGCTCGGCGGTGCGCGGCGAGATGAAGATGGCGTTCCCGATCTCCGCGTAGGTCTTGCCCTCGAGCACCAGCCTCGCCACCTCGCGCTCGCGTGCGCTCAGGAGGCCGTCGTCGCGCTGCGCGCCGTTCGCCTCGGGGTCGGGCTCTGCGCCGGCATCCGGTCGCTCCTCGTCGGGATGCAGGCTGCGGGCGAGGGCGAGCAGCTGGAGGGTGTCCCGGTGCTCGGACGCGCGACCTGCGGCGTGGCCCGCGAGCCGGCTCGCATCCCACGGGTAGCCGGCGGCGGCGAGGTCGCGTGCGGCCTGCTCCACGCGCTCGACGACCACGTCGCCGGCGATCGCCGCCGCCCACGTCCGACCGGCTCGGGCGAGGTGCTCGGCCGTGCGACCGCCCGGCGCGGCATCCGTGAGCGCGTTCGCGTGCCGCTCGACCGCCTCGGGGTCGTTGAGCAGGATCGCCGCTTCGATCCCCGCCCAGTGCAGGCCGGCCGACCAGCACGCCGGCCGGCCGGCGCGGTCCAGGAGGTCCCCGGCCGCGGTGAGCTGCGATTCCAGCAGGCGGGTCTCGTGCAGGCGGGCGGCGGCGACCGAGAGCTCGGCCAGTGCCGGCAGTGCGAACAGGTCGATGGGCATCCGGGCGATGGCCTCGCGGGCCGCCGCCCAACCGCGGAGGAGGGCGGCGAGGTCGTCGGTGCGGCGGGCGAGCCCGACGCGCACGGCGTGCGCGAGCACCTCGTCGCGGAGACCGAGCGGCTGAGTCGCCGAGATCGCCGACTCGAGGTGCTCCCGCGCACGCGCGGGACGATCCGCGCGGAGCGCGACGAACGCCCGCATGAGCCGGAGCCGCGCGTCGAAGGCCGGGCCGCCCTGCGACGCGCCGATCGCGCCCTGGAGCACCTCGTCCGCGAGGTCGAGCTCGCCCGCATTGAGGGCGACCTGCGCGGCGAGCATCGCGGGCGCCTCGGGGAGCGGGCCGAGGGTCGCGGACTCGTTCATGAGGCTCGACGCCTGCAGGAGGGACGAGAGCGCGAGGTCGGAGGAGCCGTCGAGCGCGTCCAGGATGCCGTCGGCCGTCAGCCGCAGCGCCACCTGGCCCGAGGTCGGGTACTCGACGTCGGGCGCATCGGACACGGTCGCGCGGGCTCCGGCGACGTCGCCAACGCCGGCGAGGCAGATCGCCGCGATCGGCGCGATCGAGCCGTCGACGGCCGCGAGGGTGCGGCACGCGTCGGCGCTGCGGCCGAGCATGCCCTTCCGTGCCCATGTCGCGGCGGCGACGGCGACGGTTCGGGCGAGGTCGTCGGGCGCGTCTCGCCCGAGCCCGAGGTCGACCAGGCGTTCCGCGGCGGCGACGTCGCCCGCCGCCCACGCCGCCTGGGCCAGCCGCCCGGCGATGGGGTGCTGCTCCGCGCCGAGGTCGATGAGCGCGGCGTACTGCTCGCGGGCGGCGTCGGGATCCGCCTCGAGCAGCTCGTCGCCCCTCGCGCGCAGCGCGGCCAGCACCCGCGGGTCGCGGAAGTCCTGGCGTGCCAGCTCGAGCGCGGCGTCGCCGAGCTGCGCCCCCGCCGCGTCGACGGCGTCGACGAGCTCGCGGCGCAGCGTCCACAGCTCGTGCGGCGGCGCTCCCTGCAGGACGGCCGCCTGCACGAGCGGGACGAGCGAGCCGTCGGGCGCGACCAGCCCGCTCGCCCGCGCCGCTGCGGCGAGGGAGCGGAGGTCGGCCGCCGCGAAGCGGGGCGCAGTGGCGAACGCGGCCCCCGCCGTCGAGAAGCCGACGGCCAGGGCGGCCAGGTACTCGTGCAGTTCGGGGTCGAGGCCGTCGAGCTCGTCGCGCATCGATTGCAGCGACTCGGCCGGCAGCACCGGTCCGGCGGCCCAGTCGTGGTCGGCGCCCGCGGCGAACGCGGCGTCCACGAGTCGCGGATTGCCGCGGGTGAGCTCGAGCACGCGGGCCGCCGCGTCGGTCGGCGGTTCCGTGCCGAGGAGCTGGGCCCCGCGTCGCCGCACCTGCGCCGAGGTCAGCGGATGCAGCGCCAGCACGGTGCCGCGCTTGCCGAGCCGATCGGCGAGCTTCGCCATCGCCGTCGACCGCGGCCACGGGCGGAACGCGACCACGACGTGCGGGCCGTCGTCGCGGACGAGCGCGCGCAGCCGCCCGAGTTCGTCGTCCGTGAGTCCGTGCGCATCGTCGACGAGGAACGCGACGCGCTCCGTCGCGTCGGGAAGGTCGGTGGCCTCGACGTCGTCGACCACGTGGAGCCCGTGCGCGCGGAGGGTCGCCGCGAGGTCGCCGAGGAGCGTCGACTTGCCGGAGCCGCCGGCTCCGAGGATGCCGACGTGCACCGGATGCGCCCCGCCCACGATGCGTCGGGCGAGGGCGTCGGCCTCGACCGCGGCGTCGTTCGAGACGGCGGTCCGTGCGTCGTCCGAGGACGGCCGCGTCATGGCGCCGGCGCCGGCTCGGGCTCCGGCACGGGGTCGGGTGCGGGCTCGGGCTCCGGCGACGGGTCGGCGACAGGCGCGGGCGACGGGTCGGGTGTGGGCTCGGGGACGGGATCGGGCGTGGGCTCGGGGACGGGATCGGGCGTCGGTTCCGGCGAGGGGCTGGGCGGCGTGGGTTCGGGCTCGGGGCTCGGTGCGGGATCGGTGGTGCCGGATCCGGCCGGCGAGACGTCGTCCTGCGGCGTCGTGGTGCCGGTCGTGGGGCTTCCGGTCGCGGGCGTCGCGCTGTCGGCCTGGACGACCGCCCGGCGCGGTGCGGCCGGATCGGAGTCGGGCGCGGCATCCGTGCCGCCTCCGGCGTCCGCGTCGGCGCCGCCGCCGATGGCGGCGAGGGGCACCGCGGAGCCGAACACGTATCGGCCGGCGGGGAGGCCGTCGCTCTGCTCGCCCGATCCTCCGGGCTCGCCGCCCTGCTCGCTCCGATCCCCGGCGGCGAGCGGCGTGATCGGGATCAGGATCGCGAGCAGTGCCGCAGCAACGCCGGCGAGCACGAGTGCGCGGAGACCCATCGACATGCGGCGGGACTCGGCGGCCGGGGTCGCGGCGATGGGCACCGCCGGCGGCGCGGCATCCGCTTCGACCGCGTGCGCGGTGCCGGGGTCGGATGCCGCGACGGCCGCAGCAGCGGGAAGCAGTCGTGCGGCGGCCACCGCGGCACCGAGGCTGATGGAGGCCTTCGGGTCGGCGTCGACCGCCACGGGCAGCTCGAGCTCGGCCGACAGGAGCTGGGTGACGACGGGGATGCGGGACGAGCCGCCGATGAGCAGCACGGCGCTCACGTCCTCGGGCTCGAGATCGGCGTCGGCGATGGCCGAGCGCAACGTCGCCACGGTGGACCGCAGCGAGCCGTCGATCATCTGCTCGAACTCCGACCGCACGAGGCGCACCCGGGCCTGCCCCTTCGGCAGGAGCACGGGGACCACGGTCTCGGCGTCGAACGACAGCGCCTCCTTGGCGTCGGTGCATTCGCGCCGCACCCGGGCGAGCGCGAGGGCACCGTCGGGCACCGTCTCGTCCACGTCGGCGAACGCGCTCGATGCGAGCTCGCGCACGTGCTCGAAGATCCGCTGGTCGAAGTCGGCGCCGCCCAGGCGCTCGATGCCCGTCGGCGTGCCGATGAGCGCGAAGGCGTCGTCCTCGCGCTTGCGCAGGAGCGCCACGTCGAAGGTGCCGCCGCCGAGGTCGTAGACGGCGATCGCCGCGCCGTCGTCCACCTTCTCGTGCGCGAGGTAGTGGAGTCCGGCGGCCTCGGGCTCGCTCACGAGCACGACGCCCGCGAGGCCGACGCCGGCGAGGGCGCCTCGGACGAGGCCGATCCGGTGCTCGCCCCACGAAGCCGGGTGGGACACTGCGATCACGTCGGGCGGCGCGCCCTCGTGCGCCTCAGCGCGCTCGACGACCCACTGTGCGAGCACCGCGAACAGGTCCTCGGGTGCGACGCCCAGGTCGCCGACGATGATCGGCGTCTCGTCGCCGATCCGGCGCTTGAACTCCCGGACGACGCGCTCGGGATGATCGATGGCCCGCCGCTCGGCGGGCTCGCCGACGACCACGCCGCCGTCCTCGCCGAGGTACACCACCGTCGGCACGGCGGCCTTGCGCGTGCCGAGCTCCAACGGCTCGTAGGCCATCGACCCATCGAGCGCACGCCGGCCGATCGCAGCGGCGGTGTAACTCGTGCCGATGTCGATGCCGAGCACGAAAGACTTCACCCGACTGAGCCCCCTCAGGTGTGGCGCCCCGGACCGGGTCGTCGCCGCAAGGCGGGCGCCGCAACGTGACGAGTATCCCGCGGGGCCAGAGGGGCGGCAACAGGGTTGACACCCCCGTTTCGGGGTACAGGAGCGGAATCGTCGGGGTACATCGCCGCCATTCCGGGGCGGAACGGGGGGCGCGTCGAACACCCCCCGAACGAGGGTCACGCATGAGCCGACGCGCCCGGCGATACTGGGGGCCATGGTGGGGGTGTGCAAGGGAGCCGTCGCGCTCGCCGCGGCGTCGGCGATCGCGGTGGCCCTGAGCGGGTGCGGTCTCTCGCTGTTCTTCCCGGTCGTCGACGAGTCGACGCCGACCGGCGAGGACGTCGATGCAGCGCTCGAGCCGTTCTACGGGCAGGTCATCGCCTGGGACGAGTGCGAGGAGTTCCAGTGCGCCACGGCCATGGCGCCGCTCGACTGGGACGACCCCTCGGCGGGCGAGATCGAGCTCGCGCTCATCCGGCAGCCGGCGCGCACCGAGAAGGCCGGCACGCTGCTCGTGAATCCCGGGGGCCCCGGGGCATCCGGATTCGACGCCGTGGCCCGGGCGATCGACGTGACCGCGACCGAGGGGCTGCAGGACCGCTACGACATCGTCGGCTTCGATCCGCGCGGAGTCGGCCGCTCGACCGCCGTGTCGTGCTTCGAGCCCGACGACCTCGACAAGCTGCTCTACGGCAATCCGCGCGGCTCCCGAGGCTCCGAGGAGTGGATCACCACCCAGAACGACCTCACCCACAAGTTCGGCCAGGCCTGCCTGGCGAAGTCCGGCCCGCTGCTGGCGAACGTCGACACGCTGAGCACGGCGCGCGACCTCGACATGCTGCGCGCGGCGCTCGGGGAGGAGCAGCTGGACTACCTCGGGTACTCGTACGGGGCCTACCTCGGCACCGTGTACGCGGGCACCTTCCCCGACCGCGTCGGACGGATGGTGCTCGACGGCGCGATCGACCCGAGCCTCGGGCACGCCGCGATCACCCTCGCCCAGGCCCAGGGCTTCGAGACGTCGCTCCGCTCGTACCTCGCGACGTGCATCCCTGCGGCCACGTGCCCGTTCCAGGGAACGGTCGACGACGGCATGGCGGCGGTCCGGGGCATCCTCGACGCGGTCAGGAAGAACCCGATCCCGTCGACCGACGGCCGCGTGCTGACGGCCGAGACCCTGCTCATCGCGATCGCCGCGCCGCTCTACAACGCGACCACGTGGCCCGTGCTCGACTCGGTGTTCACCACGGTGCTCGCGATGCAGGCCGACACCGCCCTCACCGTCGCCGACGGCTACTACGGCCGCACGCCCGACGGGCAGTACGCGACCAACCAGATGGAGGCGCTGCGCGCCGTCAACTGCCTCGACTTCGAGTACCAGAACAACGTCGAGCAGATGAAGGCGCTGGCGCGCGAGCTCGACACGCTCGCCCCGTACCTCGGGGTCTACCTGACGTTCGGCGACCTGTCGTGCCTCTCGTGGCCGTATCACGCCGAGCAGCCGAGGGCCGCGATCACCGCGCCCGGTGCCGCGCCAATCCTCGTGCTCGGCACCACGAACGACCCGTCGACGCCCTACGCCTGGGCGGTGGCCGTCGCGTCGCAGCTCGAGAGCGGCATCCTCGTGACCCGCAACGGCGACGGGCACACGGCCTACAACAAGGGCAACGCCTGCGTGGATGCCACGGTGGAGGCGTACCTCGTCGACGGCGTGGTGCCGCCCGGCGACGTGACCTGCTGATCGGCGCCCCCCCGTCCGGGTCGTTGACCGCCCTCGGGCCTCGGAGCAGAATCGAAAGGCGCGCGCCAGGCGCGCGGAGGACAGGTGACTCATGGTCGAGCCCGGCGACTCCGGTCGCATCGCAGAGCCCTCGCTCGCAGCGCCCTCGCTCGCAGCGCCGTCGCCCTACGACGATGTGCTCGACGTCGCCGAACGCCACGCCCGGGCCTGGGTCTCGGGCATCCGGGAACGGCCGATCCCGCCGCGGCTCGGCACCGACGAGGTGAAGGAACGCCTCGGACGCGACCTTCCCGAGTCGGGCGAGCCGGCGACCGAGGTGCTCGACCTGCTCGCCGAGGCATCCGAGCCCGGCCTCATGGCGATGGGCTCGCCGCGCTTCTACGGCTGGGTCATCGGCGGCACGCAGCCCGTCGCGCTCGCCGCGGACTGGATCGTCTCGGCGTGGGACCAGAACACCGGCCTGCGCGTGGTCACGCCGGCGGTCGTCGCCGTGGAGGAGCTCGCCGGCGAATGGCTCGTCGACCTGCTCGGGCTCCCCGCCGGCAGCGAGGTGGGCTTCGTGACGGGCGCCACGATGGCGCAGTTCACCTGCATGGCCGCCGGACGCGACGAGGTGCTGCGCCGCGCCGGCTGGGACGCCGAGACGCAGGGCCTGGCCGGGGGCCCGAAGGTGCGGTTCATCGCGGGGGAGGAGCGGCACGGCACCAACGACCTCGCCGCGCGCTACCTCGGCCTCGGCAGCCCGATCGTCGTGCCGAGCGACGAGCAGGGTCGTATCCGCGTCGACGAGCTCGAGCGCACCCTCGCCGAGGGCACCGGCCCGGCGATCGTGCTGCTGCAGGCCGGCAACATCCACTCGGGCGCCTACGACGACTTCACGGCGGCGATCCGCGTCGCGCACGCCGCCGGGGCCTGGGTGCACGTCGATGGCGCGTTCGGCCTGTGGGCCGCGGCCTCGCCGAAGCTCCAGCACCTCGTGGCGGGCATGGACGATGCCGACTCCTGGTCGTCCGACGCCCACAAGACGCTCAGCGTCCCGTACGACTGCGGCCTCGCCATCGTGCGCGACCCGAAGGCCATGCACCGCGCGATGAGCATGCACGCGAGCTACCTGCAGGCCACCGACGTCGGCGCCGACCCGCACGAGAAGGCGCCCGAGCTCTCGCGTCGGGCGCGCGGCGTGCCGACCTGGGCGGTGCTCCGCACGATGGGTCGCACGGGTGTCGCCGCGCTGGTCGAGCAGCTGTCGGATGCCGCGAGCGGCATCGCCGAGGGCGTCGGCCGCCTGCCCGGGGTCGAGGTGCTCAATGAGGTGGTGTTCACCCAGGTCTGCATCGCGCTCGAGGACGACGCCGCGACCGAGGCGCTCAGCGAACGCCTGTGGGACGAGGGCGAGGTGCTCGCCATGACCTCGCGATGGCACGACCGGGCGGTCGTGCGGTTCTCGGTGAGCAACTGGCAGACGGATGCCGCGCAGGTCCGCCGCACGGTCGACGCCGTCGAGCGGGCGCTCGCCGCGGTGCGCGCGGGCGGGTAGGCCGCGCGCCGCCCGCGCCGTGTTGCCCACACCGGCCGCGATGTCGGCGGCATCCGGTTGAATGGGGGGATGGCCGAGGCGCTCGAGGCGTTCTCGCCCGCGACGCGGGCGTGGTTCACCGAATCGTTCGCCGCGCCCACCGAGGTGCAGCGTGGGGCGTGGCAGGCGATCGCGCGCGGCGACCACGCGCTCGTGGTCGCGCCCACTGGCTCCGGCAAGACGCTCGCCGCGTTCCTCTGGGCGATCGACCGGCTCCACCACGAACGGCTCGAGCAGCCCGTCGCGTCGCACGGCACCCGCGTGGTCTACCTCTCGCCGCTGAAGGCCCTCGGCGTCGACGTCGAGCGCAACCTGCGGGCGCCGCTCGTCGGCATCGCCCGCACGGCGGCCGCACTCGAGGTCGAGGTGCCCGAGGTCACGGTCGGCGTGCGCTCGGGCGACACGCCGCCGGCCGAGCGCCGCACGCTCGTGACGAACCCGCCCGACATCCTCATCACCACGCCCGAATCGCTCTTCCTCATGCTCACGTCCGCCGCGCGCGAGACCCTGCGCGGCGTCGAGACGGTCATCGTCGACGAGATCCACGCCATGGCGGGCACGAAGCGCGGCTCGCACCTCGCGCTCTCGCTCGAGCGGCTCGACGCACTCGTCGGCCGGCCCGTGCAGCGGGTCGGGCTCTCCGCGACGGTGCGCCCCCATGAGGAGGTGGCGCGGTTCCTGTGCGGCACCCGGCCCGTCGCGATCGTGGCACCGCCGTCGGGCAAGAAGTTCGACCTCTCGGTGCGCGTGCCCGTCGACGACCTGTCCGACCTCGCCGGCGAGACGGGCGCGGGCACGGTGTGGCCGCACGTCGAGGAGGCGATCCTCGACGAGGTCCTCGCGCACCGGTCGACCATCGTGTTCGCCAACTCGCGGCGGCTCGCCGAGCGCCTCACGGCGCGGCTCAACGAGCTGTGGGAGGAGCGGAACGCGCCCGCCGAGGCCGTCGAGGCCGCGGCATCCGTCGGCTGGCCCGCTGCCGGCCGAACCGGCCGACCGCCGGCCGAGCTTCCCGGCGCCTCGGGGCTCACGGGCGGCGCCGAGCCCATCATCGCCCGCTCCCACCACGGCTCGGTGAGCAAGGAGGAGCGCGCCCTCGTCGAGGCCGACCTGAAGGGCGGGCGCCTGCGCTGCGTCGTCGCCACCTCGAGCCTCGAGCTCGGCATCGACATGGGCGCGGTCGACCTCGTCATGCAGGTCGAGTCGCCGCCGTCGGTCGCGAGCGGCCTGCAGCGCATCGGGCGCGCGGGCCACCAGGTCGGCGAGGTGTCGAAGGGGCTCATCTACCCGAAGCACCGCGCCGACGTGCTGCACTCCGCCGTCGCGGCCGAGCGGATGATCGCGGGCGCGATCGAGGAGCTCCGCATCCCGGCGAATCCGCTCGACGTGCTCGCGCAGCAGACCATCGCCGCCGCCGCACTCGACGAGTGGGACGTCGAGGACTGGTTCGAGCTCGTCCGCCGCGCGGCACCCTTCGGGGCCCTGCCGCGGTCGGCCTTCGACGCGACGCTCGACCTGCTCGCGGGGCGCTACCCGTCCGACCGGTTCGGCGAGCTGCGGCCGCGCATCGTGTGGGACCGCGACGCCGGCACCATCGTGGGCCGGCGCGGCGCGCAGCGGCTCGCCGTCACGAGCGGCGGCACCATCCCCGACCGCGGCATGTTCGGCGTGTTCATGATCGGCGAGGCGGGCCCCGGCCGGCGGGTCGGCGAGCTCGACGAGGAGATGGTCTACGAATCCCGCGTCGGCGACGTCTTCGCCCTCGGCGCAACGAGCTGGCGCATCCAGGAGATCACGCACGACCGGGTGCTCGTGGCACCCGCCGCCGGCGAGCCGGGCCGCCTGCCGTTCTGGAAGGGCGACGGCATCGGGCGCCCGGCCGAGCTCGGCGAGGCGATCGGCGGGTTCATCACCGAGCTCGCGGGCGCGCCCACGTCCGACGCGCTCGTGCGCAGCCGTGCGGCCGGGCTCGACGAACGCGCCGCCAAGAACCTCGTCGCGTTCATCGACGACCAGCGCGCGGCGACCACGGTCGTGCCCGACGGCGCCAACCTCGTGGTCGAGCGCTTCCGCGACGAGCTCGGCGACTGGCGCATCGTGCTGCACTCGCCCTACGGCATGCGCGTGCACGCCCCGTGGGCGCTCGCGATCGGCGCACGCGTCCAGGAGGAGCTCGGCGTCGACGCGAACGCCGTCGCGAGCGACGACGGCATCGTGCTCCGCATGCCCGACACGGGCGACGACCCGCCGGGCGCCGAGCTCTTCACGTTCGAACCGGCCGAGCTGGCCCAGATCGTGACGCAGCACGTCGGCGGCTCGGCGCTGTTCGCCTCGCGGTTCCGCGAGTGCGCCGCGCGGGCGCTCATCCTGCCGAAGACCAACCCCGGCCGCCGCTCGCCGCTCTGGCAGCAGCGCCAGCGCGCCTCGCAGCTGCTCGAGGTCGCGCGCGACTACCCCGACTTCCCGATCCTCCTCGAGGCCGTGCGCGAGTGCCTGCAAGACGTCTACGACCTGCCCGCCCTCACGCGCATCGCCGAGCGCATCGAGCGCCGGCAGCTGCGATTCGTCGAGGTGAGCACCGAGTCGCCGAGCCCCTTCGCCGCGAGCCTCCTGTTCGGCTACGTGGGCGCGTTCATGTACGAGGGCGACGCCCCCCTCGCCGAGCGGCGCGCCGCGGCGCTCTCCCTCGACCCGGCGCTCCTCGCCGAGCTGCTCGGCACCGTCGAGCTCCGTGAGCTCCTCGACCCCGAGGTGGTGGTCGAGACCGAGCGGATGCTGCAGCGCCTCGACCCCGAGCGCCGGGCCCGCGGTGACGAGGGGGTCGTCGACCTGCTCCAGGGGCTCGGGCCGCTCGCCGCCGACGAGATCGCCGAGCGCGTCGACGACGAGACCGATTCCGCTGCGGCGATCGACGCGCTCGTCGCCGCTCGTCGCGCGGCACGCGTGCGCTTCGCGGGCCGCGACTGGGTCGTCGCCGTCGAAGACGTGTCGCGCCTCCGCGACGCGCTCGGCGTGCCGATCCCGCCCGGGCTGCCCGAGGCGTTCGGCGAGTCGGTGCGCGATCCGCTCGGCGACCTCGTGAGTCGCTTCGCACGCACGCACGGCCCGTTCACCACGCCGCAGGTCGCCGAGCGCTTCGGCATCGGCCAGGCCGTCGCCCGTGCCGCGCTCGGGCGGCTCGCCGCCGAGCGCCGCGTCGTCGAGGGCGAGTTCCTGCCGGGCGGCGCCGGGCTCGAGTGGTGCGATGCCGGCGTGCTCCGCCGCATCCGGCGTCGCTCGC
The DNA here is from genome assembly GCF_008122505.1 of Agromyces mariniharenae. Lineage (NCBI taxonomy): Bacteria > Bacillati > Actinomycetota > Actinomycetes > Micrococcales > Microbacteriaceae > Agromyces > Agromyces mariniharenae. The sequence continues at coordinate 24,492 of NZ_VSSB01000001.1, read as the reverse complement.
TCGCCGCGCTGCGCGAGGAGGTCGAGCCCGTCGAGCCCCGCCAGCTCGCCCGCTTCCTGCCCGACTGGCAGCACGTCGGCGGTCGCCTGCACGGCGTCGACGGGGTCGCCGCCGTCGTGGAGCAGCTCGAGGGCGTCCGCATCCCGGCGTCGGCGTGGGAGGCGTTCGTGCTGCCCGCGCGCGTCGACGACTACCGCCCCGGCATGCTCGACGAGCTCACGGCGTCGGGCGAGGTGCTCTGGGCGGGGGCCGGCACGCTTGCCGGCGACGACGGCTGGATCAGCCTGCACCTCGCCGAGACCGCGGCGCTCACGCTGCCGCCGCCCGAGGCGGGTCCGCTCGATCCGCTCGAGGCCGAGCTCCTCGCCGTGCTCGGCGGTGGTGGCGGCTACTTCTTCCGCCAGCTCGTCGAAGCCGTCGGCGCCGACGACGACCGCGCGGTCATCGAGGCGCTCTGGCGGCTCGTCTGGGCCGGACTCGTGACGAACGACACGTTCGCGCCCGTCCGCGGGCTGCTCGCCGGCGGCGGCGCGCACAAGACCCGCGCGCCGGCACCGCGCGCGAGGATGCGCGGCCGCTCCCTCACCCGGCGCGCGCTCGCGGCATCCGTCACGTCCGATCGCGCGGCCCGCGCGGCGGCGAACCCCGCGCACGCCGCCGGACGATGGTCGGTCGTCCCGCTCGCGACCTCGGCCGCCACCCCGCGCGCGCAGGCGCTGGGCGAGACGCTGCTCGAGCGCTACGGCGTCGTCACCCGCGGCTCGGTCGTGGCCGAGGGCATCGTGGGCGGCTTCGCGCTCGCCTACCGCTCGCTCTCCGCGTTCGAGGACTCGGGGCGCGTGCGTCGCGGGTACTTCGTCGACGGGCTCGGCGGCGCGCAGTTCGCGACGACCGCTGCCGTCGACCGGCTCCGCGCCCAGCCGGCGAGCGGCGCGATCGCGCTCGCGGCCACCGATCCGGCCAACCCGTTCGGCGCGGCACTCGAGTGGCCCGAGCCGCCCGGCGACGGCACCCACCGCCCCGCGCGCAAGGCGGGCGCGTTCGTCACGATGGTCGACGGGGCGGCGACGCTCTACCTCGAGCGCGGCGGCCGCACGGCGCTCGCGTTCACCGACGACCCCGAGCTGCTCGGCGCCTCCGCGACCGCGCTGGCCGACGCGCTCCGGCGTGCGCGCGCCGAGCGGCTGCGGGTCGAGACGGTGAACGGCGCCAACGTCTACGGCTCGGTGCTCGACCCGGCGCTGCGCGCGGCGGGCTTCCGCGAGACGCCGAGGGGGCTGCGGTTCGATGCCCGAGGGTGACACCGTCTACCAGGCCGCCCGTCGGCTCGACCAGGCGCTCACCGGACGCACGGTCGAGCGCACGGACTTCCGCGTGCCCGCCTACGCGACGGTCGACCTGGCGGGGCAGCCCGTGCACTCGGTGGCCAGCCGTGGCAAGCACCTCCTCATGCGCATCGGCGACCAGGTCGTGCACTCGCACCTGAAGATGGAGGGGGAGTGGCGCGTCTACCGCCCCGGCCAGCGCTGGACGCGTCCGGGCTTCCAGGCGCGCGCGGTCGTCGCGGTGCCCGGAGCGGTCGCGGTCGGGTTCGACCTCGGGGTGCTCGAGGTGTTCCCGGCGAGCGAGGAGGCCGACCGGATGGCGTACCTCGGGCCCGACGTGCTCGGACCCGACTGGGACGCGGCCGAGGCGACCGCGCGCATCGCGTCGAAGGCCGACGTGCCGATCGCGGTCGCGCTCGGCGAGCAGCGCAACCTCGCGGGCCTCGGCAACGTGTACGTCAACGAGGCGTGCTTCGTGCGCGGCATCCGCCCCGATCGTGCGACCGCCACGGTCGACGTGCCGCCGCTCGTCGACGTCGCGCGGCGCATGATCGTCGCGAACCGCGACCGCATCGCGCGCACGACCACCGGCAACGACCGTCGCGGCGAGCGGCTCTGGGTCTACGGTCGGGCCGGCGAGCCCTGCCGCCGGTGCGGCACGGCCATCGAGCACGGCCGCCTCGGCCGCAACGACGTCGAGCTCCGCGATTCCTACTGGTGCCCGAGCTGCCAGACCTAGCTGACCGGACCCGTCCACTTCTCGCCGGGGCCCTGGCCGATCGCGTCTGGGATGGGCGAGGCCTCGCGGAACGCGAGTTGGAGCGAGCGCAACCCGTCGCGCAGCGACCGCGCGTGCATGTCGCTGATCTCGGGCGCGCCGGCCGTGATGAGCCCCGCGAGGGCGTTGATGAGCTTGCGCGCCTCGTCGAGGTCGACCTGCGACGCGGGGTCGTCGGCGAGGCCCACCTTCACGGCGGCGGCGCTCATGAGGTGCACGGCCGCGGTCGTGATGACCTCCACGGCGGGGACCTCGGCGATGTCGCGGGTGGCGTCGGCGACGGTGGACTCGTCTGAACTGTTGCTCACAGACATCCTCTGTTAGACTACTGCGGGCCCGGGGCCAGTCCCCGGTACGAAAGTGGAGATTCTCCCACCCGCGCATACCGCTTCATCAAGGTTACCGGGTCGATTGCACTCCGCTTCCACGCCACCGAGCCTCCGGCTCAGGCAGGGAAGTAGACAGGGTGCCGTAGTGCCGCACGGTGTGATTCCATGCGAGCCTGCGTGGATCTTCCGCTCTCGTCGACGGGCGGCATCCGCCTCCCGTTCGAGCACAGCTTGAGTAGAGGAGAACACGCATCAGCGATCCGCGTACCAATGACCGTATCCGCGTTCCCGAGGTCCGCCTCGTGGGACCCGGCGGAGAGCAGGTCGGCGTCGTGAAGATCGAGGTGGCCCTGCGGCTCGCGCAGGAGGCCGACCTCGACCTCGTCGAGGTCGCACCCAACTCGCGTCCGCCGGTCGTCAAGATCATGGACTACGGCAAGTACAAGTACGAGGCTGCGCAGAAGGCGAAGGAAGCGCGGCGCAACCAGGCGAACACCGTCCTCAAGGAGGTCCGGTTCCGCCTCAAGATCGACAAGCACGACTACGAGACCAAGATGAAGCGCGCCGTCGGCTTCCTGAAGGCCGGCGACAAGGTCAAGGCGATGATCCTGTTCCGGGGCCGCGAGCAGTCGCGTCCCGAGATGGGCGTCCGCCTCCTGCAGCGCTTCGCGGAAGACGTGGTGGAGTTCGGCACGGTCGAGCACAACCCCACGATCGACGGCCGCAACATGGTCATGGTCATCGCTCCTCTGAAGAACAAGTCCGAGGCCAAGGCCGAGGCGAATGCACAGCGTGCTGCGGCGAAGGCGCGGCCGGCGGCGGATGCCGCGGGCGAGCCCGAGACGCAGGCGGCCGAGTCCACCGAGGACCAGGCCTAGCACCCCCGTCCGCCACTCCGGTGGCGGCAGAACCAAGGAGAAACACGAGATGCCGAAGCAGAAGACCCACTCCGGGTCCAAGAAGCGCTTCAAGATCACCGGTACCGGGAAGCTCAAGAAGCAGCAGGCCGGCATGCGCCACAACCTCGAGGGCAAGTCCTCGGTGCGCACCCGCCGCCTCAACGCGGACAAGGTCCTGTCGGCCCCCGACACCAAGGTCGTCAAGAAGCTTCTCGGCCGCTGAGCCGCGAGACCCGTAAGGAAGAAACAGAGCAATGGCAAGAGTGAAGAGGGCGGTCAACGCCCACAAGAAGCGTCGGGTCATCCTGGAGCGCGCCGAGGGCTACCGCGGTCAGCGGTCGCGCCTCTACCGCAAGGCGAAGGAGCAGGTCACCCACTCGCTCGTCTACTCCTACAACGACCGCCGCAAGAAGAAGGGCGACTTCCGTCGCCTCTGGATCCAGCGGATCAACGCGGCCTCGCGTCAGAACGGCCTCACCTACAACCGCTTCATCCAGGGCCTCGGCCTCGCGGGCATCGAGGTCGACCGCCGCATCCTCGCCGAGCTCGCCGTGAACGAGCCCGCGACCTTCGCGGCCCTCGTCGAGAGCGCCAAGCAGGCCCTCCCGGCCGACACCTCGGCCCCGAAGACCGCGGCGTAGCCAGGCCCGCAGCGTTCTTCAGCGCCGACACCTCGGCCCCGAAGACCGCGGCGTAGCCAGGCCCGCAGCGTTCTTCGGGGCCGACACCTCGGCCCCGAAGACCGCGGCGTAGCCACTGCTTCGGCCCAACGGCCCGGCACCCGATCCGCGGGGTGCCGGGCCGTTTCGCATGTCCGCCGCGGCATCCGTCGTCCCTAGACTGGCTCCATGCTCGAGAACCCGAGGTCGCCGCGCGTCCGCGCCGTCGCGAAGCTCGCGAAGAAGCCGGCTCGCATCGAGAGCGGGCTGTTCCTGCTCGAGGGGCCGCAGGCCGTCGCCGAGGCGCTCACCTTCCGGCCGCAGCTCGTGGTCGAGCTCTACGCCACGCCCACGGCGCTCGAGCGATACACCGACATCGCGCAGACGGCCGTCGACGCGGGCGTCGACGTCGAGTTCGTGACCGAGGAGGTCCTCGACGCGATGGCCGACACCGTCACGCCGCAAGGTTTCGTCGCCGTCTGCCACCAGTTCCCGACCGCCGTGAAGGACGTGTTCGCGGCGGGGCCGCGCCTCATCGCCATCCTCGAGGAGGTGCGCGACCCCGGCAACGCGGGCACCATCGTCAGGGCAGCGGATGCCGCGGGCGCCGACGCCGTGGTGTTCACCGGGCGCACCGTGGACCTGTACAACCCGAAGGTCGTGCGCAGCTCGACGGGATCGATCTTCCACCTCCCGGTCGCCGTGGGCGGCCACCTGGAAGACGTGCTCGAGCGCGCCCGCGCCGCGGGGCTCACGGTCCTCGCCGCCGACGTGAAGGGCGACGACCTGCTCTCCGCCCGCACCGAGGGCGTGCTCGAGCGGCCGACGGCGTGGCTGTTCGGCAACGAGGCGCACGGGCTCCCCGACGAGCAGCTCGCGCTCGCCGACCGCGTGGTGACGGTGCCCATCTACGGACACGCCGAATCGATGAACCTCGCGACCGCGGCATCCGTGTGCCTGTACGAGAGCGCCTTCGCGCAGCGCAGCGTGGGTCACGAATAGGTAACCACCGGCCGCGTGCCTTTGTGGCGGCAGGCCTGCGCGCCCTAATTTGGGGGGTATGGAGCCAACCCAGCAGGCGCCCGCGACGTCGAACATCTCGGTGCGCCGCGGCGAACCCCTCGTCGTCATCGACCACGTCGAGAAGCACTTCGGCGATCTGCACGTGCTGAACGACATCAACTCGGTCGTGAACCGCGGCGAGGTGGTCGTGGTCATCGGCCCCAGCGGCTCCGGCAAGTCGACCCTGTGCCGCGCGATCAACCGCCTCGAGACCATCGACTCCGGCACGATCACCATCGACGGCGAGCAGCTGCCCGAGGAGGGCGCGGCGCTCGCGAAGCTTCGCGCCGACGTCGGCATGGTGTTCCAGTCGTTCAACCTCTTCGCCCACAAGACGGTGCTCGAGAACGTAACGCTCGCGCCGACCCGGGTGAAGCGGATGTCGCGCAAGGACGCCGACGCGAAGGCGATGGAGCTCCTCGAGCGCGTCGGCGTCGCCAACCAGGCGAAGAAGCTGCCCGCGCAGCTCTCGGGCGGGCAGCAGCAGCGCGTCGCGATCGCGCGCTCGCTCGCCATGAACCCCAAGCTCATCCTGATGGACGAGCCCACGAGCGCGCTCGACCCCGAGATGATCAACGAGGTCCTCGACGTCATGGTCGGCCTCGCCGAGCAGGGCATGACGATGATCGTCGTGACGCACGAGATGGGGTTCGCGCGTCGCGCGGCCGACCGCGTGATGTTCATGGCCGACGGCCGCATCGTCGAGGAGGCGCCGCCGGCGCAGTTCTTCGACAACCCCGAGTCCGATCGCGCGAAGGACTTCCTCTCGAAGATCCTCGAGCACTGAGAAAGCCTGCGCTGCCACGAGCGGCGAGGGAACACCACACGAGAAGAGGCAGACACATGAAACGGATGAGATTCGCACTCGTCGCGGCGGGCGCCGCGACGGCCCTCGCGCTCGCGGGCTGCGCCGGTGGCGGTGGCGGCGGCGAGGCCGAGGAGACGCCCGAGGCGGCTCCCACCTTCGAAGCCGGCACGACGATGGCCGACCTCTCCGAGGCGGGCTCGATCACCATCGGCACGAAGTTCGACCAGCCGCTGTTCGGCCTCGTCGGCCCGTCGGGCGAGCCCGAGGGCTTCGACGTCGAGATGGGCAAGATCATCGCGTCCGAGCTCGGCATCTCCGAGGACAACATCGAGTGGGTCGAGACCGTGTCCGCGAACCGCGAGCCGTTCATCCAGAACGGCCAGGTCGACATCGTCATCGCGACGTACACGATCAACGACAAGCGCAAGGAAGTCGTCTCCTTCGCCGGTCCGTACTACATGGCCGGCCAGTCGATCCTCGTGCTCGCCGACAACGAGGACATCGAGAGCGAAGAGGACCTCGTGGGCCAGCCGGTCTGCTCGGTCACGGGCTCGACGCCCGCTGCGAAGCTCGCCGAGATCGGCGCGCAGCCGGTGCTCACCGACACGTACACCAACTGCCTCGAGCCGCTGCGCAGCGGCCAGGTCGTCGCGGTGTCGACCGACAACGTGATCCTCGCGGGCCTCGCGGCCCAGAACGAGGGCGAGTTCAAGGTCGTCGGCGAGCCCTTCACGGAGGAGCCGTACGGCATCGGCCTCGCGCTCGAGGACACCGAGTTCCGCATGTGGATCAACGACGTGCTCGAGGCGGCCTATGAAGACGGCCGCTACGAGGAGGCGTGGAACGAGACGGCCGGCACGGTGCTGCCGTTCATCGACCCGCCTGCCGTCGACCGCTACTGAACCGACCGATGGATGACCCGGGCCGGGCGGAACGGCCGGCCCGGGTCCATCCGCACCACACGGGCGAAGGGATTCCGTGGACGCCGTCATCGACAACCTGCCGACCTACCTGAGCGGGTTCGGCACGACGATCCTGCTGCTGCTCGTGAGCGGGCTCGCTGCGCTCGTCATCGGCACGATCGTGGCCGCGATGCGCATCTCGCCGGTCGCGACCCTCCGGCTCGTGGCGACCGTCTACACCGAGATCGTGCGCAACACCCCGTTGACCCTCGTGCTGATCTTCTGCGCGCTCGTGCTGCCCTACCTCGGGTCGCGCCTGCCCTACCTCGTCGCGGCGATCATCGCACTGTCGGTGTACACGTCGCCGTTCGTCGCCGAGGCGCTGCGGTCGGGCATCAACGGCGTGCCCGTCGGACAGGCCGAGGCCGCGCGCAGCGTCGGCCTCGGATTCCGCCAGACCGTCTCGCTCGTCATCTTCCCGCAGGCCTTCCGGATGACGATCCCGCCGCTCATCAACGTCTTCATCGCCCTGACGAAGAACACCTCGGTCGCCGGTGGGTTCTTCGTCGTCGAGCTGTTCGCCGTCGGCAAGCAGCTGGCCAACGACAACGGCGACGCGGTCATTCCCATCCTGCTGGGGGTCGCGACGTTCTACCTCCTCATCACGGTGCCGCTCGGCTTGCTCGCGGTCCAACTCGAGCGGAAGTGGGTGGTGCAGCGATGAGCAACGCGAACGTGCTGTTCGACGCGCCGGGCCCCCGCGCCCGAACCCTCTCGCGGGTACTGTCCGTGATCGCGGCGCTGGCCGTGGCCGGCGGCCTGCTCTGGATGTTCCTCGTGCTCAACGCGCCCAAGGAGTCCGGCGGCATCACCCTGCCGGGCATGTTCGACGAGTCGCGCTGGGACATCTTCCTGGACCCCGAGGTCTGGACCTTCATCGGCCAGGGCGTCTGGAACACGCTGCGCGCCGCGCTCGTCGCGTCGGTGCTCGCGGTCGCGCTCGGCGTCGTGCTCTCGCTCCTGCGCAGCGCCCGCAACCCGTGGATCCGCATTCCGACGGCCGTCGTCATCGAGTTCTTCCGCGGCATGCCCGTCCTGCTGATGATGCTCTTCATCCTGCTCGTGTTCGCGACGGGCGACTACTGGGCCGTCGTCGCGGCGCTCGCGATCTACAACGGCGCACTCATCGGCGAGGCGCTCCGAGCCGGCCTGGCCGCGCTGCCGCGCGGCCAGCGGGAGGCGGCCCTCAGCCTCGGCATGCGCCAGCTGCAGTCGAAGATGCTCGTGGAGTTCCCGCAGGCGTTCCGGCAGATGCTGCCGATCATCGTCGCCCAGCTCGTCGTGCTCCTGAAGGACACCTCGCTCGGCTTCATCGTGGGCTACCCCGAGCTGCTGCGCACCACGATGAACAACCTCGGCAGCTTCTTCGGCAACCGCTACCTCTTCCCGCTGTGGGTCGTCACGTTCCTGATCTACCTCGTGATGAACCTCAGCCTGTCGTGGTTCGCACGCTGGCTCGCCCGGCGCGGCGACCGTCGGTACCGCACCGGCGGCAAGGCCGGTGGTCCCCAGCCGGTCGAGGACCCGACGCAGGGGCTGCTCGTCACCGAGGCGCGCGCGGAGGCACGCGGACCCGGCACCTGATCGACGTCGTCGCGGTCGCCCGATGCCCGAGCGGCGCCGCGCGCTCGCGACGACGCGGGCCGGGGGGCGTCGCGGCCTCATCGCACCACGCCCGCCCGCTAGACTCGTTCCTTGTGTCCGAGCCCCGTGAAATCACCGAGCAGGCCGTCCAGGCGGCCGTCGACGCCGCACTCGCGGCGATCGCCGCGGCGGGCGACTCCGCCGCGCTGAAGCAGGTCCGCACCAAGCACACGGGGGAGAAGTCGACCCTCGCGCAGCTCAACGCCGAGCTCCGCAACGTGCCGAACGACCAGAAGGCCGCCCTCGGCAAGCTGGTGGGCGGCGCGCGCGGTCGCGTGAACCAGGCGTTCGCGGTGCGCGAGGCCGAGATCCTCGAGGCCGAGGCGGCCGCACAGCTCGAGGCGGAGGCGGTGGACGTCACGGCGCTGCCATCGCGGTACACGGCCGGGGCGCGGCATCCGCTGGCCCTGCTGCAGGACCGGGTGTGCGACGTGTTCACCGGCATGGGCTGGGAGATCGCCGAGGGCCCCGAGGTCGAGAGCGAGTGGTTCAACTTCGACGCGCTGAACTTCGACGCCGACCACCCGGCGCGCGCCATGCAGGACACCTTCTTCGTCGACCCGCCCGAGGCGCACCTCGTGCTGCGCACCCACACGAGCCCCGTGCAGGTGCGCTCGATGCTCGAGCGCGAGGTGCCGATCTACGTGCTCGCACCCGGTCGCGTCTACCGCACCGACGAGTTCGACGCCACGCACCTGCCCGTGTTCATGCAGTTCGAGGGCCTCGCGGTCGACAAGGGCCTCACCATGGCGCACCTGCGCGGCACCCTCGACCACTTCGTGAAGTCGATCTTCGGCGATGAGGCCAAGGTCCGCCTGCGCCCGAGCTTCTTCCCCTTCACCGAGCCGAGCGCCGAGCTCGACTTCTGGCACCCGACCTTCAAGGGCGGCGCGCGCTGGATCGAGTGGGGCGGCTGCGGCATGGTGCACCCCAACGTGCTGAAGGCCGCGGGCATCGACCCCGAGGTCTACACGGGCTTCGCGTTCGGCATGGGGATCGAGCGCGGGCTCATGCTCCGCAACGGCGTGCAGGACATGCGCGAGATGGTCGAGGGAGACGTCCGGTTCTCCCAGCAGTTCGGAATGGTGGTCTGAGACATGCGAGTGCCCCTGAGCTGGCTCGCCGAATACGTCGAGCTCGTGCCGGGTTCGACGCCTGAAGACGTGCACGCCGCCCTCGTGCAGGTGGGCCTCGAGGAGGAGGACGTGCACACGTTCGAGCTCCAGGGCCCGATCGTCGTGGGCGAGGTCCTCGAGTTCACCGAGGAGCCGCAGTCCAACGGCAAGACCATCCGCTGGTGCCAGGTGCGCGTCGCGCCCGATGGCGAGACGGCGGCCGACGGCGGCGACGCGGTGCACGGCATCGTGTGCGGCGCCCGCAACTTCTTCGTCGGCGACAAGGTCGTGGTGACGCTGCCGGGCGCTGTGCTGCCCGGCCCGTTCCCGATCGCCGCGCGCAAGACCTACGGTCACGTGTCCGACGGCATGATCGCGTCGGCGCGCGAGCTCGGCCTCGGCGACGACCACGAGGGCATCCTGCGCCTGTCGACGATCGGCATCGACGCGCCCGTCGGCACCGACGCGATCGAGCTGCTCGGCCTGAACGACGCCGCCGTCGAGATCAACGTCACGCCCGATCGCGGCTACGCGTTCTCCATCCGCGGCGTCGCCCGCGAGTACGCGCACGCGACCGGCGCCCGGTACCGCGACCCGGTCGAGCTGTCGAGCCCCGCGACGGTGTCCGGCGCAGCCGGCTCGGGCGACGTGTTCCCCGTCGAGGTCCGCGACGAGGCGCCCATCCGCGGCCGCGTCGGCTCGTCGGTGTTCGCGACGCGCATCGTGCGCGACGTCGACCCGACCCGCCCGACCCCGGCGTGGATGGTCGCGCGGCTGAAGCTCGCCGGCATCCGGTCGCTCTCGGTGCTCGTCGACATCACGAACTACGTCATGCTCGAGCTCGGCCAGCCGATCCACGGCTACGACCTCGACCGCCTGCAGGGCGGCATCGTCGTGCGTCGCGCGACCCCCGGCGAGGTGATCACGACCCTCGACGGCAAGGAGCGCACGCTCGACCCCGAGGACCTCCTCATCACCGACGACCGCGGCGCCATCGGCATCGCCGGCGTCATGGGCGGCGCCGACACCGAGATGTCGGATGCCACGCGCAACGTGCTCATCGAGGCCGCGAACTTCGACCCGGTGTCGATCGCCCGCTCCGCGCGCCGCCACAAGCTCCCGAGCGAGGCGTCCAAGCGGTTCGAGCGCGGCGTGGACCCGCAGATCGCCGCTGCGGCGGCGACGCGCGTCGCGCAGCTCATGGCCGACCTCGCGGGCGGAACCGCCGACGCGGGCGGCTCGCTCATCCACGAGGCGCCCGAGCGCGAGGCGATCCTGCTGCCCGACGGGTACGTGACCGAGCTCATCGGCGTCGAGTACACCGACGAGGAGGTGCACGACGCGCTCGCCGAGATCGGCGGCGCGATCACGCGCACCGCCGAGGGCTTCTCCGTCGTGCCGCCGTCGTGGCGTCCCGACCTCACCGGCAAGGCCGACCTCGCCGAGGAGGTGGCTCGCCTCGCCGGGTACCACCGCATCCCGTCGGTGCTCCCCGTCGCCCCGCCCGGACGCGGCCTCACGCGCTCGCAGCGCATCCGGCGCCGGGTCGCCGACGCGCTCGCCGCGGCCGGATCCACCGAGGTGCTCTCGTTCCCGTTCGCGACCGAGGACGAGAACGCGCGGTTCGGCAGCGCCGACGGCTCGTCCGTGGCATCCGTGAAGCTCGCGAACGCGCTCGACGCCTCGGCCGCGCTCCTGCGGCGCTCGCTGCTGCCGGGGCTCGTCGCCGCGGCCAAGCGCAACCGCTCGCGCGGCCTCGTCGACGTCTCATTGTTCGAGCTCGGGCTCGTGTTCCTCCCCGAGGCGGGGCGCACCTACGGCAGTGCCGAACTGCCCGTGGGCGACCGGCGGCCGTCCGAGGCCGAGCTCGACGCGCTGCAGGCGGGCATCCCGCCGCAGCCGCGGCACGTCGGCGCGCTCCTCGTGGGCGACGTCGTGACGAAGCAGCCCGGCCAGGCGGCGGTGCCCGCAGGCATCGTCGACGCGCTCGACGTCGTGCGCCAGGTGGCGCTCGCGGTCGGCGCCGAGATCGAGGTGGCGCAGGGCTCGCACCAGGCGCTCCACCCGGGCCGCACCGCCGAGCTGCGCGTGGCCGGCCGTCCGGTCGGGTTCGCGGGCGAGCTGCTGCCCTCCGTCGCGGAGGAGAACGACCTGCCGCGCGTCGTCGCCGTCGTCGAGCTCGACCTCGATGCGGTCATCGCGCTCACCGAGCCGGGGCTCGAGGCCGGGCAGATCGGCACGTACCCGGCGGCGACGCAGGACCTCTCGCTCCTCGTGGACGCGGGCGTGCCCGCCTCGACCGTCGCCGGAGCAGTGCGCGAGGGCGCCGGTGCGCTCCTCGAGGAGCTGCACCTCGTCGACGACTACCGCGGCACGGGCGTGCCCGAGGGGTCGAAGAGCCTCACGTTCGCGCTGCGGTTCCGCGCCGACGACCGCACGCTGACGGCCGCCGAGGCGAGCGAGGCGAAGCTCGCCGGCGCCGCGGTCGCCCGCGAGCGCACGGGCGCGGCGATCCGGGAATAGCGATGGTCAGGCGCCGTAGCGCTCGACGAGCCGGTCGAACGCGGCATCCTGCTCGGCGTCGACCTCGCGACGCGACGCGTCGGCGTCGTGCCAGTCGACGATCTCGTGCGCGCCGCGCCAGAACGGGATGACCGCGCGGTACTCGGGCACGAGCGACTTCACCTTCGTGTTGTCGAAGATCACCGAGTGCGCCTTGTCGCCGACGAGGCCGGGTCCGTCCTCGGGGAGCTCGCGCGCGATCGCCTCGCTCGCGACGTGCACGGGCCGGAACTCCGCGCCGGCCGCGCGGGCGAGCGCGGCGCCCACCTGGTCCCAGGTGAGCACCTCGTCGGACGTGATGTGGAACGCCTCGCCGACGGCCCGCTCGTTGCCGAGCAGGCCCGTGAATGCGACGGCGAAGTCGCGCGTGTGCGTGAGCGTCCAGAGGCTGGTGCCGTCGCCCTGGACGATGACCGGCTTGCCACGGCGCATGCGGTCGATGGCGGTCCAGCCGCCGAGGAGCGGCACGCTCGTCGCGTCGTACGTGTGCGACGGGCGGATGATCGTGGCCGGGAAGCCGCGCTCGCGGTAGGCCGCGACGAGCAGGTCCTCGCTCGCGATCTTGTCGCGCGAGTACTGCCAGTACGGATTGCGCAGGGGCGTCGACTCGGTGATGGGCAGGTGCCCGATCGGCTTCTGGTAGGCGGATGCCGAGGAGATGTAGACGAACTGGCGGCAGCGCCCCTCGAACAGCTCGAGGTCGCGCGCGACCTGGTCGGGCGTGAACGAGCGGAAGTTCGCGACCACGTCGAACGTCTCGTCGCCGATCGCGGCGGCGATCGAGGCGGGGTCGCCGGCGTCGCCCGTGAGGTGCCGCACGCCCTCGATGCGAGGCCGGGTCGTGCTCGTGCCACGGTTGAGCAGCGTGAGCTCGTCGCCGCGGGCGACGATCCGGGCGCTCGACGCCGAGCTGATGATGCCGTTGCCGCCGATGAACAGCACGCGCAGGGACATGGGTCCTCCTCGTCCGACGAGCCCGACGACGCAGACGCGGTCGTCGAACCGAGCCTAGGGGAGTGTCAGCTGCACGGACCGAACCCGACGAGCCCGCGTTCGACGTCGAAGACCACCGTGTTCCGGAAGTACGGGGTCAGCCCCAGGTTCCCTGAGCCGCGGCTCGGGGCCGCCGCGACCTGCGTGGCGGCCATCGCCGCGCCCGCGCCCGTCAGCATGAGGAAGGTCCGTCGGTCCATGGTGTCCCACCCTGTCCGCGCGACGGCTTCGGGTCGGAGCGGCGCGCACTGGCGCACATTCTTCGCCACCCGACCATCGGCGGCAACACCCACAAGGAGGCCCATTCGGCAGCATGATCGAGGTCGCCGGATGACGCGCCGAATTGCCTCGACGCGGGGCGGCTCGATAGGGTCGTGGGCATGTCCACCGCTCGGATCGACCGCTCCGCACGCCTCGCGCGTGGCGTCGAGCGCGGCCTCCGACGTCGTGGCGTCCGCCGAATCCCGGCGACCCCTGCAGCGGCCTGATCTGCCGAGCCTGCGGGGCGTCGCCGGACCTCAGCCCCGACCCCGCAGACCCTAAGGTGGATTCATGACGTACTCCGTCGCCGTTTCCGGCGCGTCCGGCTATGCCGGAGGGGAGATCCTCCGTCTCCTCGCCGATCATCCCGACTTCGAGGTGCGCACGGTCACGGCGCACGCGAACGCCGGCCAGCCGCTCGTCGCGGTGCAACCGCACCTGCGCGCCTACACGCACCTGACGCTCCAGGAGACGAGCGCCGAGACGCTCGCCGGACACGACGTGGTCTTCCTCGCGCTCCCGCACGGGGCATCCGGAGCGATCGCGGCGCAACTGCCCGACGAGACGCTCGTCATCGACTGCGGCGCCGACCATCGGCTCGAGCGCGAATCCGACTGGGCGGCCTTCTACGGCGGCGACCACCACGGCGCCTGGAGCTACGGCGTCCCCGAGCTGCCGCGACTGTCGGGCACGCAGCGTGACCGGCTCGCACGCACCCGCCGCATCGCGGCCCCCGGCTGCAACGCGTCCACGGTCGCGCTGTCGCTCGCCCCCGGCATCCGTGCGGGCGTCATCGAGGACCGCGACCTCGTGTCGGTGCTCGCGGTCGGACCGTCGGGCGCGGGCAAGAGCCTCAAGGCGCACCTGCTCGCGAGCGAGATCCTCGGCTCGGCGAACCCCTACTCCGTGGGCGGCGTGCACCGGCACATCCCCGAGATCGCACAGGCCCTGCGCTGGGCCGGCGCGTCCGAGCCCACCATCTCGTTCACGCCCGTGCTCGTGCCGATGTCCCGCGGCATCCTCGCCACGTCGACGGCGCGCATCGTGCCCGGCACGGATGCCGCGACGGTGCGTGCGGCGTGGGAGGACGCCTACGCGGGCGAGCAGTTCGTCCAGCTCCTGCCGCCCGGGCAGTTCCCGCGTACCGCCGACGTGCTCGGCGCCAACACGGCCCTCCTCGGCCTCGCGGTCGACGAGACGGCCGGCCGCGTGGTGGTCGTCGCGGCGGTCGACAACCTCGTGAAGGGCACCGCGGGCGCGGCGATCCAGTCGGCCAACATCGCCCTCGGCATCGCCGAGTCGACCGGCCTCCCCGTGAACGGAGTCGCACCGTGACCGTCACCGCACCCGCCGGCTTCGAGGCCGCGGGCATCGCCGCCGGCATCAAGCGCTCGGGCGCCCTCGACCTCGCCGTGATCGTGAACCGCGGACCGTCGAACGCGGCGGCGGCCGTGTTCACGTCCAACCGCGCGAAGGCGAACCCCATCCTCTGGTCGGAGCAGGCGATCGCCGACGGCCAGGCCGCCGCGATCGTGCTGAACTCGGGCGGCGCGAACTGCTTCACGGGACCTGAGGGCTTCCAGGTCACGCATCACACGGCCGAGACCGCCGGCTCCGCGCTGGGCGTCTCCTCGGGCGACGTGCTCGTCTGCTCCACGGGACTCATCGGCGAGCAGCTCGACATCGAGGTCCTCGAGGAGGGGGTGCTGTCGGCGGTCGCCCGGCTGACGCCACAGGGCGGCGAGGATGCCGCGCGCGCGATCATGACGACCGACACGAAGCCCAAGACCGTGGTCGTCGAGGGCGACGGATGGCGCGTCGGCGGCATCGCGAAGGGGGCGGGCATGCTCGCGCCGGGCCTCGCGACCATGCTCGTCGTGCTCACGACCGACGGCCTCGTGCCGCCCGCGCGCCTCGACGAGGCGCTGCGCGCCGCCACCCGGGTGACGTTCGACCGGCTCGACTCCGACGGCTGCATGTCGACGAACGACCAGGTCACGCTCATGGCGTCGGGGGCGTCGGGCGTGACGCCCGATCCCGCCGCGTTCACCGACGCGGTGACCGAGGCGTGCCGGTCGCTCGCGCTGCAGCTGCAGGCCGACGCCGAGGGCGCGAGCCACGACATCACGATCGAGGTGCGCGGCGCCGTGACCGAGGACGACGCCGTCGAGGTGGGCCGCTCCGTCGCCCGCAACAACCTGTTCAAGGCGGCGATCTTCGGCAACGACCCGAACTGGGGCCGTGTGCTCGCCGCGATCGGCACGACGCAGGCGCCGTTCGACCCCTACCTCGTCGACGTGTCGATGAACGGCGTCCGGGTCTGCCACGCCGGCCGCCCCGACGCGCCGCGCGAGCAGGTCGACCTCACCCCGCGCGCCACGCACGTGCTCATCGAGCTGCACGCGGGCGAGGCATCCGCCACCATCTGGACCAACGACCTCACGCACGACTACGTGCACGAGAACAGCGCCTACGCGAGCTGAGCATGACCGACGAGAACGAGAACGGAATCCCGCACGCCGTCGAGGGCGCGGCCGACGACGGGGCGGATGCCGCGTCCGCACATGCCAAGGCGCAGGTGCTCATCGACTCGCTGCCCTGGCTGAAGCGCTTCCACGGCGAGACGATCGTCGTGAAGTTCGGCGGCAACGCGATGGTGAGCGCCGAGCTGCAGCGCGCCTTCGCCGAGGACATGGTGTACCTGCGGTACGCGGGCATCAAGCCCGTGGTCGTGCACGGCGGCGGGCCGCAGATCTCGTCGATGCTGTCGCGGCTCGGCATCGAGAGCGAGTTCCGCGGCGGCTACCGCGTGACCACGCCCGAGGCCATGGACGTCGTGCGCATGGTGCTGTCGGGGCAGGTGAACCGCGAGCTCGTCTCGCTCATCAACCGGCACGGCCCCCTCGCGGCGGGCCTCTCCGGCGAGGACGCGGGCCTGTTCACCGGACGGCGCCGCGGCGCGATCGTCGACGGGGCGGAGGTCGACCTCGGACTCGTCGGCGACGTCGTCGCGGTCGATCCGGCGGCCGTGCACGCGCAGCTCGACGCCGGCCGAATCCCGGTCGTCTCGTCGATCGCGCCCGACGCCGCGAACCCCGGCCAGTCGCTCAACGTGAACGCGGATTCCGCCGCGGCATCCCTCGCGGTCGCCCTCGGTGCGGCGAAGCTGGTCATCCTCACCGACGTGGCCGGCCTCTACCGCGACTGGCCGAACCGCGACTCGCTCGTGTCGGTCATCGACGTGCCGGAGCTCATCGCGCTGCTCCCGCACCTCGAGTCGGGCATGATCCCGAAGATGACCGCATGCCTCGAGGCCGTCGAGGGCGGCGTGGCGAAGGCCGCGATCATCGACGGCCGCATCCCGCACTCGATCCTGCTCGAGGTGTTCACCCAGTCGGGCATCGGCACGGAGGTGGTGCCCGCATGACCGATATCGACGTGCTCGACTGGCAGGCGCGCTTCGACCGGCGCATCATGCGCTCGATCGGCATGCCGCTCGCGAAGCTCGACCACGGCAGGGGCGCGCGGGTGTGGGACGACGCGGGCCATGAGTACCTCGACTTCCTCGCCGGCATCGCCGTGAACTCGCTCGGCCACGCGCATCCGGTGTTCGTCGAGGCGGTCACGGCGCAGGCGTCGCGCCTCGCGCACGTGTCGAACTACTTCACGACCGAGCCGGCCCTCGAGCTCGCCGAGCGCCTCATCCGGCTCGCCGGTGCGGGCGAACACGGACGGGCCTGGTTCGGCAACTCCGGCGCCGAGGCCAACGAGGCGGCGTTCAAGCTCGCCCGGCTCAACAACTCGGGCGGTGCGCGCTCACGGGTCGTGGCGCTCGTCGACGGCTTCCACGGGCGCACCATGGGCTCGCTCGCGCTCACCGGCAAGCCGCACATGCGCGAGGCGTTCGAGCCGCTGCCCGGCGGCGTCGAGCACATCCCCGCGACGATCGCGGCGCTCGAGGCGACCATCGACGAGTCGGTCGCGGCATTGTTCGTCGAGCCGATCCAGGGCGAGGCCGGCGTGGTCGAGCTGCCCGACGGCTTCATGACGGCGGCCCGCGAGCTCACCGAGCGGCACGGCGCGCTGCTCATCGTCGACGAGATCCAGACCGGCGCGGGTCGCACCGGCCAGTGGTTCGGCTTCCAGCACTCGGGCATCACGCCCGACGCGATCACGGTCGCGAAGGGCATCGGCGGCGGCTTCCCGATCGGCGGACTCGTCACGTTCGGGCGCGCATCGTCGCTCTACTCGAAGGGCCAGCACGGCTCGACGTTCGGCGGCAACCCGCTCGCCACCGCGGTCGCCAACGCCGTGCTCGACGAGATCGAGACCGGCGGACTCGTCGAGAACGCCGCCGCGCGCGGCGGCCAGATCCGCGAGCGCGTCGACGCGATCGGCTCGCCGCTCGTCACGGGCACCCGCGGACGCGGACTGCTCCTCGGCGTCGCCCTCGCCGAGCCGGTCGCCATGCCGCTCGCGGCCGAGGCGATGCGCGCCGGCCTCATCGTCAACGCCGCCAACGACTCGACCATCCGCATGGCGCCGCCGCTCATCATCGGCGACGCCGAGGTCGACGAGTTCGCCGACAAGTTCTCCCGAGCACTCGACGCCGTCGCGTCGACGCGCCGCTGACCTCCCCGACCGTCCCGACATGAACGGAACCGCATGACCCGCCACTTCCTCCGCGACGACGACATCACGCCCGCCGAGCAGGCCGAGATCCTCGACCTCGCCGAGCGCCTCAAGCAGGACCGCTGGGCGGTGAAGCCGCTCGCCGGGCCGCAGACCGTCGCCGTGATCTTCGACAAGTCCTCGACCCGCACGCGGGTGTCGTTCGCGGTCGGCATCGCCGACCTCGGCGGCTCCCCGCTCATCATCTCGACCGCGAGCAGCCAGCTCGGCGGCAAGGAGACCCCGTCCGACACCGCCCGCGTGCTCGAGCGGATGGTGTCCGCCATCGTCTGGCGCACCTACGGGCAGGCCGGACTGGAGGAGATGGCCGCCGGCACGACCGTGCCCGTCGTCAACGCGCTCTCCGACGACTTCCACCCGTGCCAGCTGCTCGCCGACCTGCTCACGATCCGCGAGCACAAGGGCGACCTCGCCGGCCTTACCGTGACGTTCCTCGGCGACGGCGCCTCGAACATGGCGCAGTCGTACGTGCTCGCGGGCGTGACCGCGGGCATGCACGTGCGCGTCGCCTCGCCCGAGGAGTTCGCGCCCGCGGCATCCGTCGTCGCCGACGCCGACCGCATCGCCGACTCGACCGGCGGTTCCGTCACGCTGTACACGGATGCCGCGGAGGCAGCCGCCGGCGCCGACGTCGTCGTGACCGACACCTGGGTCTCCATGGGCAAGGAGGACGAGAAGGCGCACCGCGTGGCGACCTTCGGCGCCTACCGGGTGGATCGCGAGCTCATGTCGCTCGCGGCATCCGATGCGGTCTTCATGCACTGCCTGCCCGCCGACCGCGGCTACGAGGTGACCGCCGACGTGATCGACGGCGAGCAGTCGATCATCTGGGACGAGGCGGAGAACCGCCTGCACGCCCAGAAGGCGCTGCTCGTGTGGCTGCTCGAGCGGAAGGACGCGTGATGACCGACGCACCCGGCACCGGCGGACCCGAGGGCACCGACGGCACGACCTCCGAGCACGGCACGAACGAGGGCGCGCTCTGGGGCGCGCGCTTCGCGAGCGGCCCGTCGCCCGAGCTCGCCCGCCTCTCGAAGTCGACGCACTTCGACTGGCAGCTCGCGCCCTACGACCTGGCCGGCTCGCGTGCGCACGCCCGCGCGCTCGCGGCAGCGGGGTACCTGAGCGACGACGAGCTCGGCGCCATGCTCGCCGGCCTCGACACGCTCGAGGCGCGCGTCGCCTCGGGCGAGGTCGTCGCCGCCGAGTCCGACGAGGACGTGCACGGCGCGCTCGAGGCGGCACTCATCGGCATCGTCGGCCCCGAGCTCGGCGGCAAGCTCCGCGCCGGTCGCAGCCGCAACGACCAGATCGCCACGCTCGTGCGGCTCTACCTCAAGGACCACGCGGCCGTCATCGGCCAGCAGCTCGTGCACCTCGTCGACGCGCTCGCGTCGCAGGCCGACGCGCACCGCACCGCCGTCATGCCCGGCCGCACGCACCTGCAGCACGCGCAGCCCGTGCTCCTCGCGCACCACCTGCTCGCGCACGGCTGGGCACTGTCCCGCGACCTCGAGCGGCTCCTCGACTGGACGAAGCGCGCCGACGTGTCGCCGTACGGAGGGGGAGCGCTCGCCGGGTCGACGCTCGGGCTCGACGCGGCATCCGTCGCCCGCGACCTCGGCCTGGCCGCGCCCGCCGAGAACTCGATCGACGGCACCGCGAGCCGCGACGTCGTCGCCGAGTTCGCCTTCGTCGCGGCGATGATCGGCATCGACCTCTCGCGCATCGCCGAGGAGGTCATCCTCTGGAACACCCGCGAGTTCGGCTTCGTCACGCTCGACGACGGCTACTCGACCGGATCGTCGATCATGCCGCAGAAGAAGAACCCCGACATCGCCGAGCTCGCGCGCGGCAAGTCGGGCCGACTGATCGGCAACCTCACCGGCCTCCTCGCGACCCTCAAGGCGCTGCCGCTCGCGTACAACCGCGACCTGCAGGAGGACAAGGAGCCGGTGTTCGACTCGGTCGAGACCCTCGAGGTGCTGCTGCCGGCGTTCACGGGAATGATCGCGACGCTCGAGTTCCACACCGACCGCATGGCCGAGCTCGCGCCCGCCGGCTTCTCCCTGGCGACGGATGTCGCGGAGTGGCTCGTGAAGCGCCACGTGCCGTTCCGCGACGCCCATGAGATCACGGGCGCGCTCGTGCGCTACGCGGAGGAGCGCGGGCTGGGGCTCGACGCCGTCGACGATGCCGCGCTGGCCGCGATCTCGCCGCACCTCACGCCCGACGTGCGCGAGGTGCTGACGGTCGAGGGCTCGGTCGCGAGCCGCGACGGCATCGGCGGCACCGCACCGACGCGCGTCGACGAGCAGTTCGCCCGCCTCACGGACCGCGTGCGCCACCTCGTCGTCGGCCTGCCGGCCGCCGGCCGCGGTCGCTGAGCGAGCGATGTCGGAGGCCCTCGTCGCCGTCGGACGCGAGTGGTTCGCGCGCGACTCCGTCGAGCTCGCGCCGCTCCTGCTCGGGGCGGTGCTCGCGCACGACTCCGAGGAGGGCCGCGTCGCCATCCGCCTCTCCGAAGTCGAGGCGTATCGCGGCGTCGGCGAGGATCCCGGCTCGCACGCGTTCCGCGGCCAGACCCGCCGCAACGCGGTGATGTTCGGCGAGTCCGCGCACCTGTACGCGTACTTCACGTACGGCATGCACACGTGCCTCAACGTCGTGGCGGGGCATCCGGGATCGTCGTCGGCCGTGCTGCTGCGCGGGGGCACCGTGGTCGAGGGGCTCGAGCTCGCGCGGCTGCGGCGGCCCGGGGCATCCGATCGCGACCTCGCGCGCGGACCCGCCCGGCTCGCGGTCGCCCTCGGCGTGCCCCTGTCGGCGAGCGGCGACGACCTGCTCGCGCCGCCGTACGCGCTCGAGGTGCCGACCGCTCCCGAGCCGTTCGAGTCGGGCCCGCGCACCGGCGTGAGCGGCGCCGGCGGGGGAGCGGCGTTCCCGTGGCGCTTCTGGATCCCCGGCGAGCCGGGCGTCTCGCCGTACCGGCGGCACGCGCGCTCCGACGACTGAGGCGGTCGTTCCGCGGAAGCGAGGCTCAGCGCAGCGCGAGGTGCGCGACGAGCGCGGCCGCGCACGCCCAGATGAGGCTGGCGAACGTGCCGATGATGAACCGCTCGCGCGCCTCGGGCGCCTCGAGCTCGGTGAAGCGGCCGACGCCCTTCACCGCGACGACGATCGCGAGGCCCTCGGGGAACCCGGCCATGATGGTGCCCGCCGTCGCGATGCGCTCGAGGATGCCGATCGTGAGCCCGCCGCGCAGCACTTCCCGGCGGACGCCCGTCGTCACGCCCTGGCGCTGCTCGGCCGGCGTCGGGCGCTCGGCGACGATGATGCCGCCGTGCAGGCCGGGCGCCACGGTGCCGCCCATCGCGAGGTTGAGCGCGGTGGCCGCGGCGGGGCTGCCGCCGAACACCGCCGCCGTGAACGCGAGGATCGTGACCAGCGGCCCGAATCCCGTGCGCCCGGTCGGCTCCGAGATGGAGGCGGCCGCCAGCAGCGCGACGCCGAGCGCGCCTGCGGCGAACCACACGAGCGCCGGCCGTGGACGCAGGAACGCGAGCACCGAGAGGGCCGTCGCCGCCGTGAGGAACAGCAGGAGCGCCGACCAGGAGATGCCATCGGCGACGGCGACGAGGTTCACGGTGCTCCTTCCGGGCGGCGACCCGGCGGCCGCAGCTTCGAGCAGTGTAGCGAGGCACCACGGGGTGGCGTGGTCACTCCGCCGCGGCGGTTCCCGATTCGCCGGCGCTGTGCGCAGCGAGCCGCTCGTCGAGCTCGGCCAGCAGCCGTTCGAGGACGGGCCTGGCATCCTCCTCGGCCCGCCACATCGCCGCCTTCAGGCGGGCGCTCACGGCGGCGGCGCTCACGTCGAGGATCGCGGCGGCCTCCTTCTGCTGGTGGCCCGTGCGCATGAGCTCGACGACCTCCCAGCCGGGCTCGGTTCGGCGCTCGCGGAGCAGCAGGAGGAGCCGGACCAGCGCCTCGAGATCGGCCGCCGCCTGCGGATCGCCCGCGGCGCGCAGCGCGAACCGGCCGTCGGCGCGCTTCGCGGCCCCCACCGCTTCGCGGGCCGCGATGAACGCCGACCCGGAGGCCTTGCGTGCGGCATCGGGCAGCGGCATCCGGATGCCGCCGACGCCCAGCCCGACGCTCCACCGTCCGGTGCGCGTGGCGTCGAGCACGACGGCGAGGGCGGTGGACGCCGAGCGCGTGACGAGCTGGATCTCGTCGCCGGCGGTCTGGTCGGCGGGGAGCACGAGCTGGTCGGCGTAGCGCTCGGCGAGCGCCTCGACGAGGGCGCCCGTGCGGTCGGCGTCGCGGCGGCTGGCGACCTGGTCGGCGGTGATGACGAACATCCCTGATCCTTCCCGCCCGCGGCGCTCAGGTCGTCGGGCTTGAATCGCGGTGATCAATGATGAGAGATGAACTATGCAAGATCAATGATAGAGACTTGAGCACTGAGAATCAAGGATATGGCTCGAAGTCTTCGATGAGCATCCCGCTGATAGCCTTGCTGGCGTGTCAGACCCCGAGATCCTCGCTTCCCAGCAGAACGACGCCTCCTTCGAAGACGTCTGGGAGGAGCTCAACTGGCGCGGCCTCGTGCACGTGTCGACCGACCAGGCTGCGCTGAAGGAGCTCCTCGCCGGCGAGCCGATCACGTACTACTGCGGGTTCGACCCCACCGCCCCGAGCCTCCACCTCGGCAACCTGGTGCAGATCCTCACGCTTCGGCGCCTCCAGTTGGCGGGCCACAAGCCGCTCGGGCTCGTCGGCGGGTCCACCGGGCTCATCGGCGATCCGCGCCCCACGGCCGAGCGCACGCTCAACACCAAGGAGACCGTCGCCGAATGGGTCGGCTACCTCCGCGGCCAGGTCAGCCGCTTCCTCTCGGGGGAGGGCGACAACGCGGTGCGCATGGTCAACAACCTCGACTGGACCTCGGGCCTCTCGGCCATCGACTTCCTGCGCGACATCGGCAAGCACTACCGCGTCGGCACCATGCTGAAGAAGGACGCCGTCGCGTCGCGCCTGAACTCCGACGTCGGCATCAGCTACACCGAGTTCAGCTACCAGATCCTGCAGGGGTTCGACTACCTCGAGCTCTTCCGGCAGTACGACTGCCGGCTGCAAACGGGCGGCAGCGACCAGTGGGGCAACCTCACGAGCGGCACCGACCTCATCCACCGGGTCGAGGGCGAGCACGTGCACGCGATCGGCACGCCGCTCATCACGAACTCCGACGGCACCAAGTTCGGCAAGAGCGAAGGCAACGCCATCTGGCTGGATGCCGCGATGTGCAGCCCCTACCGCTTCTACCAGTTCTGGCTCAACACCGACGACGCCGACGTGATCTCGCGGCTCAAGGTCTTCACCT
The DNA here is from genome assembly GCF_008122505.1 of Agromyces mariniharenae. Classification (NCBI taxonomy): domain Bacteria; kingdom Bacillati; phylum Actinomycetota; class Actinomycetes; order Micrococcales; family Microbacteriaceae; genus Agromyces; species Agromyces mariniharenae. The sequence continues at coordinate 1,020 of NZ_VSSB01000001.1, read as the reverse complement.
TCCTGAGTCGCGCGCGCATCGAGGAGCTCGAGGAACTCGTCGAGCGCGAGCCGTTCAGGCGCGAGGCGCAGCGCGTGCTCGCCCATGAGGTGACGACCCTGGTGCACGGGCCCGATGCCACGGCCGCGGTCCTCGCGGCTTCGCAGGCGCTCTTCGGCCAGGGCGACCTCTCGGTGCTCGATCCCGACACCCTCGAGTCGGCGCTGCGCGAGCTGCCGAACACGACCACCTCGCCGAACGCGTCGATCGCGCAGCTGCTCGCCGACACCGGACTCGTCGCGAGCCAGAGCGAGGGTCGACGCGCGATCGCGCAGGGCGGCGTCTCGCTCGACAACGTACGCGTCGACGACGAGACCGCGACCCTCGAGGGCCGCGTTCCTCCCGGCGGCATGGCCGTGCTCCGGCGCGGCAAGAAGACCCTCGCCGGCGTCTTCGTCGAATAGCCGACGGATGCCTCGGCCGGAGGCCCCGATCGTTCCCCGTCGGGGGAGCGATCGGGGCCTCCGGCGTTCTCGGGGTCGAGCGCCCAGATCCGCGGAATTCCGGGGGTCCGAGGTGCGACACGCCCGGGATGCAACGCCGAGTTGCACGACCCCCCGGATCGACGTAATGTATTCATTCGTTGCCCCACAGGAGCGAGAGAGCGGCAGGGTCCATCAGGACCACAGCCTCTCGGCCTCAAGCGGCACGAAGATCCCGAGCCTCGAAGAGCATCTCTTCGCAGAGCTCGAAGCATCCGGAACCGTCCTCATGGGATGACCGGTTGAGAACGAAACAGCTCCGACTGATCGGCCCCACGGGGTCCTAACGTCGGGTGCGTCCGTTCCTTGAGAACTCAACAGCGTGCACTATGTTCAATGCCAATTTTTGAACCCCGACTGGGCCTTTTGGCCTGGTGGGATTCCTTTGGATTGATGGACAGTCAGTATTGATTGTTCTGTCTGTCAGAGGTCAACTCTTGACCGGCGCTCTTCGGGGTGTTGGTTGAACATTTTTTTTGGAGAGTTTGATCCTGGCTCA